>NZ_JBFRGY010000004.1:0-410022 GCF_052115565.1 Microbacterium sp. 2MCAF23 | reverse complement strand
ATCGACACCTACATCGACTGGTTCAACGCCGAACGGGCCCACTCAACGCTCAAGGGCCTGAGCCCGGTGCAATACCGGACCCAGGCCCTCGCCGCTTAACCCTAAGCTCTCAATCGGCCAGTCCAACTACTGGGGACCAGTTCATTCGTCCCGGGGGCCTTCTCCGTCTGCGGAGCCGCCCACGAAAGCGCGTCCTCGGCAGGGGGACACTCAGTGGAACAGCGCAGTGGAGTCGTTCTCGGCCTGCGCGTAGAGCTGGCCGGCGGACCCGAGGGCCTGGGCGATCGCCGCGAGCGCCTGCTCGACATGCGCCTGTGCGCCGCGCCACTGCTCCACGGCGTTCTGACACGCGACGGAGGCGCCCCCGCTCCAGGACGACTGCAGCTGAGTGAGTTGCGACGTCATGGCGGCCGAGTCGCTCTGCAGCCGCTCGCTCGTGGCCTGCACGGACAGCCTGGTGGTGAAGACGGCGTCAGTGTCGACGGTGAAAACGGACATGAGGATCCTTTCGTCGTGGTGCATCGGATGCATCCGACGTTAGGGATCCGGTGCCTGTCGATAGGGGCCGGTCGCGCAACCGGTGCGGAACCTTCGCGGGGTCCGCACTGTGCGGATCGATCGAGGACGCCAGCTGCCGCCGGGCTCAGCGGGACAGGTCCAGCGGCCGCCGGGCTCAGCGCGAGAGGTCGAGCGGCTCGATGGGCTGCGTGTCCTGCAGCAGGTGCTCCGGCGTCGCCTGCGCCGGTGCGAGCGGCAGCGACACGGTGAACGTCGCACCGCCGCCCGGTGTCTCGGTCACCTGGACCGAGCCGTTCAGCGCACGCACGATGGACGCGACGATGGCGAGCCCCAGGCCCGCGCCGCCGGTGTCTCTCGTGCGCGAGGAGTCGGCGCGCCAGAAGCGCTGGAAGATCTGATCCCGGATCTGCTCGGGGACGCCCTCACCGTGATCCACGATCGCGAACCAGCCCACGTCCCGGCGCCGGTCCGCGCCCACGACCACCTCGATGGGGGAGTCGCCGGGGGAGAATCGCCGCGCGTTGCCGAGCAGGTTCGCGATCACCTGGCGCACCTTGTTCTCCTCGCCGAGCACGATCGGCGGCGTGGAGACGGGAGCGACGACGGCCTCGGAGAAGTCGATCTCGGGAACCGGGCCGCCGTCGCGCGGGCGCCGGCGCAGGATCGCGGGTATGCGACCGCGCGGAGGCGCCGCGCGTGTTGTCGGGGTCGGCCGTGTGATCGCCATGTGTGAGGGCACGGGCAGGTCCGTAGGGTGCGCCTCGGCGGTCATGTCGACGACGGTGACCGGGCGCTCGGGCGCCGCCGCGCGCAGGTCGAGCGCGGCGTCCTGCGCGAGCGGGCGAAGATCGAGCGGTTCGATGGTGAGTTCGCGCTGCTCGTCCAGGCGGGCGAGGGCGAGCAGATCCTCGACGAGCACGCCCATCCGCAGCGCCTCCTTCTCGATCCGGTCCATCGCGCGCGCAGTGTCCTCGCCGGGCTTGATGGCGCCCATCCGGTACAGCTCGGCGTAGCCGCGCACACTCACCAGCGGCGTGCGCAGCTCATGGCTGGCGTCGCCGACGAAGCGCCGCATCTGCTGCACAGAGCGGTCGCGCTGGGCGATCGCCGCGTCCAGCCGGTCGAGCATGGTGTTGATGGCGCCGTTCAGCCGCCCCACCTCGGTCGTCGGCTCGAGGTCCGTGAGCCGCTGACTGAAGTCGCCCGCGGCGATCGCCATGGCGGTGGACTCCACCCGGCCCAGCCGGCGGAAGGCGAGCGTCACCAGCCCCCGGGTGGCGAGCGCCGCGATGATGATCGTCACGAGCGCCACCGTGGTGAACACCCCGAAGAACGTCGCCAGGATGCGATCCGGCTCGTCCAGCGACACCGCCACGATCTGCGTGTAGGTGATGTTGGTGCTGGGGTCCTCCCGCACCGCCACAGCGGCGCGGAACTCGGATCCGTCCGCGCCTCGCAGCACCATCGGATCCGTCCGTCCGGCTTCGAGCGTCGCACGGGCCAGAGGGTAGGCGGTCGGGAACTCGGGCTTGCCGGCCTTCGGCGCGCCGCCCCCGGAGTACACGAGCGCGCCGCCCGTGTCGTAGACCGCGACGAAGTAGTCCGCGAGGCCCAGCGTCTCGTCCTTAAGTGTGACGCTGAAGGTGCCGTAGCCGTCCGGCGTGATCGTGGCGAGGTCGCTGGTCACGAGCGTCGGCAGCTGGGATTCGACGTTGTCGATGAGCAGGTTGCGCAGGATCGGCATGGTGCCGATGCCGGTGACGACGAGTCCGAGCGCGAGCACGCCGACGGTGACGCCGGTCACCTTCGCCCGAAGGCTGATCCGGCGCCACCATCGCGTGATCGCGTCGGGCTCTGCCATCCGCTACGCGGTCTTCCCCACCTTGAGCATGTAGCCGAAGCCGCGCTTGGTCTGGATGACCGGCTCCTCGGTGTGCGGGTCGATCTTGCGGCGGAGATACGAGATGTAGCTCTCCACGATGCCGGCGTCACCGTTGAAGTCGTACTCCCAGACGTGGTCGAGGATCTGCGCCTTCGACAACACCCGGTTCGGGTTGAGCATGAGGTAGCGGAGGAGCTTGAACTCGGTCGGGCTGAGTTCGATGGGGGTGGATCCGACGAACACGTCGTGCGTGTCCTGATCCATCGACAGCTCGCCGGCGCGGATCACCGATTCCTCGTCCGCCTGCATGGTGCGGCGCAGGATCGCCTGCGCACGCGCGACGATCTCGTCCAGGGCGAACGGCTTGGTGACGTAGTCGTCGCCGCCCGCATTCAGTCCCTCGATCTTGTCCTCGGTGTCGTCCTTCGCCGTGAGGAACAGGATCGGCGCCGTGAAACCCGCGCCGCGCAGTCGCTTGGTGACGCTGAATCCGTTCATGTCGGGGAGCATCACGTCGAGGATGATGAGATCGGGCTCCTCCTCCAGCACGGCCGAGATCGTGGCGGCGCCGTTGGCGACGGTCTTCACCGAGAAACCGGCGAAGCTCAGGCCCGTGGAGAGGACATCGCGGATGTTGGGTTCGTCGTCGACGACCAGGATGCGCGCTTCAGTCATGCCCCCATTATGGTGACCCGATCCGTGTTCGGGCTGATTGCGGGCGGAACTTTCCTAGGGATCGGCTATGCGGCGCCTCAGGAAGCGTGACGATCCGCCCCTTTCGGGTGCAGAGTGTGTCCATGAAGATCGACATCATCGAGCACGAGGGGCCGTACCGTGTCGGCGTCATCGTCGGCAGCCTCTCCCGGGAGTCCATCAATCGCCGTCTGGCGAACGCACTGACGCATCTTGCGCCCGAGGGTTTCGAGTTCTTCGAGATCTCCTATGCCGACCTGCCGTTGTACAACCGCGACTTCGATGCCGACTATCCGCAGGTCGCGCTCGACTTCAAGGAGGCGGTGACGAGCGCCGACGCGGTGCTCTTCGTGACGCCGGAGTACAACCGTTCGCTGCCGGGACCGCTGAAGAACGCGATCGACTGGGGCAGCAGACCCTGGGGGCAGAACGTGTGGGCGCACAAGCCCACCGGCGTCGTGGGGGCGTCGATGGGGGCGATCGGCACGGCCGTCGGACAGCAGTCCCTGCGCGGGACGCTCGGCTTCCTCAACGCCCGGCAGATGACCGCGCCCGAGGCCTACATCCACTACTCGCCCGGCCTGATCGACGACGACGGCCGGGTGACGACGCCAGGGACCGAGGAGTTCCTGCGGCAGTTCATGTCGGCCTTCGCCGAGTTCACGGCTCGCGTGCTGACGGTCATCCCGCAGACCTGATCCGGGCCGGACCCGCACCGTCCACGGTGACGCAGCATCCGGAGATGGATGACGAGGAGCGCGGCGGGGACTCCGCCCGCTGGCTGGCCCGGGTGTGCCCGGAGTGCGGGGCCGTGCTCGACGATCCGACCGCGCCGTGCTGGCGCTGCGGTCTGAGGCCGGGGGAGGATCCCCGCGTCTGAGCGTCTCGATCGAGGCCCGCGTGCGCCGACCGCGTCCAGTGCACCGGTCAGCCGCTCAGGGCGGCATGCACGGCGTGAGCGATCACCTCGCGGATGGGTGCGTCGGGATCCACCGTGACCCGGTGCAGCAGGAGGCCGTCGCCGGTGGCCATGACGAAGGCGGCGTGCCGAGCCGCGGTGTCCCCGCCGAGGCTCGTGAGGATCCCGCGCACCCACGCCTCCATGCCGAGCCGCTGTTCGCGCAGCGGTCGCACGGCGTCTTCATCCGCCTCCAGGAACAGCGCGTAGCGCGCCCTGGTGCGCGCCGCGAGCGGACCGGACTGGAGCTGGATCATCCGGGACACGGCATCGATGAATTCGTCGGCGGAGCCGATGTCCGGCAGGCCGGCGTCCGCGCGCTCCTGTGTCGCCAGCCACTCGATCACCCCTGAGACCAGCGCCGCACGCGTGCGGAAGTGATTCGACGTGGATCCGGGCGGCAGCGCGGCTGCGGCATCCACCCGGCCGTGCGTGAGCGCGCGGATCCCCTCCGTGCCGATCAGGGTCACGGCGGCGTCGAGCGCCCGACGGCGCGTACTGCTCATGGGACGAGCGTAGATCACTACTTTCATAGTGCGCTGACACTACGAACGTAGTAAACTTCCCGGCGAACCGCAGTGGTCCGCGCGGTGCGATGACAGGGAGGTCTCGCCATGGACACGCCGGAATCCTCGCGACTCCAACGGGAATGGTCGCCGCCGCTTCCCGACGCGGGCGGGTTCGAACACGCGATGATCGCCACGCCGGGGCTGCGCACACATGTGGCGTCGATCGGCGAGGGCGATCCCGTCGTGCTTCTGCACGGGTTTCCGATGCACTGGTGGCAGTGGCGCCTCATCGCGCCGATCATCGCTGCGGAGGGGTATCGCGTGATCTGCCCCGATCTGCGCGGCTCGGGCTGGACGGAGGCCGACGACCCGCGATTCGGCGCGGAGTCCCAGCTGGACGACGTGGTCGCCGTGCTGGACGCGCTCGACATCGGTGCCGCGCGCTTCCTCTGCCACGACATGGGAGCGATCTCGGGGATGCAGCTCGCGTACCGCAGTCCGGAGCGCGTGCGGGCGATCGTGCAGGTCGCCGTGCCGCCGGGCTTCATGGAGTTCTCGCCCCGGGTGATGCCCGCGTTCGCGCATATGCCGGCGCTGCTTATGCACCGCGCGGGAAGATCGCTCGGATACCTGTTCGGATCCCGCTATGCGGCGAAGCCGATGACCGGCGAGACGGTCGAAGCCTACCTGCGGGTGCACGAGCGGCCTGAGATCGAGCGGGCCGTGACCGCGCTCTACCGGGGCATGGTGATACCGGTCTCGCGACGGCTGATGGGAGGGGTCTACAAGCGGATGCGTCTGCGCCCGCCGATGCTCTGCGTGTTCGGCAGCGAGGACGGCCCGTTCGCGGAGCCGACGGTGCGCCGCATCTGCAGGAACCACGGGCAGCATGCCGACAGGTTCGAGCTCGCGTTCGTCGACCACGGCGCGCATTTCCTCACGGACGATCAGCCGCGCGAGGTCGCCCGGCTCGCGCTGGACTGGTTCGCCCGCACCACCTGATCTCGCGTCGTGCGCCCTCAGGCCGCCTCGAGCTCGTGCGCGTCCAGGATCGTGTAGCTGTATCCCTGCTCGGCGAGGAAGCGCTGGCGGTTCTGCGCGTAGTCCTGGTCGACCGTGTCCCGCGCGATCAGCGTGTAGAAGCTTGCCGTGTGCCCGGACTGCTTCGGTCGCAGCAGGCGTCCGAGGCGCTGCGCCTCCTCCTGGCGCGAGCCGAAGGATCCGGACACCTGGATCGCGACCGAGGCCTCCGGCAGGTCGATGGAGAAGTTCGCGACCTTCGACACCACCAGCAGCTCGATCTCGCCCTCGCGGAACTGCCGGTACAGCTCCTCGCGCTCGTCCACCGGCGTCGCGCCGGTGATCGACGGCGCGTTCAGGGCCTCGGACAACTCCTCGAGCTGGTCGAGGTACTGCCCGATCACGAGGATGCGCTCGCCGGGGTGCTTCGCGATGAGCTCGCGCACCGTGGTGATCTTGGCCGGCGCGGACGCGGCGAGGCGGTAGCGCTCGTCATCTGTCGCGGCGGCGTACTCCAGCCGGTCGTCCGGTGGCAGGTCGACGCGAACCTCGTAGCAGGCGGCGGGCGAGATGAAGCCCTGCGCCTCGATCTGCTTCCACGGTGCGTCGAACCGCTTGGGGCCGATCAGGCTGAACACGTCGCCCTCGCGGCCGTCCTCGCGCACGAGCGTCGCGGTGAGGCCGATCCGGCGGCGGGCCTGCAGATCGGCGGTGAGCTTGAAGACCGGTGCGGGCAGCAGGTGCACCTCGTCGTAGACCACCAGACCCCAGTCCATCTCGTCGAGGAGGGAGAGGTGCGCGTACTGGCCCTTCCGCTTCGCGGTGAGGATCTGGTAGGTCGCGATCGTGACCGGCTTGACCTCCTTCACCTGCCCGGAGTACTCGCCGATCTCCTCGGGGGTCAGGCTGGTGCGCTTGATCAGCTCGTCGCGCCACTGGCGGGCCGAGACGGCGTTGGTGACGAGGATGAGCGTGGTCGTCTTGGTCGCCGCCATTGCACCGGCGCCGACGATGGTCTTGCCGGCACCGCAGGGGAGCACGACGACGCCGGATCCGTCCTTCGCGAACGCGTCGACCGCGTCCTGCTGGTAGGGGCGCATCGTCCAGCCGTCCTCGGCCAGCGTGATCTCGTGCGGTGTGCCCGGCGTGTAGCCGGCCAGGTCCTCGGCGGGCCAGCCGATCTTCAACAGCTCCTGCTTGATCTGACCCCGCGCCCACGCGTCCACGACGTACGTGTCGGGGGCAGGGTGGCCGACGAGCAGCGGCTGGATCCGCTTGTTCCCGGCGACCTGGGTGAGCACGGCGGGATCCGTGGAGCGCAGGATGAGTACGCCCTCGTCGTCGCGCTCGATCACGAGCCGGCCGTAGCGGTTCACGGTCTCGCGGATGTCGACGGAGACCGACGGGGGCACGGGGAAACGCGACCAGCGGTCGAGGGTCTCCAGCATGTCCTCGGCCGTGTGGCCGGCCGCGCGGGCGTTCCACAGCCCCAGCCGGGTGACCCGGTACGTGTGGATGTGCTCGGGGGCGCGTTCCAGCTCGGCGAAGATCGCGAGCTCGTGCCGCGCGCTCTCGGCGTCGGGGTGCGCGACCTCGAGCAGCACGGTGCGGTCGCTCTGGACGATCAGCGGGCCATCAGACATAGCGGACCAGTCTACCGGTCACACCGGGGAGCCGGCGCTCGGCGCCGATCGATGCTCGCGGCCACGGGGGTCGGGGCGGCCCGGTCCTGCTGAGAGGATCGGGACTCAGGATCCGGCGTCCTCGATGGCGCGGGTGGAGAGGATTGAGCGGATCGGCAGGGTGCGCTCGACGTCGCTCGCCCGGTCGCGGCCGCGGACGCGCCCGCCCCCGAAGCCGGTCACCTCGAGCACCAGCTCGCGCGCCGTGCCGTCGGGCATGGCTACCTCGACGGCGAGCACGGCGCGCTGCTTCGCGGCGTGCTCGAGCTCCCGTTCCAGCCACGCGGCGTCCGGGTTGCCCTCACGCGCCTCCCGCAGCCGGGCGATGAGCGCCGCGTAGCGCTGGGCGTCGGCGGGGGGCGGGGGAGCGCTCTCCGCTGTGGTGCGAACCGGTCGCTCCACCGCACCGGCCGCGTCCACGAGGGCGGCGGGGTAGTGCTCGTCGGTGAGCGCCCAGAACACGGTGTCGCGGTTGACCCGCGTGGTCAGCGCCGCGGCGTCCTCGCCGGTGTCGTCGGGGACGAGGCCCAGGGGGCGCAGCGCCTGGTCCACGCCGATCGCCTGCAGCAGGTGCAGGTCGCGGCTGCGCACGCGAGTCCGTCCGGTCGCAGGGTCGGTACCGACCTGCACCTGGCCGTGCCTGCTCGCGCTCTGCGCCAGCAGGTAGCGCAACGGCTGCGGCACTCCCGTCAGGGAGAGACCTTCGAGGAAGTCCAGCACCCCCTCCTCCGTCTCCCCGGACGACAGTGCCGTGCTGAGCGAGTCGGCGGTGAAGCGGTACGAGGACGCCTGGCTCGCCGACTCGCGGGTGGCCATGCCGCGCAGCCGCAGGTCCAGGGCGGGCAGCAGCGGCCCCGGGGCGATCGCAGTGAGATCGTTCTGCAGGAAGATCCGGTCGACCTCGGCGGGCACGTAGGCGGCGAGGGCGGAGGGATCCGGGTCCGCTCCGCGTCGCGGCGCCTCGGCCCAGGGGGTCTCCGCTGCGGTTCCGTCCGAGCTCTCGTCTGTGATGAGGCCGAGCAGACGGGCCTGCCGGATGAGTCCGTCGATGCGTGCCGGCCAGCTCGGGTCCCAGGGATGCTCGGCGTGCCAGTCCGCAAGGGGGATCCAGCCGCCGTTCCGGGTGCGCAGCACCTCGGGCAGAGCGGTGCGGAAACCTGCGACCAGCCGCGACCAGCGCTCGGGGCCGGGCAGCCGGAGCCACGCCGCACCGGCGTCGGACAGGCGCAGGGTGCGCTCGATCGGCCGCAGCAGACCGGCGGCCGTGCCGAGCGCGAGCACATCGTCGAGCAGAGCAGGGTCTTCGGGGAGCCCGCGTTCGCTCAGGCGGCGCTTCTCGGAGAGTCCCACGGTGCCGCCTGCGAGCAGCGCCAGCGGCCCCTCCTCGGCGAGCAGAAGGGCGTCGGCGAGTGTCGCGACCGTCGTGAAGGCGCGTTCGGCGGCCCGGGCTGACTCGGGCTCATCTGCGCTCTTAGGGAGGTCTGCGGACACCGATTCGTCGCCCGGGATGATCGGGCCTGCGACGGTGTCGCGTGCGGCGACGGCCGCCGCCACTGTCGGGGGCAGCGTCGCGCCGGAGGGCGAGAGCAGGGCGAGGGTGCGCAGCGCGTCCGCGACCGCACCGGGATCCGCGCCGGATGCGGCGGCGACGAGTCCCGCGACCTCGGCCCGGGTCAGACGGGGCAGAACCCGTGCCACCGACGTCGGATCCAGCAGCGCCTCGGCGGCGTCGAAGAAATCGTGCCAGCCGGCATCGGGTCGCACCTCACGGCGCCCGAAGAGCGCGGCGAGCTCGTCATCGGTGCGCGCGGACAACGCCTCGGCGAGAAGGCGCGCATGGGTGCTCATGGTGAGAACAGCTCGCGGCGGCGTCAGGAGCGCCGCGCCGCGCGTCCTCTCCGGACGAAGCTCATGATGAGCAGGACGACGATCATGCCGAAGGCGATCGGCAGGCCCCAGAACGGGAACACGCCCACGACGGGCCAGGCGCCGTGCGTGAAGTCAGCCTGCTTCATCCCCACCGCGGTCGCGATGATGATCACGAAGAAGCAGATCACCGAGAGGGCGGCCAGCGTCAGCGCGCCGAAGGTCAGGAACCGATCGATCCCGCGGATCTCCGGCTCGGGGGCAGGCGGCCGAGTGCTCATCCGTCCCAGCCTACCCGCTCCGCGACCGGTAGGCTGGTGGGGTGCGGGGCTTCCGCACGCCACCCGATCGGATCCCCCGGATCCGGCGCCCGAGTATTTGCAGCGAGGTTCTCCCATGCCCACCGGCAAGGTCAGGTTCTACGACGACGAGAAGGGGTTCGGCTTCATCACCACCGATGACGGCCAGGACGTCTTCCTGCACGCCTCGTCCCTCCCCGCCGGGTCCGCGGTCAAGGCCGGCGCTCGCGTCGAGTTCGGCGTCGCCGACGGAAAACGCGGCCTGCAGGCGCTCTCCGTGCGCGTGCTCGAGGCTCCGGTGAGCCTCGCCAAGTCCAAGCGCAAGCCCGCGGACGACATGGCCGTGATCGTCGAGGATCTCGTGAAGCTGCTCGACGGCATCGGCGGCGACCTGCGCCGCGGCCGCTATCCGTCGTCCAGCCACGGCCGCAAGATCGCCGCCGTGCTGCGCAACGTCGCCGAGGACTTCGATGCCTGAGGACGAGGCCTCGGGCATCGAGCCGGTCGAGCCTGCGCAGGGCGCGGTCGCGCCGGAGTCCGCCGAAGCCGTCGCCCCGGCGGTCGAGGAGCGCTTCTCGACCGATGAGCCCCTCGCCGCGCCGTTCGTCAGCGAGCGCCTGCTGGGCGCGCGCGATCTGGCGCTCGCTGCCCTGCACGAGATCACCCCCGCCGCATCGGTCGGACCGGCTGCCGGTTACCTGCCCGAGGTCGACGGCGTGGTCTCGCTGCGTTTCGAGAACCGGCTCGGCGGCTACCCCGGCTGGTACTGGACCGTTTCGGTCGCCCAGGTCGGGGACGAGGAGCCGACCGTGCTGGAGGCCGAGCTGCTGCCCGGCGACGGTGCTCTGCTCGCGCCCGAATGGGTGCCGTGGGCCGAGCGCCTCGCGGAGTACCGCGCACATCAAGCGGAGCTCGCCGCGACCGCGCAGCACGACGCAGAGGCGAACGGATCCGAGGAGATTTCGGGCGAACAGCTCGACGGCGGATCCGACGACGACCTCGACGATGACGATCTCGACGCCGATGAGCGGGACGAGGACGATGCCGCACCGCGTTTCCACGCCGGCGACCTCGACGGCGTGGACATCGATGAGCTCGATGACTCGGCAGAGTCCGCGGAGGACTCCGAGGATGACGATTCCGAAGAGGATGACGATTCCGAAGAGGATGACGATTCCGAAGAGGACGACGACTCCGACGAGGATGACGACTCCGACGAGGACGACGACTCCGACGAGGAGTGACGCGCCGGGCAAGGCCCGGAAATGCTTGGATACGAGAGAAGGCGCCCCCGAGCGGAGGCGCCTTCTCTCGTATCGCGGCGCGACTCAGGCGCCCTGATGCTCCAGGACGTAGTCGATCGAGCGGATCAGCTGCCGCACATCATCCGGCTCGATCGAGACGAACGTCGCGATGCGCAGCTGGTTGCGGCCGAGCTTGCGGTAGGGCTCGGTGTCGACGATGCCGTTCGCACGCAGCGTCTTGGCGACCGCGGCCGCGTCCACCGAGTCGTCGAAGTCGATCGTCGCCACCACGGGGGAGCGGTCGGCGGGGTTTGCGACGAACGGCGTCGCCACGGCAGTCGCCTCGGCCCAGCGGTACAGCTCCTGCGAGGACTCGTTCGTGCGGGCCGCCGCCCAGGCGAGTCCGCCGCTGGTGTTGATCCACTGCAGCTGCGAGTCGAGCAGATGCAGCGTCGTCAGGGCGGGCGTGTTGAGCGTCTGCTCGAGGCGGGAGTTGTCGACGGCGTTCTTCAGGCTGAGGAACTCGGGGATGTAGCGACCGGAGGCGGCGATCCGTTCGATCCGCTCGATCGCGGCAGGTGAGACCGCGGCGAACCACAGCCCACCGTCGGAGCCCAGGTTCTTCTGCGGGGCGAAGTAGTAGACGTCCGTCTCGGTCACGTCGAAGTCGATGCCACCGGCGGCGCTCGTCGCGTCGATGACGGTGAGGGCGCCATCCGCGGCGACGCGGCGGATCGGCGAGGCGACGCCGGTCGAGGTCTCGTTGTGCGGCCAGGCGTACACGTCCACGCCGTCGACGATCTCGGCCTCGGCGCGGGATCCGGGCTCGGCGTTGCGCACGTCCGGCGCCTGCAGCCATGGTGCGGCCGCCGCTTTGGCGAACTTTCCGCCGAACTCGCCCGAGACGAGGTTCTGCGCGCGGTTCTCGATGAGGCCGAACGCGGCGGCGTCCCAGAACGCCGTGGATCCGCCGTTGCCGACGATGATCTCGTAGCCCTCCGGAAGGCGGAACAGCGACGACAGCTGCTCGCGGACGCTGCGGACGAGGTTCTTCACCGGCGCCTGCCGGTGCGAGGTGCCCAGCAGGCTCGACCCGACGGCGGCGAGCGCGCTCACCTGCTCCGGACGGATCTTGGACGGGCCGCATCCGAAGCGGCCGTCGACGGGCAGAAGTTCACGGGGAATCTCGATCGCCATGCACAGATTCTAGGTGTCGGCGGGGGAGCGCCCCGGCCCTGTGACGCCGTGCGACGGGCTCCGCACGAGGCTGGCGACCCCGCGCTGCGATGCCTCTGACAGCCCCTGCAGGGCAGAGCCGACGCATATCCGCAGAAGGTAGGCTTGCCTAACACCACGCAACCGCGTCCGCGGCACGACAAGGGGGATCGATGGCCGATCTGATCGACACCACGGAGATGTATCTCCGCACCATCCTCGAACTCGAGGAGGAGAACATCGTCCCCCTGCGCGCCCGGATCTCCGAGCGCCTCGGGCACTCCGGCCCCACGGTGTCGCAGACGGTCGGCCGCATGGAGCGCGACGGTCTCGTGGTCGTCTCCGAGGATCGACGGCTCGAACTGACCGAGGCCGGACGCCGCAAGGCGGTGGACGTGATGCGCAAGCACCGCCTCGCCGAGCGGCTGCTCTCCGACGTGATCGGGCTGGACTGGGCCTACGTGCACGAGGAGGCCTGCCGCTGGGAGCACGTCATGAGCGAGCAGGTGGAGCGCCGTCTGGTCGAGCTTCTCGGGCACCCCACGGAGTCGCCGTACGGCAATCCGATCCCCGGCCTGGACCAGCTCGGCGGCACCCCGGCGCGCACCTTCGACGAGGGCGTGATCGGCCTCGTCGAACACATGAACACGGCGGGCACCCCCACCGAGGGCACCGTGCGTCGTCTCGCCGAGCCCGCGCAGGTGGATCCGGAGCTGCTGGAGCAACTGCGTGACGCGGGCGTCGTCCCGGGGGCGCGCGGGCGGTTCCGCTTCAACGAGGGGTACGTGCTCATCGAGGTCGACGGGCAGGACGAGGGGCTCGAGCTCCCGGTCGAGCTCGCCTCGCACATCTTCCTGGTCGCCTGAGATCTCCGCACGCATCGGGGACGATCCGCCGCCTGGGCGTCGCCTGTACGCGACCATCTGGATCCGCGGAAAATCAACGTTCAGCAGATCCTTGGCGCAGTGTGACACGTTCGTGACTTTCCGGTAGCGTCGAAAGGGCCGCCGGCGAGAAGCCCGCCGACGGACTCCACGGCGCTCGCCTCATCGGCCCGTCGCCGCCGTGGGGAGGCATGTGTCCGAGCCCTGTGCGGACCGACCCGATCGACGACGGACCGGCGCGATCTCGCGCAGAGGCCGGAGGACAGACTTTGCCTGAGACCACGATCGAGACTGCGAGCCCGACGAACGCCGAAGCGACGACGTCCAAGAAGGGCGTGAACCGATCCGCTTTCGTGCGTCCGGTGCGCACGGTGGCGATCCTGGGCGCCGTCGGCGCCCTGGTCGCTGCGATCGGCCTTCCGGCGTTCGCCTCGGCGAGCGGTCCGGCCGATGCGGCCCCGGTGACCACGGAGCAGCTGGCGGCAGACAACGCGCAGTCGATCGTCGTCGCTTCCGAGGCCACACAGGCCCCGAGCGCGCGCGGGCAGTTCACCGCGACCACGCCGGACGAGATCGAGAAGCGCAAGGCGGAGGATGCCGCAGCGGCTCGGGCCGCCGAGGCGGCCGCATCGGCGGCGTCGGCCAGCAGCTCCCGCCCGTCCCTCGCTGGGATGGCGCTGGTCGCTCCGGGCTCGGGCGCGGTGCGCTACCCGGTCACCAGCTTCACCCCGGGCGAAGGCCCCGGATCCGGTCGCGGCCACGAGGGCTGGGACATGATCGCCCCGGAAGGCACCCCGATCTACGCTGCGGCTGCCGGGACTGTGACCGCGTCCGCCGAGAGCATCGGCGGATACGGCGTCTCGATCATGATCATGAGCAACCTCAACGGCACCATGGTGGAGACCCGCTACGGTCACATGGTCTACGGCAGCCGGATGGTGGAGACGGGTGACCAGGTCTCCGCAGGTCAGCTCATCGGGCTGGTCGGCAACACCGGTAACTCGTACGGATCCCACCTCCACTTCGAGGTGCGCATCGGCGGCTCGGTCATCGACCCTGAGCCCTGGCTCGCCGCGAACGCGGGCTGACCGGCATCAGTCGCCCCTGCCGGTTGCTCGGATCGGTCATCCAGAATCAGGGGGTGACAGATTCATCACGATCGGGTAACGTCGGGGAGGTCGCCGACGAGAAGCCCGTCGACGATAACCCCGGCGGCCGCCTCCCGGTTCGTCACCGCCGTGGTCATCCTGATGCTTGTCGAAATCCCGACCTGCACGCGAATACGGACGAGCCGACGCACGGCGCCGAGGCCTGGAGGAAGCCCTTGGCTGCAGAACTCGAAAAGACCGATACATCCGTCGACACGCGTTCCACGAAGCGTGCGAAGAACCCGGTCTCCCGTTCCGTGGTGCGCCCGATCCGCACTTTCGCCGTGCTCGCCGCTGTCGGTGCACTGGTGACAGCGATCGCCCTTCCAGCACTCGCGACCGGCGCCGCTTCGCCCGCGACCGCTTCGCCGGCGACCGCAGAGCAGATCGCCGCCGGCCATGCGCAGTCGATCGTGGTCGCCTCCGAGGCGACGGCGGTGTCGGGCACGCGGGGTTCGTTCACCGCGACGACGCCGCAGGAGATCGAGCAGAAGAAGGCGGCCGAGGCCGCGCTCGCCGCGGCGAAGGCGGCGGCGGAGGCCGCTGCCAAGCCCTCGGTCGCGTCCGTCCGCACGAACATGGCGCCGATCGCGAGCCCCGGACAGGTCATCTACCCCATGGCGGCCGGCTCCTACACGCTGAGCGATGGCTTCGGCGCGGCTCGCAGCGGTCGCAGCCACATGGGACAGGACTTCGCCGCCCCGATCGGCACGCCCATCTACGCCGCCGCCGATGGCTGCGTCACGATCTCGCAGGACGGCTACGGAGGCTACGGCGAGACGATCGAGCTCTCGCACCCCGCCCTGAGCGGGGCCAACGCGATCGCAACGCTCTACGGGCACATGAACTACGGCAGCCGAGCCGTGAGCGTGGGTCAGTGCGTCACCGCCGGACAGTACCTCGGCGAGGTCGGCAACACCGGCTGGGTCTCCGGATCCTGCCTGCACTTCGAGGTGCTCGTGAACAACACCGAGATCGACCCGCTGGCGTGGCTCGAGGTGAACGTCCGCTGATCCGACAGCGCGTTCACCGGAAGTTCTCCGCGTCGTCGCCGGGGCATGGGTTAGCCTGATTCCGTCGTCGCAAGGGCGGAGGAACACGATGGGACGAATACCGAGCATCCGAACCACGGATGCACTCGGTCGACTCGTTCTTCGGCATTGCCCGCAGGATCGGCACGGATCACCCGTGCGCTCTCGGCGCTGTCTCTCGTAGACAGCGCCGTTTTCGTATCCTGCGGACCCTCCGTCTGCGCACGGTCGAGAGACCGGGAAGCCGTCCCGGTCGGATCGAAGGGATGCAGGATGCGCACACTGGTGCTCAACGCAGGGTACGAACCGCTCGCGATCGTGTCGTTCCGACGCGCGCTCGTGCTGGTCATGAACAAGAAGGCCTCCGTCGTCGAATGCGTCGACGACGATCCCGTCTGGGCGGCGAGCGGCCGCTTCGACCGCCCGGCCGTGATCGTGCTCAGCCGCTATGTGCGGATGCCGAGGAGCCGGTACGCTCCCGTCACGAGACGCGGGGTGCTGCGCCGCGACGGCAACCGCTGCGGGTATTGCGGCAAGTCCGCCTCCACGATCGATCACGTGCTGCCGCGTTCGCGCGGCGGCAAGAACTCCTGGGAGAACCTGGTGGCGTGCTGCCTGCGCTGCAACAACGTCAAAAGCGATCGCACTCCGCAGGAGATGGGATGGGAGCTGCGACTGACGCCCGCCCCGCCGCGGGGGACCGGCTGGACCGTGCGCGGATCCGAACGCGGCGAACCCAGCTGGGAGCGGTACCTGGCGATGGCCGCTTAGGTCCGTGGGCGCTCGTTAGACTGGGAGCGCGCCTTCGTAGCTCAGTCGGATAGAGCAGCCCTCTCCTAAAGGGCAGGTCGCAGGTTCGAATCCTGTCGGGGGCACGAGCGAGAGGGAGACCGCCCGAAGGGTGGTCTCCCTCTCGCTCTACACCGCCCGAAAGGCGAGGCTCCGTTCGCCAGGAGGCTCCGCGCGCCGACCTGTCTCGAAAACGCTGGACGGCCCCAGGTTCTTGTCGGCGCGTGGAGGGGCGAATGGAGATGCGGGGGCACAACTGATGGAGATGCGGGGGCACACGCGACCCGATCTCGACCCCCCGCCACCTCGCCGCACAGGTGAGAAAGGGACCGCCCAGACGGGCGGTCCCTTTCCGTTTCGGGTCCTGCGGTCAGTTCGCGGCGCGATAGGCCTCGATCACGTCTGCCGGGATCCGGCCGCGCTCGGAGAGCTTGTAGCCGTTGTCACCGGCCCAGGCGCGGATCGACGCGGTCTCAGGGTTGCGATTCGGGCGCTTGGCTGCTGCAGCCGGCCGTCCCGTCGCAGCGCGCTGCGTGCGCCGGCCTGCGGAGAGGTAGGGGGCGAGTGCCGCACGCAGGTCTGCGGCGTGGGCGCTGGTCAGATCGATCTCATAGGCGGATCCGTCGAGCGAGAAATGAACGGTCTCGCCTTCGCCCACTTCGAGAACGGAACCGTCGATATCGTCGACGAGCTGATGAACGATTTTGCGTGCCATGGCGACAAACCTAGTTGCAGGAATTGCCGGCGGCAATGATTGGAATGCGGAATGTCATGCGTGTCCCTGATCGATCAGTTTCAATCCGACAATGCACCCGACCAGCCCGAGGATCAGCAGGATACGAAGCCAGGACACCTCGGAATCGCCGGTGATCATCGCCCAGACGACGGTGAGCGAGGCGCCGATGCCGACCCATACCGCATAGGCGGTGGCCGTCGGGATCTCCCGCATCGCCCACCCCAGCCCGAACATCGATGCGGCGAGGCCGATCACGAAGATGACACTCGGCCACAGTTTCGTGAAACCCTCGGATTTCCCCAGCGCGGTGGCCCATACGGCCTCGAACATTCCGGAGATGATGAGCACGAACCACGCCACGGCGGGCCTCCTTGAGAGCCAGTCTTTTCGCTGTCCGGGTACTGGCCCGCCTCGTCCGGGTGCGCATTGCGCGATTCCGAGCATAGCCGCACACCCTGGGCAGGAGCAGGGCAGCGCAGAGGGTCAGGGGATCAGTCCGTCCCGCCGCGCCCGGGCGACGGCGGCGTGGCGGGTCGGGGCGTCGAGCTTGGCCATCGCGGTGCCCAGGTACGCCTTCACCGTGGACTCGCGCAGTCCCAGCTCACCTGCGACCTGCGCGTTGGTCTGACCGAGGGCTGCGCAGCTCAGCACGTCGAGCTCGCGCGGGGACAGGTGCACCTCGGCGGCGCGCGACCGTGGCGCAGGCGCGGAGAGTGCGAGCAGGCGGTGCTCGAGATCACCGAGGCGTTCGCGCACCGCCGGGTCCGGCACGAGGGCGGCGACGGCGCGCAGCTCGGCGAAACTCTCGCGCAGTTCTTCGCGCTGTGCGGGGCTCAACGAGGGCGGGGGAGCCGGCGTGCTCATGGAGCGCAGCCGCCGCTCCACCTCTTCGCGGATGCGCAGTTCGCCGGCGAGCGCGTCCGCGATCTGCATCGCCGGGGCGGTGGTGATTCCGCCGGCCGGAGATTCCTCCCAGGTCCCGGCGTACAGCACGCCACGCGGCCGTCCGGACACGATCACGGGGATCGCGAGCAGCGTGCGCAGACCTTCGCCCAGCACGAAGCCGTCGTAGTCGTGGGTGATCTGCCGCGAGGCGCCGTAGTCGTGGGTCATCCGAGGACGAAGTTCGGTCATGGCCCGTCCCCCGAGACCGCGCTGCGGCTGCACCCTGAGGCCCTCGAGGCTGCGGGTGCGGGAGCCGACGATCGCGGTGACCGGAACCTCACCGCTGTCGAGCAGGCCGCCGAAGGCGACCGGGAATCGGGTGCGCCGGATCAGGTCGCGCACGGCCTGCGCGACCAGATCCGCATCGGATCCGACTGTCTCGAACGAGTTCACCGACTACCAACTTCCGGGGGTGCCCGCCCCGTCTGGTCGTTTCGTAGCGTCGACGTTATCACTCCGGCGCGCATCGGGGCTCGCCGGAGAAATCGATATGAGGCGAGGAGGCCCCATGTCCGAAACCACTGATGCGCACACATCCGATGCCATCGACTATCAGCAGGTGCAGGAATCGGAACCGTTCCGCAGGTTGCGCCGCGAGCATCGATCCTTCGTGTTCCCGCTCGCAGTGCTGTTCCTGGTCTGGTATTTCGTGTATGTCCTGCTCGCGGCATTCGCTCCGCATTTCATGGCGCAGCCGGTGTGGGGAGACATCACCGTCGGGCTGCTGTTCGGTCTCGGCCAGTTCGTGACGACATTCGCGATCACGATGGGCTTTGTCGCATTCGCGAACCGGAAGCTGGATCCGCAATCCGCGAGCATTCGCGAGACGCTGGAGAAGACGGAGGCGGGGGCATGATCGTCATTCATTCCGCCGCCGGCTCCACGCTCGAGCAGAGCAATCCGGTGCTGAACATCTCCGTCTTCCTCGCGTTCGTCGCCGTGACGCTGTTCATCGTGATCAGGGCGAGCCGGAACAACAAGACCGCAGCGGACTACTACGCGGCCGGTCGCAGTTTCACCGGCCCGCAGAACGGTTTCGCGATCGCCGGCGACTACCTCTCCGCGGCGTCCTTCCTGGGCATCTGCGGCGCGATCGCCGTGAACGGGTACGACGGGTTCCTCTACTCGATCGGGTTCCTCGTCGCCTGGCTCGTGGCGTTGCTGCTGGTGGCCGAGCTGATGCGCAACACCGGGAAGTTCACGATGGCCGACGTGCTCTCGTTCCGGCTCAGGCAGCGGCCGGTGCGGATGGCGGCGGCGCTCACGACCCTCGCGGTGTGCTTCTTCTACCTGCTCGCGCAGATGGCGGGCGCCGGCGGCCTGGTCTCGCTGCTGCTCGGCATCAGCGACAAGCTCGGGCAATCGCTCATCATCGCGGTGGTCGGCGTGCTGATGATCGTGTACGTGCTGATCGGCGGGATGAAGGGGACGACCTGGGTGCAGATCGTCAAGGCGGGTCTGCTGATCGCCGGCGCGGTCGCGATGACCGTCTGGGTGCTCGCACTGAACGGCTTCTCCCTGAACACCCTCCTGGAGAGCGCGGTGGCGGCATCCGCCTCGGACCCGAAGGACGCGATCCTCGGCCCGGGACTGAAGTACGGTGCCAATCCCTGGGACTTCATCTCCCTCGCGCTCGCCTTGGTGCTGGGCACCGCCGGGCTTCCACATGTGCTGATGCGCTTCTACACGGTGCCCACGGCGAAGGAGGCTCGTCGCTCCGTGGTGTGGGCCATCTGGCTGATCGGCATCTTCTACCTGCTCACCCTGGTGCTCGGGTACGGCGCCGGCGCACTGGTCGGACCTCAGTCGATCATGGCGGCGCCGGGCGGCGTGAACTCCGCGGCGCCGCTGCTCGCGCTCCATCTCGGCGGTCCCGTGCTGATGGGCTTCATCTCGGCGGTGGCGTTCGCGACCATCCTCGCGGTGGTGGCGGGGCTCACGATCACGGCGGCCGCGTCGTTCGCGCACGACATCTACGCGAACGTGGTGAAACGCGGCAGGAACGGCGACGGCCAGGCGGATCCGAACGGCGAGGTTCGCGTGGCGCGCCGTACCGTGATCGTGATCGGCGTGCTCGCGATCCTCGGCGGCATCGGAGCACAGGGGCAGAACATCGCCTTCCTCGTGGCGCTGGCGTTCGCTGTGGCCGCCTCGGCGAACCTGCCGACGATCCTGTACTCGCTGTTCTGGAAGCGCTTCACCACGCAGGGCGCGGTATGGAGCATGTACGGGGGCTTGGCGGCGGCGATCATCCTGATCGTGCTGTCGCCGGTGTTCTCCGGCAAACCCACCTCGTTCCTGCCGGGCGTGAACTTCGCCGTCTGGCCACTGGAGAACCCGGGGATCCTGTCGATCCCGCTCGGATTCCTGCTGGGCTGGCTCGGATCCGTACTGGACCGGGGCTCGGAGGATCGGCGGCTCGCCGCCGAGATGGAGGTGCGCTCGCTCACCGGCTACGGCGCGGAGAAGGCGGTGGAGCACTGAGCCGCCCGCACTGACGAAGGGGTGCGCGCACCCGCGCGCCCGCCGCGCATCCCGCCCGGATGCGCGTCCGCCCCGGCGGCCTACACGCCGGGGCGGACGTCGACCGCGGTGCGGCCTCGGGCGGCCGCATCCGCCTCCAGGTCCAGCAGGTACCGCTTGCGCTCGGGATGCGCCCCGTACTGGCCGGGCGAGCCGTCGGCACGCACCACGCGGTGCACGGGCACGACGATCGAGAAGGGGGTGTTCCGGCACGCGGTGCCCACCGCGCGAGCGGCGCCGGGACTGCCGGCCATTGCCGCGACCTCGCCGTAGCTCGCGGACTCGCCCCAGGGAATCTCGGACACGGCCTGCAGGGCGGCGCGGGTGAAGCCGTTCACGCGCCGCCAGTCCAGGGCGAGCTCCTGATCGAAGCGGATCGGCTCTCCGTCGAAGTACGCGTGCAGCAGTGCGTCGACCTCGGCGCCCGCGCCCGGATCCGGTTCCGGCAGCGCATGCAGCATCCGTGCGGTCGCCTCCAGCGCCCAGGGCGAGCCGCGGTGCATCCCCTCCGGCAGGTCGAAGGCCACCAGCCCCTCGTCGGAGAAGACGAGCAGCGCGTCCCCGAACGGGGTGTCGGCGAAGTCGTAGCGGTAGGTCATGCACCCATCCTCGGTCACCGCCGGCGCCGACGGAGGCCGAGAGGCGCAATCGGTGGGGAACATCGGGAAAAGGCCCGCTGTGGAGGGAGAAAGCACCTGAATCCGGCGAAACCCAGCGGATCTGACGGTTCTGCCCATGCGGCACGCCTAGTCTTTGTCGTGTGTGGCGACGTGACGGGAAGAACGCGGAGGACAAGTCCGTGACGCCCAGCGACGTCGACGTGGCGGAGCCGGGCGTACAGGTGGTGCATGCCGCCACGGTCGAGCGCGCCCGTCTCAGGGCGGAGGCCGCGGAGCTCGGCGGGCCGTCGCCGCTTACTGCCTACCGCGACGTCGCCGGCGGCGGAATCGACATCTCGCGGGCGCATCCCGGGAGCCTTCCCCAGTTCATCACCGGCCGCTCCACGCTGCTCTCGAACCTGTTCCGCGACGAGGTGGGGCTGCGCAACGCCCGTCTGGCTGCCGACCGCATCACCGCGAAGAACACCGAGCTGCGCACTGTGCGAGGCCTCGACGCCGTGCACCTCGCGGTCGGGCTGTGCACCTGGCGGATCGGCGGCGTCGACTACGCCGCCCCGATGCTGCTGCGTCCGCTGGCGATCCGACGGCACTACGCCGACTACGAGCTGAAGCTGCACGGGCAGTTCTTCCTCAACCCGGAGCTGGTGCGCATCGCCCGCGACCACTTCGGGATCACGATCGACGACGCCCGGCTCGCCGCCCTGGCGTATCAGAACGGCGTGTTCGCACCGCAGCCCGCCATCGACATGCTCCGTGCGGCGACCTCGTCCGTCGACACGTTCTCCGTGCAGCCGCGCATGGTCGTCTCCACCTTCGCCGATGTCGGCACCGCGATGGCCCGCGACGCCCACGACCTCGACCACCCCGTGCTCAATGCGCTGGCCGGGCACGCGGCCGATCGCGAGCGGGTCACCGCACCCGGTCCGACCCCCTCCGCCGCCGGTCCGGACGACCGGGCACCGGCCTCCGACAACCTGCTCCTCGACGCGGACAACGAGCAGGAGCAGGTGCTGGCGCGCATCGCGGCCGGGCACTCGCTCACGGTGTCGACGCTGCCGGGGACCGGCGGGACGCAGACCGTGATCAACGCGATCGGCGAGCTGGTGCGCGCGGGCAAGCGCGTGCTCGTCGTCTCGCCGCGACGCTCGACGCTCGACGGCGTGCGGCACCGCTTGAGCGGGATCGGGCTGGACGGATTCGCCGTGTCGCCCGCCTCCGTGCGCCGGGACCTGGTGCGCGCGATCGGACGCAACGAGAAGGCGGCCCCGCCCAAGCTCGCCGAGATCGACGACGCCCTGCTCCGGCTGCGCACGGTGCTGCGCGACTACCGCCGCGCGCTGACCGAGAAGGATCCGGCGCTGGGCGCCAGCGTGCTCGACGCCACCCGCATGCTTACCCGGCTCGCGCTGCTGCCGACGCCGCCGTCCACCACCGCGCGGCTCGGTCGGCCGGCGCTGCAGAACCTCGCGGAGGACCGCACGCATGCCGCCGAGGCCCTTGCGCAGGCCGCGCGGCTGGGCGAGTTCCGGTTCGGGCCCGACGACTCGCCCTGGTACGGCGTCGTCTTCGCCTCCTCCGATGAGGCGCACCGCGTGCACGCGCTCGCCGAGCGGCTGCATGCGCGCACCGTGCCGGATCTGCTCGAGCAGGGCTACGAGCTGGTCGCCCAGACGCGCATGCGCCCGTTCGCGACGATCTCCGAGCTCGGCGAGTACCTGCGGCTGCTGCAGGGGATCCGCGACTCGCTCGACCGTTTCACCCCGGCCGTGTTCGAGCGTCCGCTCGGGGAGCTCATCAAGGCTCACGGCAACCGTCGGGAGAGCGCTGCGCTGACCGGTGCGAACCGTCGCCGGCTGCGCCAGCTCGCCAAGGAGTACGTGCGACCCGGTGCGCACGTGGGCGACATGCACGAGGCGCTCACGCGTATCCAGAGCCAGCGCACCGAATGGCAGCGCTATGTCGACGCCGGCGTCGCCCCCGAGGTGCCGCTCGGGCTCGCCGACGTCTCCGTGGCCTGGCGCGACGTCGACGCGCAGCTCGCCGAACTCGACGCGGCGCTGGGACGTCGCGAGCCGCTCGCGACACTGCCCGTCGCGCGCCTGCTGCGCACGCTCGCCGGTCTCGCGGCGAAGTCCGACGTCTTCGAGAACCTCATCGAGCGCGCCCGGATCCGAGACGAACTGGCACGTCTCGGGCTCGAACCGCTGCTGATCGACCTGTCCACCAGGCACCTCTCCGAGGACCGCGTGGGCGCCGAGCTGGAGTACGCCTGGTGGCAGTCGCTGCTCGAGCAGGCGCTGCGGCAGAACCGCTCGCTGCTGGGCGCGAACACCTCCGTCGTGGATCAGCTCGAGCGCGACTTCCGTCTCGTCGACGAGGCGCACGCCGGCGCCGCAGGTCCCCTGCTCGCCTGGCAGCTGAGCGGCCAGTGGCGGATCTCGATCGTGGACGAAGCCGCAGAGGCCCAGAATCTGCGTCACGGGCTCACTCAGCACCGCACCACGGTCGCCGAGCTGGTGGCTGCGGCGCCCACGCTCATGCGCGTGCTCGCGCCCGTCTGGATCGCCTCGCCCTATCAGGTGCCGGATCTGCCCGACTCGATCGAGTTCGACACGGTGATCCTGGTCGACGCCGCCGCGATCAACCTGGCCGAGGCGACGCCGGCCATCCGTCGCGCCCGCCAGATCGTCGCGTTCGGCGACCCGGTGCTGCAGAAGCCGACCCCGTTCCAGGTCGCCACGATGCCCGCGGAGGACCGCGAGGAGGAGGAGCCGTTCGACGAGACGTCGGTGTTCGAGCGCCTCTCCGAACTGCTGCCCGTGGTCACGCTGACCCGCAGCTACCGCGCCGGCGGCGAGGATCTCGCCTCGCTCATCAACGACGCGTTCTACGGCGGCGAGATCGTGTCACTGCCGTGGGCAGGCTCCTATCTCGGACGCGGATCCCTGACGGTCGACTACGTGGAGGGCGGCGTCGGCATCCCGCACCCGGAGACCGGTGCGATGGAGAGCCCCGAGGCCGAGGTCGCGCGCGTCGTGACGCTCGTGGTGGAGCACGCGGTGCACCGCCCGACCGAGTCGCTCATGGTCGTCACCGCGAGCCGCCGGCATGCCGAGCGGGTCTTCGCGGCCGTGTCCGTCGCCTTCGCGGGGCGCAGCGACGTGGCGGAGTTCGTCGGAAGGGACACGCAGGAGCCCTTCATCGTGCTGACGCTCGAGGAGGCGGCGGCGGAGAGCCGCGACCGCGTGATCTTCTCCCTCGGTTACGGCGTCACCAAGCACGGCCGTGTGCTCAGCGACTTCGGCGACCTGTCCTCGCCCGACGGCGACCGCCTGCTCACGATCGGCATGACCAGGGCGCGCCGGTCGATGGTGATCGTCTCATCGATCCGGCCATCCTCGTTCGACGAGGGCCGCCTCGATCACGGTGCCGCGACACTCATGTCGATCCTCGGGGACCTCGCCGGCCACGCCCGCGAGGAGCGCTCGGAGGACCAGGCGGATCCGCTCACGCTCGCCCTCGCCAGAGAACTGCGGCGCATCGGGGTCTCGGTCGACGTGGACTACCGCGGACTGCTGCCCCTCGTGGCGCAGCACGCCGGCAAGGCGGTTGTGATCGAACCGGATCCGGAATCGCGTCCCGAGTCGCTCCGGGAGACGCTGCGGCTGCGCCCGCAGGTGCTGCGACGCCTCGGCTGGCACTACATCCGCGTGCACGCCTTCGACCTGTACAGCGATCCCGCCGGCGTCGCACGCCGCATCGGCGAGGTGCTGGGGGTGCCGCTCGACGCGCCGCGCGTGGACGGCGACACCCAGCCGCTCGATGTCGACGATGCCTGACGGGGAGCCTGCTGCGTCGTCGGAGGCGGGTTCGGACGGATCCGGATCCCGGCAGAGCATCGTGCGCGTGCGCGGTTCACGACGTGCGAAGCTGACACCGGCGCCTGGCACGCACGCCGAGCCGGATGAGCGCGACCGCGATTCCGGAGCGACGGCACAGGGCGCTTCGGGGCCGAACGACGCCGCCCTGCGCCGCGAGGTGCCGCCGCACTACTGACATCGGCGGCCCGCAGACGACGACGCCCCCGGTCACCACGAGGGCGCGGGGGCATCGAGGTTGGATCCGGTCAGGCCGACTTCTGCTTCTCGAGCAGGTCGCGGATCTGGATGAGCAGAACCTGCTCGCTGGGCAGCTCCTCGGGCGCCTCGACGACGCCCGCCTTCGCGGCCTGGCGCTCCTTGTACTTGTTCATCGGCATGACGAGGAACAAGTAGACGACGAGTGCCACGGCGACGAAGTTGATGATCGCGGCGATGATGGCGCCGATGCCGAAGTGCGCATCGGCGAAGACGCCGGGGATCGTGATCGTCCACTTGGCGAGATCACCCGACGGGACGAGAGCTCCGATCAACGGGTTGATGAAACTCTCGACGATGGTGTTGATGATCGCGGTGAACGCGGCACCTATGACGACTGCGACAGCGAGGTCGATGACGTTCCCGCGTGTGATGAATTCCTTGAACCCCTTGATCATGCTTCTTTCTCTCCCCTGAAGTTCGGCCTCAGGATCCCGAGGCCGGTGCGGAGGCGGGCGCAGGTTTGGCGCTCGCCGTCGATTCCGTCTTCGATGATGCCCCCGCCGAAGAGGAAACCCCAGATCCCGCGCGGGAGTCGGTGCGATAGAAGCCCGAGCCGTTGAAGGTCACGCCGATCGTTCCGTACTCCTTGCGCAGTCGCCCCTGACACTCGGGGCACTCGGTGAGGGCGCTGTCGGAGAAGGACTGGACGGCGTCGAAGCGGTGCCCGCAGACGGTGCAGGCATAGGAGTAAGTGGGCATGGGGCCTCGCAGGTCTCGGTTCGGGAAGGTCAGGTCAGGGGGAAGACGACGGTGCGCAGCGGCGTGACCGCGCCGGTGACCGGCTGGTCGTGCACGTCGTGCGGCACCTCGTCGAGGATCTCGGAGTCGTAGACCACGGCGTAGACGGGCGGGCACTTCTGCATCGAGCCGAGCGTGCGGTCGAAGTAACCGCGCCCCCAGCCCATGCGCATTCCCGTGCGATCGACGGCTGCCGCCGGGATGAGCAGCAGATCCACCTCATCCAGCGCCATCGGGTTGAGGATCTCGCCGGTGGGCTCGGGCAGTCCGTGCAAGCCCGTCGTGATCTCCTCCTCGGAGCCCGCCACCGCCCAGTCGAGCAGGCCGTCCTCGCGGGTGATCGGCAGCAGCACGCGGATGCCGCGGGCGAGCGCCTCGCGGATGAAGGTGCGCGTGCCGGGCTCGGTGGTGGTCGAGAGGAAGCAGGAGATCGAGCGCGCGCCAGTCGCGGCGATCAGCTCGTCGAGGCGTGCCCTGAGTGCGGTCTCGGCTGCGGCGCGCTGCTGATCCGACAGCAGGCCGCGGCGCTCGCGCAGATCGGCGCGCAGCGCGCGTTTCGCATGATCGATCTCGCCGGGCATGGCCCTGATTCTACCGGGGGTCCGCGCGTGTCGGCTGAGGGCCGGATCTATGCCCGCGCCCGTAAGCTGAGCAGATGACGAAGGCACGCATCAAGGCCGTGATCCCCGCGGCCGGCCTGGGCACGCGCTTCCTGCCCGCCACGAAGGCGATGCCCAAGGAGATGCTGCCCGTCGTCGACAAGCCCGCGATCCAGTACGTGGTCGAAGAGGCCGTGGCCGCGGGCATCGACGACATCCTCGTGATCATCGGCCGGAACAAGAACGCGATCTCGAACCATTTCGACTCCGTGCCGGAGCTCGAGGGCAAGCTGACGCAGAAGGGCGACCACAGCCGCCTCGCCCGCGTCGTCGCGTCCAGCGACATGGCGGACATCCACTATCTGCGCCAGGGTGAGCCCAAGGGCCTCGGGCATGCGGTGCTGCGCGCGCGCACGCATGTGGGTGACAGCTCGTTCGCGGTGCTGCTCGGCGACGACCTCATGGACGAGCGCGATCCGCTGCTGACGGCGATGATCGCCGAGCACGAGCGCACGGGCGCGGCCGTGATCGCGCTCATGGAGGTGGATCTCGACCAGATCCACCTGTACGGCACGGCGGCGGTGGACGGAACTCCGGACGGCGCCGCCGACGAGATCCGGCACGTGACCGGATTGGTCGAGAAGCCCGCTCGTGATGAGGCGCCATCGAATCTCGCCGTGATCGGCCGCTACGTGCTGCCCGCCTCGATCTTCGAGATCCTCGAGCGCACGCCGCCCGGGAAGGGCGGGGAGATCCAGCTCACGGACGCGCTGCAGGAGCTCGCTGCGGATCCGGACGGGCCCGGCGTGCACGGCGTGATCTTCCGCGGGCGCCGCTATGACACGGGCGATCGCCTGGAGTACATCAAGGCGATCGTGCAGCTCGCCGCCGATCGCGACGACCTCGGGCCGGACCTGCGGGTCTGGCTCAAGGAGTTCGCTGAGAGGATCTGAGCGGATCGTGGACGTCTCGGCGCCGATGCGGCACGGACCGGTCGAGCTTCGCCTCATCCGGACCAAGGACGCGCGCCCGCTGCAGCATGAGCTGGTCACCAACCGGCGCTGGCTGCAGCCGTGGGAGGCGACGCTGCCCGGCCTGCAGACCGGCATCGACATGCGGGTGAGCATCCGGCGGCTGCTGCAGCAGTACCGGGACGGCAGCGGCTATCCGTTCGTGATGGAGTACGACGGGAAGATCGCCGGTCAGCTCAACATCTGGGGCGTCATGCGCGGATCCCTGTGCTCCGCGACGATCGGCTACTGGGTTAGTGAGCGCTTCGCGGGGCACGGGATCACCCCTGCTGCTGTCGCGATGGCGACCGACCTGGCGTTCACCGATTTGGGGCTGCACCGGATCGAGATCTGCCTGCGGCCGGAGAACCGGCCGAGCCTGCGCGTCGTGCAGAAGCTCGGCTTCCGCTATGAGGGTATGCGCCGCCGATTCATCCACATCGACGGAGACTGGCGCGACCACCTCGCGTTCTCGCTCGTGCGCGAGGACGTGCCGGAGGGCGTGCTGAACCGCTGGGCGTCGGGGCGCGTCCCCGCGGAATGGGCGGCCGTGCCGGCGTCGGATCTGCCCTCGACCGGCGTGCAGGGCGACGCCGACGTGCAGGGCGATGTCGGGCTGCACGGGGAGGCGGGCGTCCAGGGCTGAGCGCGGCCCGCCCGTGAGGCGGCTCAGCCCTCGGCAGGCTCGGTGACGGCCTCCGGGACGGGGCGGCGGATCCCGATCCACGACACGACCCCGCCGACCGCGAACAGGGCGGCGGTGACCCAGGTGGCGCTGTGGAAGCCCGCCAGGTTCAGCGTTCCGCCCACGATCGTGGAGATCATCGCGACCACGAGCAGGCCCGCCACGCGGGAGACCGCGTTGTTCACCGCCGAGGCGATGCCGGAGCGGCTCTCCTCGATCGATCCGAGGATCGCCGAGGTGAGCGGGGCGACGGTCAGCGACAGGCCGATGCCGAGCACGGTCATCGCCGGCAGCACCTGCCACCAGTAGTCGAAGTCCTCGGAGACGAGGAGAAGCAGCAGAGCACCCGCGGCCATGACCAGCGGACCGCCCGCCATGAACAGCCGCGGCCCGAGCCGCCCGGCGAGCCGACCGACGCGCGAGCTGAGCAGGATCATCAGGATCGTGATCGGCAGACTGGCAAGGCCCGCCTCGGTCGCCTTGAGCCCGGCGCCCTGCTGCAGGTAGACGCCGATCACGAAACCGTTCAGGGACAGGGCCGCGTACACGAAGAGGGTGGACAGGTTGCCCCACGCGAAGTTGCGCACCCGGAACAGGGACAGCGGCATCAGCGGGTGCGGGCGGCGCTGGCGCAGCAGGAAGATCGCCAGCAGAGCCGCTCCGCCGACGGCGGTGATCAGGATCACGGGGGAGCCCCACCCCTGATGCGGCTGCTCGATGAGCGCGTAGACCACGCCGCCGAGCCCGATGGCGCAGAGCGCCCCACTGAGCCAGTCCACCTGCGCGGTGCGCTCGTGCTCCGGCAGATGGAGCCGGCGCAGCAGCAGGAGCGTGACGGTGATCGGAAGCACGTTGATGAGGAACACGAAGCGCCAGGAGAGCAGATCCACGAACAGCCCGCCGAGCAGCGGTCCGACCAGCTGTGCGGCGGTCGTGAAGGCGGTCCAGACCCCGATCGCCCTGGACTGCACCTCGCCGCGCATCACGGCCGTGATCAGTGCAAGCGAGCTCGGTACGAGCAGGGCGCCGGCGGCGCCCTGTGCGGCACGGGCGATGATGAGCACCAGGGGAGTGGGCGCGGCCGCGACGGCGATCGAGGCGACCCCGAACGCGATCAGTCCGATCCTCATCACGAGCACCCGACCATAGGCGTCGGAGACGGATCCGGCGAGCAGGATCAGGGCGCTGAGCGTGATCAGGTAGGCGTCCACCGCCCACTGCTGGGTGGTGATGCCGCCGCCCAGCTCGCGGCTGATCGCGGGGAGGGCGACCGTGACGACGGTGCCGTCGAGGAACGTGACGAATGATGCGAGGACAGCGACGGCGATGACGAGTCGCTGCAGAGGGGTGAACGAGGCCACGAGCCCGACCCTACTCGCCGGTGCGGACATCGGGGCCGGTCGAGGGCCTGCGCCGGCTCGGCGTGGGGTCGGCGTGCGCGTGTCGGCGCGGTCACGGGCGGGCCGTCGCATACCGTGGAGGGCATGAACGGGCCGGTGCTGAGCGGGGGCGTGATCGTCCTGGTCGCGGCGCTGCTGTGGCTGCTCTACTTCCTGCCGTCGTGGCGGGGGCAGCATCAGTACGACGCCGCCGAGCGCAACGCGCTGCGGCTGAACCGCGCCCTGCGCGTGCTCGCCGAGACCAGCGAGGCGCCGCGCGAAGTGCAGCTCGAGCTGAACGCCCGCACGGCTCTCGCGCAGCAGAGGCTGGCGAAGAAGCTGCAGACAGACCGGGAGCAGGCCGATCTGCAGCGGCTGCGCGAGCAGCTCGCCTCCACGCGCGCCGATCCCGCCTTCCTGCGCGCCCGCGCTCGCCGTCGTACTCGCCTCGTCGCCACGGTGATGTTCGTCCTCGCGCTCGCCGCGTCCGGCCTGGGCGTGTGGCAGTTGGTGACCGGCGCATCATCGATCCTGCTCTGGACCGGCGGTGCTGTCGCGGTGCTCGCCTTGCTGATGCTGCAGCGTATGGCGGCGGTCGCCCATCGCGCGGCCCGCCGTGCCGCGCGCGTCGTGACGGCACCTGCGGTGGAGGAGTCGCCCGCGCGCGAGAGCGAGCTGCACGATCAGGGCCCGCGCATCTGGACGCCTCGCACGCTGCCCGAGCCGCTCACCTCCGTCGCCGGATCCCGGGCGCACGCGGCGCGTGCCACGATCGACGCCCAGACCCTTGCTCGTGAGGCCGCCCGCGCCGCCGAGCTGCAGCGCAAGGCCGATGAACTCGCCCCGCAGGCCCCCGTGGAGCTGCCCGCGCCCACGGCTGCACAGGAGTCGCCGTACACGCGGATGGGCTACGTCGACGACGCCGAGATCGAGGCGCACGTGCGTCAGCTGCTCGCCCAGCGCGCCGCGGGCTGAGCGCGAGCCGACACGCCCGGCGGGTGCTGCAGACGCCGCCGATGACGAGCGCTTCCCCGTGCCCGTGCTAGGCTGATCTGGTTCACGGGCCCATGGCGCAGTTGGTAGCGCGCCTCGTTCGCATCGAGGAGGTCAGGGGTTCAAATCCCCTTGGGTCCACCGGAACAGAAAGCCCCGAGCAGTCGCTCGGGGCTTTCGTCGTCCTCGGCTGATGATTCCTGGGGCGACATCCGAGGCCCCGGGTCTCCTCGATGTCGAGTCATTCCGGCCCGCCGTCGTCGGCCGCCTCGCGGCTGCTCCTTCGTCGCGCCCTTCCCCTTTTGTTGATACAGTCGTGCTAACAAAGTTCGAGCGGGGAAGGGCGGTGTGACATGATCCTGGCATTTGTCGTGGTGTGCGAGGTCGCGTTCTGGGTGGCGATCGTCGCCGGGCTCGTCGCCCGATACGTGCTGCGCCGGCCCCGCCTCGGCGCAGGATTCCTGATCGCGGGGCCGATGATCGATGTGGTTCTCCTCTTCCTGGTCGCGTCCGACCTGCTCCGTGGCGGGACCGCGTCCTGGGAGCACGGCCTGGCGGCGGTCTACATCGGCTTCTCGATCGCGTTCGGGCGTCCGCTCATCGCCTGGGCCGACATCCGTTTCGCGCATCGCTTCGCGGGCGGGCCTCGCCCGGTCGCGCTCGCTGGGTCGGCGTATGCGAAGAAGTGCTGGAAGGATCTGCTGCGCACCCTGCTGATGGCCGCGATCGCATCGGCGATCGTCGCGATCCTCGTCCTGCTGGTCGGTGACGCAGAGCGAACGGAGGGTCTGCTCGCCGGCTTCCGCATCGTCGGAATCGTGCTGGTCGTCGACCTCCTATGGGCCGTGAGCTACACGATCTGGCCGAAGAAGCCCGCGCCGCGACCGCAGCAGGTCCGTCCCTAGACTGGCGATCATGCCCCGACTCATCGATGCGGACGAGCGCACCGCCCAGATCGCGGCCGCGTCGATGAGAGTGCTCGAGCGGGACGGTCTCGCCGGGCTTTCGGTGCGCGGTGTCGCGGAGGAGGCCGGGATCGCGACCGCGTCATTGCGCCGCGCCTTCCCCACCCAGCACGCACTGCGCGAACACTGCCTTCGCCTGATCGAGGAGCGAGCTTCCGGGCGGATCGCAGCGGCGTCGCAGCATCTGAATGCGCGTCACCTTGTCGAAGACGTGCTCTCGCAGCTTCTGCCGCTGGACAGCGAACGGCGCACCGAGCTCATCGCGCAGGTGCAGCTCGGTGTCCTCGCCCTGACGGATGCGCAGCTGCGGCCCACCGCGATCCGGCTCAACGAGGCCGTCGGCCGTGTCTGCAGTTCGATGATCCTGCACCTCCAGGGGGCAGGAGGACTCGGCGCGGGCCGCGACCCCGAGTACGAGGCGCTGCGTCTCAACGCGCTGCTCGACGGCATCGCCCTGCAGGCGCTGTGGCCTGACCGGCCACTGTCGGCGAAGGCCATGAGGGGCCTGCTCTCCCGACATCTCGACGAGCTCGCGCTGCCCTGACGGCGTTGCGCGGAGCCCCCGCGCTTCGTCGTCGGTGAATCGGCCAAGCGACAGGATCGAGCTGTGATCTTCAGGTCTCGCGGTGCGCGTGATGGCGCGCGAGCATGACGCGACAGAGGAAGATGGTCTCATGGGCGAATCGGCTTGCGGTCCCGACTGCGCCTGCGGCGTGCCGCCTCGCGACGTGCTGTCCGGCGGGCGCACGGCCCTTCCGCTGCTCGGCGCGCGGGAGGTACGCGGGGGAGACGCCGTCGGCCGGCATGCGATCGCGCAGGCGCGGATCCCCGCCGGCTCCTTCGTCATGGGCGACTCCTCGGGCGACGAGAACCGGGGCGACGGCGAGACGCCCCGGCATCGGGTCGCGCTCGAGGGCTTCGAGATCGACGCGACCACCGTCACGAACGCCGACTTCGCAGGCTTCGTCGAGGCGACCGGTTACCGCACCGAGGCGGAGACCTTCGGCTTCTCGGCGGTGTTCCACCTCGCGGTGAGCGCTCCCGATGACGACATCATGGGCCCCGCCGCCGGCACCCCGTGGTGGTACGGCGTGCGCGGCGCGGACTGGGCGCACCCCGGGGGATCCCGCTCGGATCTGGACGGGCTCGCCGACCACCCCGTCGTGCACGTGAGCTGGAACGACGCCGCGGCGTACTGCGCCTGGGCCGGCCGCCGGCTGCCCACCGAAGCCGAATGGGAGTACGCCGCCCGTGGCGGACTCGACGGGGCGAAGTACCCCTGGGGCGACGAGGAGCCGGACGACGGCGGATGGCGCACGAACATCTGGCAGGGCTCGTTCCCGCGCGAGAACACCCTCGACGACGGCTGGCTGACGACGGCTCCGGTGCGCGCCTTCGCCGCCAACGGCTACGGACTCTTTCAGCCGGTCGGCAACGTGTGGGAGTGGTGCGCGGACTGGTTCGACCCGCGCGCCTACGAGCGTTCCGCCGAGGCGGATCCGCGCGGCCCGTCGCTCGGCATGGCGCGCGTGCTGCGCGGCGGCAGCTACCTGTGCCACATCTCCTACTGCAACCGCTACCGCAACTCCGCGCGCAGCTCGAACACGCCCGACTCGTCGATGGGCAACGCCGGATTCCGCACCGTCTCGCTCCGAACGGAGAACGCATGAGCACCAGCCGCTTCCCCCGGCGCGTCTACGACCGCGGCGAGGAACCGGACGCCCGGTTCACGCTCGCGAACGAGCGCACGTTCCTGGCCTGGATCCGTACCTCGCTCGCGCTGCTCGCGGGCGGTGTCGCGCTCGAGGCCCTAGGCCTCGGCATGCACCCGGGATTCCGGCACGCGGCCTCGATCCTGCTCATCGTGGCGGGGCTGCTGACCCCCGTGCAGGCGTGGCTGGGCTGGATGCGCACCGAGCGCTCGCTGCGGGAGTCGACCCCGCTGGGCCCGCCGTGGATCGCGATCCCGCTCGTCCTCGTGGTCGTGGCGACCGGGATCCTCGTGCTGCTCGGGGTGCTGCTGGCGTGACCGGCGAACCGGAGCGGGTCTTCGACCCCGGCCTGCAACCCGAGCGCACCGCCCTGGCGTGGCGGCGCACGGCGCTCGCGCTCGCCGGAGGATCCGTGGTCATCATGCGGATCCTGCCGTCGGTGATCGGCGGGGCGGCGCTCGCGCTGGGCTTCGCGGGCCTCGCCCTCGCACTCGTGGTGCTGGTCGGCTCGCACCGGCGCTACCGGCGTCAGCACCGGGCGCTCACCTCGACCGAACCGGTCGTGCTGCGCTCCGGCTGGCCGGTCGCCGCGCTGACCGGCGCGACACTGCTCGTCGGAGTGCTCTGCCTGCTGTTCGTTCTGGGGAGGGGCTGACCCGGCCGGCGTGCCGCGCACCCGTACGATGTTCACGTGCCCGCCCTGCATGACCGCGCCTGGACCTTCCGAGAGCGCCTCGCTGCAAGACTGCGCGGGTTGCCGTGGTGGCTCGTGGTCGCTGCCGGTGCGGTCTCGCTGACCTCGGGCGTGCTGCTGCTGGTCGCCGAGGGGGACATCGTGCTGCGCCTGCGGCTGCTGATCGGACTCGGCTTCCTGATCTCGGGTGTCGACGATCTCAGCGCAGCGCTCACGCGCGACCGAGGCCGCGCGCTGAGCATCGTGAGCGGCCTGCTGGCTGTGGCAGGCGGCCTCGCGATGTGTGCAGGCGCGGTGCCTGCCGACGTCATCGTCCTGATCGCCGCGCTGGTCTACTTGTCCAGCGGTGTGTCGAAGGTGATGGCCGTCGTGCGTGCGGAGTCTGAGGCGCCACGCACCGAACTCCTGTTCGGCATGCTCGACCTGGCGCTCGCTGTGCTCTGCGTGTTCCTGCCGGCGTGGGGAGTCCGTGCGCTCACCGTGGTGCTGGGCGCGCGCAGCGTGATCGTCGGCGCGCGGATCATCCCGCTCGCCTGCACGCGGCTGCGCCGGGCTCAGCGTGACGCGAGGAAGCGGACGCTCGCCGACGGGGAGCGCTAGCGGAGGAGCGTACCTTTGCAGGGTGCAGAAACTCGCTACAGCCCTGGATCCGCTACCCGAACGCCCCGCGCCGGACAATCCGCAGGGCAAGCTCGTCCTGCTTCGCCATGGCGAGACCGAGTGGTCGCGCACCGGGCGCCACACGGGCCGCACCGACATCCCGCTCACTCCGCGCGGCGAGGAGCTGGCCCGACTGGCCGGGGCGCTCGTGACCGGATACGACTTCCGCCTCGTGCTGTCCTCTCCGCTGCAACGCGCGCGCCGCACCGCAGAGCTCGCGGGGCTGAAGGCCGACGTCGATCCGCTGCTCGTGGAATGGGACTACGGCGGCTATGAGGGGCGCACCACGAAGGACATCCGTGCCGAACTCGGCTACAACTGGAGCGCGTTCACGCACGGCGTGATCCGTGGCGAGACCCCCGGGGAGACCGTCGAGGAGGTCGCCGCACGGGCTTCGCGGGTGCTCACCCGGGTGCTGCCCGCGATGGTCGACGGCGACGTCGCGCTCATCGCGCACGGCCACTACCTGCGGATCCTGACCGCCGTGTTCCTGCGTCAGGCGCCGCGGTTCGGGGCCGCGATCACCCTGGACGCCGGATCCGTCTCGGTGCTCGGCTTCACCCGCGAGCAGCCCGCGATCCTGGCGTGGAACCACGGCCCGCAGCTGCCTCTGGTGCCCTCCGAGTCCTGAGAGAAGTTCGACGAGCCCTTCCCGTCTTCGAAGATATGTTCTAGAATGGGGTATGGCCATCATCGATCCCTACCTCGTCCGCAGTGAGGAGATCGTGGATCGGTGCCGTGAGATCGACCGTCGGATCGCCGCTCTCGAGGCGGAGAAGTCGGCCCTGCTCGGAGCGCGGGTGCAGCAGCTCCTCGACGAGGTCCCACCCGGCGCCGACGGCTTCGAGAGCGCTGAGCGGTCGATGTTCGCGGAGATCTCCGCGGGGCTGCACATCTCCCGGGCGGCGGCCGCAAGAGCGCTCAGCACGGGTTGGTCCTTGAACGATCGATTTCCCGCGACGAGGGCCGCGCTCGCTGCGGGAGAGATCTCCCTGCGGCACGCGGTCGTGATCGTCGCCGGAGCGTCGGCGATCGACATCGCGGACCACGAGGCCGCGGCCCGCTACGAGGAGCTGGTGGTGCCGTACGCAGCAGCGGAGACGGCGCCGCGCACGGAGGCCTTCGCGAAGTCGGCGGCGGCAGCGGTCGCCCCGGAGAGCACGACGGAGAGGCATCGCCGTGCCCGCGTTGATCGGCAGGTGCGGGTCACCGACGTCGACGACGGGATGGCCTGGTTGGAGATCCTGATGCCGTCGCCGCTCGCGCACGCTGCCCATGGCCGGCTGACGGCGATCGCCCGGCGGATCCGTACGACCGGGGCTGCCGAGGTCGGCGGTGCGTTCCACGGCCCGCACGCCCCGCAGGCCGGACGAGAACTCACCGACGACGATTGGCGACGGCTGGAGCTGTTCGCGTCGATGGCCGACGATCTCCAGGAGCCGGCCCGTGATACTCGATCTCTCGATGAGATTCGCGCAGACATCGCCACGGATCTGCTGCTCGCCTCCGACACCGATCTGATCAACGAGAGCGGAATCGAGAGCATCCGCGCCACGGTGCAGGTCACGATCGCTGCATCCACGCTGACCGGCGCCGACGATCGGCCGGCGGAGCTCGACGGACGCGGTCCGATCGATGTGGATCTCGCCCGGCGCCTCGCGGCGACGGCTGACGTGTGGGACCGGCTCTTCCTCGACGCTCGCGGGATGCTCACCCGCGCCGACACGTATGCCCCCACGGAGCGGATGCGACGATTCCTACGAGCCAGGGACCAGCGCTGCCGGTTCCCGGGGTGCCGGATGCCCGCCCGTTCCTGCGACATCGACCACAACCACGACCACGCCAAAGGCGGCCGCACCGATCTCGGCAACCTGTGCTGCCTGTGCCGGGGACATCATGCGCTGAAACATCCCGACGTCGACGACCGCTGGCGATGGCACGCCATCCAACAGCCCGGGGGCGTCATCGAATGGATCAGCCCCGACGGGCGCGCCTATGTCGACGAGCCCGCACCGCGCGTCCAGTTCGTCTGACCAGCCCCGGCGGCCCGGGATCGTCGCCCCCTCGCGGTGCTCTCATCCTGCTCACCGACGGGGATGCGTGGAGCATCAGTCGGCGACCCCGGGATCACCATTCTGCTCGAGCACCGGCGGTGACGGGGGAGCGGGGATCGCTCCGGTGTGCCCCTCGCTCTCGTAGTCCGGGCGCGGCGGCTGCCGCCGCTGGTGCGCGCCCTCGCCGCCGAGTCGTCCGCCGTAGGGGCGGCCATGGTCGGCGAACTCGTCGCGCACGAACACGAAACGCCAGTCGCCGGCGGTGAAACGCGCGCCGGTGTGCAGGGTCTCGACCGAGCGGCCCTCCTCCTCGGCGGCTTTCGCGATGTTCGCGCTGGTCTGACCGGGAGCGAGCATCTCGAGGTCGTAGTCGTCGTGGCCGTCATGGCGGATGATCGCGTGCACCGCGGCGATGCTCTCGAGGCGGATCTGGCAGTCCGCACCGGAACCGATCCGCGTCTCGTCCTCGGTGATCTCGTGCACCAGGTGGGTGTCTTCGCGAGTGATCAGCAGGTGAGGATGCCCTGCGCCCCAGTCCGCGTGCGTCGTGGTGCCGCGCTGCTGCTCCTGCGTGTTCATTTCGGACCTCCTTCGGGGAGTCCGGGCGGCGTGGATCATCGCTCCAAGACGCTCAGTGGGATGTCGCCACGGCCTCTCGCCTATCGCGATCGTAGCCCCGTCCGAGGCCTCCGGCGCCGGTTCCGGGAAACCCGTCGCTGCGACGTCCGGAGCGACCGCCGTCCCGCGGATCCGGGCCTGAAGAGAGCTTCAGAGACCGGATCCGCGGGGCCCTTCGACAGGCTCACGGACCGGAACGCTCAGCCGTGGTGATCGTGCCTGTGGCCTTCGTCGTGCGTGTGCGCTTCGCCGTGCGCATGCGTGTGCGCTTCGCCGTGCCCGTGACCGGCGCCGTGGTCGCAGTGGCACTCCCCGCCGCCGCAGGCGCACGCAGCGCCCTTGACCGAGCGAGGGGCGTCCAGCGAGGGATTGCGGTCGAAGAACCCGAACGGCTTGAGCCAGAACGAGATCGTGTCGGCCGGCATGATCGGCCAGTCCTCGGCACGGGTGATGTGGTGGATCCCGAAGTTGTACCAGAGCACCACGTCCTCGTCGACGAGGTTCTCGTCATCCGCGATCCATGCCGTCATGCCGTTGCCGAGGTCGTCGACGGCCTGCGTCGGGTAGTCGCCCGCGGGCCAGAACTGGTCGTCGTGGTGCCGCGTCACCCAGACCGTCTTGCCGATGACCGGGTTGCGCTTCAGGATCGGCGAGGACTCGTCGAACATCGCCGGGAAGGATGCCGAGGGCACGAGCTTGTAGGAGACGGGGGCGCCCCACGCGTTCAGCTTGTTCGGGTTCTGCACCTTCCACCCGCGCTGGCGCTCCCAGTTGAAGCTGCGACCCGCCTCCGCCTCGGAGCGGATGACCGTGGCCTGCGTGTTCAGGTCGAGGCCGAACGGGTTCGACTCCGAGATCGGCGCGGGCATCGAGTCGGACTCCACGACGGTATTGCCATCCCCGTCGATGTCCAGGTCGAGGCGGGCGATGAGGAAGTGCTGGTGGAACGGCGCGTAGGTGCGGGTGTCGATCGTCGTCCCCGTGGCCTTGCCGTCCTGCCCTTCCGCCATGGGCGTGGTCACCATGATGCCGGTGGCGCGCACCTCGCACTCGATGTTGCCGTCCTGGTAGAAGCGCCAGTACACGAGGTACTCGTAGTTGGCGACCGTGGCGTGCACTGACGCCACGAACCGGCGCTGCCGGCGCACCTCGGTGCCGGAGTCGGGATCCACGTGCTTCCACAGCACGGCGTTGTCCTCCTCGTGCAGGCAGATCGCGTTGGTGATCGTCCAGGGCTGGCCGGCGGTGTCCGGCAGCACCGCGTCCAGGTAGGTGATCTCGCCGAGACAGTCGCAGCCGAGCTCGAGCGAGGTGCACATGTATCCGAGGCCCCACTCGCCGATGTCGAACGCGGTGCGCCGGTAGTGGTCGAAGCTGGAGTCCCGGTAGGGCACGATCATCTCGGCGAAGGACATGCGGTACGCGATCTCGCGCCGGGTGCCCTGGTCGTCGAAGCCGACCTGGTAGATGACCGGCCCCTCGCGGTAGTTGAACCCGAGCCGGAAGTCCCAGTTCTGCCAGCGGATCCGGGATCCGTCGACGGTGAAGGACACGCCCTCGGGCTGCACGATCTGCAGTGGCTTGAGATCCTCGCGCGGTGTGATGCCGGCCAGTTCGGGCACGTATTCGCCGTGCACGTCGGGGAAGCCGTAGTCGTGGTGGTCCTCGATCTCGAGCACCTCGAGCGTGTTCATGTCGACGACGATCTTCAGCCCGCTCACGGGATGCGCGTACGGGTTGCCATCCGGCGTCGCACGCATCCACAGATCGACCCAGCCGAGGCGCCGGTCGCGCCACTGCTCGGGGAGCACGGCTCCGCCGTAGGTCCATACGTCGAACAGCACGAGGTCGACGTCGTCGATGCCGCGGGCCGCGAGCGCCGCGCGCACCTCGGGGTTCTCCTTCATCGCGTGATCGCAGTCGTGGTACTCGTCGATCGTGAAGTTGGGGGTGACGCCCGGCACGTGCTTCCACGACTCCACGGTGTCGTCCGTGAGGTTCACGACGGCCTCGTAGACCTCGTTGGTCTGCTTGCGCCAGAGCACCGAGAGCGAGCGCCGTACGATCGGATCCCCGTCGCGCCAGGCCTTCACCTCGGTCTTCGGCGGCTCCTTGAGGATGATCGAGGCGTACCGCCAGCCGGCATCGATGCCGTGCTCGCGGGCGAGAACGGCGGCGGTGGCGGAGAACTCCGCTCCGGTGAGCGAGTCCAGGGGGTGCGACGGCGTGGGCTGCTGCGACATAGGGGTCCCGATCGGTCGATCCGGGGCACGCGCCGATGCGAGCCCCAGCGGACTTAGAGTCTGCCAGTCCGGCGCGGAGTTCGCATCGACAGGATCAGCCGATCTCCACGCCGGTCCGGGCGTCGAAACGCCGGGTCGTCGTCTTGTACACCCCGTCACTGTCGACGTCGATGACGAGCGGTCCCTGCAGTCGGCGGATCATCACGTTCGAGATCACGATGCCGGGGGCATCCGCGCGCACGGTCGCGACCGCGCGGCGCACGACGTCCGGGTCGACCTCGTCGATCGAGAACCCGCCCTGGGACGAGGTGAGCTCACTGGTCCAGGACAGGCTGAGGGATCCGTTCCGGTAGGCGTAACTGTCCTCGCCCTCCGGATCCGTCGCGCTCCTCGCATCGATCGACCAATAGGTGTCGAAGATCACCACGGACTCCAGGCTGCGGCCGCGCAGCTGACGGCGCAGATCGGTGAGATCGAGGTCGAGGACCGCGGAGTCCCAGACGCCCTGGACCTGTCCGCTGAGGCGCTGCGGCATCTCCTCGATCAGCGCCACGGCGCGCTGCGGCGTGGAGAACACCCAGACGATGCCGAGTGCGAACCCGCCGGCGACGCAGAGCATGATGATCACGAGGTTCGCCAGGATCCGGCCGGCGCGGCCGGCGGTCGAGGGGGTCTCCGAGGGCGACGGGCCGGCGGCCTGCGCCGTCGGAGGCGTCGTCGCGGCGACTGATGCCGCGGTGAAACCGTCGTAGCGCGCCGGTGCGTCGCGCAGCGCGGCCTTCCACTGCGCATCGGGCGCGGGATCCAGCACGGGGCGCGCACCGGGCGTCGTCGCCAGCACCACGTAGCGCCCGGTGAAGAAGCCGGGCAGTTCGCCCATCGTGATGAGCTGCGAGAACACCTCGCGGCGCGGAGCGCCGGCACGGGGGAACACCGTGACCGTGAATTCATACAGGTGGTGGAAGTTGCGCACGGTGACCCCCTGCTCGCGCAGGGACTCGATGCGGGCGATCTCGCGAGGCGCCGTCGCCGCGAGAACCTGGGAGTCCCGGAGTCTCACGCCGCGCCCCACCGACGAGCCCGAGCCGAGCCCGGCCACCGTGCTGAGGATCAAAATCGTCGGCACGACGGTCGTGGCGACGAGGAGGGCGATGACGAACGCGATCGTCGCCGTCTCGGCGCTGCCGAGGACGAACCCGAGGATCGAGGCGAGGACGGTGCCGATCGCCATCCAGAAGAGGACGAGGATCCCTCGTCGCACCCAGCTGTTCATGTCATGCTCCTCGCTCTCGGGTCAGGGTCTTGTGGGGGGTGGGCCGCGCTCGCGTCACCCGAGCAGCAGGGCCTGCGGGTCGTCGGGGGAGACGCGGAAGGGCAGCACGGCGCCCGGGCGCCAGTTGTGCAGGGCCGGCTCGGCGATGACCGTGCGGTAGGTCGCCCGGTACGGCTCGCGGCCCTCGATCCGCACGTCCAGGAGCACGGCGTACACCGTCAGGCCGTCGGCGGAAGAAGGGCCTTCGGGTGTGCACGCGAGCACCGTGCCGGACGCGGGCAGGCCGCGCTGGTGGAACGCCAGATTCGCGAACGGATCGGCCGTCGCCGCACCGTACGGTCCGCCGGGTCCGCTCCGGGCCGCTGCGGCGTGCGGATCCGCGAAGGCCTCCGCGACGCGCCCCCATTGCTCCGCGATGTCGGCCGACTGGCGGATCGTGTCCCGCATGGACGGAAGGGGCGGCAGCTCGCGCGTCACGCGCAGCAGGCGCAGCAGGTCGCGGATCACGCCCATGATGCGCTCAGCTCGTCAGGGCGATGTTCTGCGGATCCGCCGGGTCGACGGCAATGCCGTGCGCGGATCCGATCGCGTAGTTGCCGATGAACTGCGCGGCGACCATCTCCCGCTTGGCGACCGTGTAGGGCGCGGCACCCGGAATCGTCACCTCGACCTCGATCCGAAACCAGGCGTTGCCCGCCGTACGCTCTCCCGTGTCGACGGCACCCGTGATGATGCCGGTCCCCGGCGTGCCGATCGCGATCACCCGGTTGAGCTCCTGACCGTAGGCGTTCAGCACATCGTGGTCGGCCTGCATCCGTGCCCGCAGGTCTGCGCCCTCCGCGGCGATGGGCAGCGAGCCGTCCGAGTATCCCGCCTGGGCGAGTTGCTGTGCGGCGAGCTGTTGTGCGGCCTGCGCCTGCACAGCCATCGTCTGCGGGTCGATGCCGGCGAGTGCGTTCTTGGCGCGATCGAAGAGTCCCATGATCTGTACCTCCTGTGTGTTCCGGTGGAACTGCGTATCCCTGTGGATGCACTCAGACTGCCGGCGGGTGATTGCTCCCGATCACAGGTTTTCGAGGATCATCTGTCCCGGCGCGGCGGTGACCAGGTCGTGGAGATCGCCGCCCACATCAGCGGCGAGTGCTCGACAGCGCCGGAGCGCGCCCAGGTCTCGGCGCTGGCGCGCTGCCAGGCGTTCAGCGCCGCTACCGGGTCCGCGCTTTCCTGGGTCGCGTCCACCGCATCGACCGCCGCGCTGAAGGCCGGGGCGTCCGCGCCGGCGGCGCGCGCGAATCCCGCGTCGGTGGGCAGCGCCCATCGTGCGGCGGCGACGTGCTCCGCGCCGCCCCGGACCAGCGCCGCGACGAGCGCCGTGGGCTCTGCGAATCCTGTGTCTCCGCCGGACTCGCAGGCCATCAGCGCGACGCGGGCCGGAATGCGCCAGCCGTCGTCGCCGGCGTCCTCCGGCGCGCCGTAGGCGATGTCGGCGGCCGTGAGCGGGCGATGGGCGCCGAGCAGAGCGGCACGGCCGGCGAGGGCGGGGCCGTCGGACAGATGCATGCGCACGTCCAGACCATGGTCGGACGATGACACATGCCCGACGTACAGGAAGCGGGAGGCATCGGCAAGCAGCGCGCGCAGTCGCACCCGGTCGATCGCGCCGCCCAGGAGAGGCTCGGCGCCGCGGGCCCGGGATCCGAGTCGCTCCTGCAGCGCGGCGAGTGCCTGGCCGGTCCCCGTCGGCCCGAGCACCGGGGCGAGCATCCCCCCGGGCACGGGAGGATCCAGGATCGCGACGACCGGACCGTGCGGATCCCAGGGGGAGACGCGTCGCGACGGCGCGTTGCGCACGCCGGCCGGCACGAGCAGCGACACCTCGGCCTCGTGCACCATCCGCCGATCCGTGTCGACGAACAGCGCCTCCCAGGGCACGCGGCCGAGCGAGGGGGAGCCCTGGATGCGCAGATGCGGGCGTCGGTCGCGCAGGAGCATGGCGTTCAGTTCGGCCGCGAGCGGGGCAGGCAGCAGCGCCCCCGCCAGTTCCGCGGACAGCCGCCGTTCCCGGTCCGGATCGGCGAGCGGTCCGCGGAAGGCACGGTCGAGCGCCTCGACGACGCTCTCACCGTGCCGAGGCGAGGGCATCGACTCGTCGAGCCGGTCGAGCACCGGCTGGACAGCGGCGCGCGGGATCGCGTACGCTCGCGGGCGCTCGAGCGCGTGCTCCCAGCGCCACGTCACGTAGAGATCGCCGACATCGGCGAACTTCACCTGCACACACGGGCGCTCCGGGGCCCCGTCGGCGACATCTCCTGCGGTCACTCGCTCACCAGGCATCGACGGTCTCCGCGGAGCGGATGGCGACCCCGTAGCGGCGCTCCGATTCGGCGATCCACACCCGGAATGAGTCGTCGCCGGGCATCGCCCGCACGAACAACGGCAGCGCCCCTCCGGCCGAGGGGACAGGGGAAGCGAGACCGCTGTCCCCGGATGCGGCCAGGGCGTACGGCGCCTCGAGAACGGCGACGTGGACGCGGTCGTTCTCCGGCGCGGGCTCGGCTCGCGAGACGGCAGGTGCGGCGGGGCCGAGCGAGGGCGAGGAGCACAGGAACTCGATCACCTCCACCGCCAGGCGGGTCTCGGCGAGAGCACTGATGCTCTGCAGAGCGACCTCGAACGCGACCGTCGAGACCGTGCGGATCCACCGCTCACGCATCGGCCCGGCCGCGAATCGCTCGCGCAGCGCATCCGTCGCGAGCGCGGCGGGCAGCGCCAGATCGAGCGCCACGCGACGCATGCGCTGCTTCTCGCCGCGGAACAGCGAACGGTCGGCCGCGGTGAGCGCGGCGAGCGCCCGGCGCACGTCGATCCGTGCGGCCTCGTGCAGTGCACCCGTCGACGCGGACACGGCGCGCGCCCGTCGGTATGCGGCGTCCGCCGTGGGGAAGCGCCACTGTGCGACGAGGATGTCGCCCCGCAGCAGTTCGGCCTGGACCTGTGCCCACACGTCGCCCTGGACGAGCACGTCCGCGCACACCTGCTCCGCGATCCCCCGTGCGGCGGCGAGCCGACCGCGGGCGAGCAGCACGGCGGCGCGTCCGAGGCGGGACACCGAGGCCGAGCGAGGATCGCCGCCGCGCCGGTAGCCTTCTTCCGCGGCGGCGAATCGCTCCTCGGCGGCATCGACCTCGCCGCGCTCGAGCAGCAGCCGTCCCAGGTTCTCCTCGGTGCGGGCCACGGCGATCGGGCCGGTCGTCTGGAGCTGCCGCGAGATCTCCAGCTGCTCGGCGGCGAGACGCGGATCGCCCGTGCGGTGGGCGAGTGCGGCGAGGCCGGAGTACGCGTACGAGGCGAGGCGCGGTTCGTGCGACAGTGCCGTGTTCAGGGCTGCGCGGAAGGCGACCTCGGCGTCGCCGAAGCGTTCCCGATCGAGCAGGATGCCGCCGAGCGTGTTGTGGCGTCCGAAGACCAGCAGCGGCGGTGTGGCGTCGTCGAACTGTCCACCGAGGACCTCGAGGTCGTGGATGGCCTCGATCGAGCGACCGACCAGCGCGAGCGTCTGCGCGCGATTGATCACCGCTCCGAAACGCACCTCCGCGGTGCGGCGTGCGGATCCGATCATCGCCTCGGCGGCCGTGCAGGCGGCGATCGCCTCCGACACGAGATCGATCGCCGCGGGAAGATCCCCGCGCGCTTCTGCGATCGCGGACAGATTGGCCAGCGCTCGGCCGCGGAGGTCGAGGCCGACCCCGTCGATGTCCTCGACCTCTGTGGCCGCAAGGATGCGGCGAGTGACCGGCTCGGCCGCGATCGGGCCGCCGGATGCGTAGGCGGACGCCAGCTCGCCGAAGAGCGGCTCCATGTGCTGCCACCGGGCCGGCAGGCTGCCGGATCCGGGCAGGCTCAGGATCTGAGCGTTGAAGGATCCCGCCGTCCCGCTCGCCGCCTCGGTCTCCGTCATCGCCTCGCGGCCTCCTGCTCGGCGAGCAGCACGGCTCGAGAAGGGAGCCCGGAGTCGTCGATCACGGTCTCCCGTGCGCGGTCGAGTCGCGCGTGGGCGATGGCGAGGAGCGCTTCCGCATCGACATCTCCATGGCCGCGATATCCCGGCGAGGCGAGTGTGAGCGTGCGCGCGTCCGGCGGGGTGAGCAGGATCGTGACGGGGACGGAGATGCTGCCCGCGAAGCGACCCGGTTCGGGCCGCAGGGTCAGCGCGATGCCCGCGAACACTGCGTCGAGCGGTCCCGGATCCGTGGGGGAGGACGACGGCGCACGCGGTGCGGAGACCTCCAGCACGACGTCGGATTGTCCGGAGCGCACCTGCCAGTGTGCCGATCCGGCGGCATCGACCGTGCCGGGCGCGAACGCGGAGAGGTCCAGGGGCCGCGTGCCCTCGGCGAGCACGCCCGCGGTGGAGCGCACGGTCGCGGAGGCGGCGAGTGCGAGGTCCGCTCGTGCCGGCACGGTCGCTGCGGCGCTGCCGGCGGTGATGCCGCGGTCCGCGGCCGCCTCCTCGAGGCGGCCCTCGAGCGCCGTCAGTGCGGGGCGCACCGCGGCGTGGATCCCCGGTGCGAGGCGGAGGGCCCGCCCGGCGACCAGGCCGTCGGCGAGCGCCGCGAGCAGGAGCTCCTCGCCGTCGAGCAGGTGCTCCACCGCGAGCAGTGCGTCCGCCCGCTCCACGGAGAGGATCCGCGGATCGAGCGGGGGGACGCCGGCGAGCGTCGAGGCCGGCCACCACGCCGCCGCCCACGCCACCAGCGCCGCACGCCGAGCATGGTCGAGCGCGGGAGCCGGGGACGGCTCGAACGCATCCGTCTGGCCGAGGAGCGCGGGGACCGCTTCGGGACCGTACACCTGCCAGGCGACGTCGATCGCGAGAGCGGGATCCCAGACGGACGCCGCCGGAACGTCAGGATCGGCGACATCCCAGATCAGGAGCGCCCCGGCCGTCTCGAGCAGCGCGGAGTGGGCGGCACTCGAGGGCGTCGCCCCGATCCGCAGGCCCTCCGCGGTGCGGGCCGCGCGAACGATCATGCCGCCTCCTCGAGGGCATCGCGGCCGATCGAGGCTTTCACGAGGCCGCGTCGGTCGAGGATCACCGAGCGCAGCGCGCCGTCGAGGAGGGTCCAGACTTCGTCCGCCAGGATCGCGTCGCCGCGTAGTTCGCGTCCGTGCAGCCGTGCCCAGAGGCGGCGCACGAAGGCCTCGCGCGCACCCCGTGCCGGGGCGGGGTTCTCGCCGAGACGCAGAGCCCGATGCACGAACGGCTCGCGTCGCCACCGTCCGCCCAGGCGCCGGGCGGCGTCGGTCATCGCGTGAGGTGTCGATTCCGCGGCGGCGGGGGTGACGCCGGATCCGGTCGATCCGGCCGGATCCCCGAGCGCAGCGGACGCCTCCGTCGCGGCGAGCAGCACGACGCGGCTCTCCTCTTCGGTGAGCTGCCACGCGCCGGCGGTGCGCTGGATCTCGGCGTGCACGACGTCGCCGATGTCACCGCCGCTGTCCGCGACGGCGGCGAACGACGCGAACAGCCGCTCGAACAGCGACCTGTCGAACGGCGGTGGCATCGCGGTCTTGGTCGCTCTGGAGCCGGGATCCGGCGGCGAGGGAAGGTCTTTCGCGGTCAGCCCCAGCTCTCGCGCGGCACCGGCGAGGTCTGCCGGCGGTGCGCCGGCGGATCCGCTGCGGGACGCCACGAGGGCGGCGAAGTCGCCTGTTCCGGCGCCGGTCGCGCAGGCGTCCAGCAGCCGTCGCAACGCGTCGCGCACGACCGGGCCCGCAGGCGCCGCTGCACGAGCCCAGGCCTCCGCGATCTCCCGGCTCACCTGTGTCGCGACCGCGGGGTCGCTCAGGTGCGCCCGCAGCTCGGCGAGTCCGGGGCGGACTCCGTCGTGCACCTCCGCCAGGGTCGCCGCGGCGACGGCATCGGCGTCGTGCGCCGGAGCGCCGCGGTGCCGGGCCAGCTCGAACGCACGCTGGAAATAGAGGTCCTGGGGGTTGCCCCCAGTGATTGCGGCGCGACGACGCGCGCGCTTCAGCGCGACGAACCAGGCGGCCGTCGCGGCGAGATCCGACCGCGCCTCGTCGATCAGCGCCTCCAGCTCTTCGGCGGCGTCGTCCGAGAGCACGGCGTACGCCAGGTGCGGGCGTGCGGACGGGCGGATCACCAGGGGATCGAGCACCAGCTTCGTCGTGCGGGCCAGGGGGGCACCGGTGGGCCCGGTGAGGGCATCCACTCCGGAGAGCCGTTCCCATGCGCGTGCGATCACGAGACCGCGCGGCACACCGCGCACCGGCGGACCGGGTGGTCGTGCGTCGGCGGTCATGCCGGGATCCTATCGAGCGCGCCGCTCAGTCGGTCAGCAGAGCCTCGAACTCGGCCTTGACGTCGGCGCGATAGGCGTCCGTGTCGAGGGTCGCCGCAGGGACCTCGCCGTCGAGGAACGCGGTCATCCCGGCCGCGAGCGCGTCGTCGTCCTGCGCCACGATCCTGATGGAGCCCTCGGGCAGGGCGCCGTACACGGATCCGAACGAGGTCGACACGATCGGCAGACCGCAGATGGCGGCCTCGATGAGTACCATCGGCTGCCCCTCGTAGAGGCTGGACAGAACGAAGCAGTCGGAGGCGGCGAGCAGGGCGTAGGGATTGCGCTGCGCTCCGGTGAGGAACGCCGCATCGGAGAGCCCCGCCTCATCGATCTGCTGCTGCAGGTCGGCGCGCAGCGGGCCCGCACCCACGATGAGCAGCCGGGCCTCGGGGTGCGCCCGGTGCACGTCGTGGAACGCGCGGATCAGGCGCGCATGGTTCTTCTCGGGGCTCAGGCGGCCCACCGTGACGAACCACCGCAGCTCGCCCTCGTCGGCCTGGAGCGTCTCGTACCATGCCGGGCGGGGCGGGATCTCCTGGTCGGCGGCCTCGTACTGCGCGTCCGATTCTGAGAAGAACTCGCTGAGCGGACGCCGGGCACCGAGTGTGACGTGCTCGACGTCGGGGAAGTTGCGCACCGTGCGGAAGTGCTCCCCGGAGGCGTATTCGGCGAGCTCGATGCGATTCAGCTCGGTGAGCTGGTGCGACACCGAGACGAGCTGGTCGTACTCGGAGTACATCGCGAACACCGTGCTGAGGCCGCGCTTCATGGTGGCCTTGCCGTTCACGGTGCGTTCGCGGTCGGAGGCCATCTCGTTGTGCATCCAGATCGCCCGGACCGGATCGGGCCCGCCTTCCGTGACCGCGGGGGCGTGCAGCAGCAGGCTGGTCCACAGCGGGCCGTAGCCGCTGAAGTCGGCGACCCAGTCGAAGCGGGCGTCGCCGAACACGCGCGTCCACTCCGCGTTCCACAGCTCCTCGTGCCACGGCTCGGTGCCGGGGGTGCGCGGGGATCCGCGCCATTCGTCGATGCGGCGGCGCAGGTGCACGGCCTTGGACCCGTTCATCCCGCCGATGCGGAACACCTGCCGCACCTCGGCGGGGATGCGGGCCTGCGTCAGCGGGTCGGTGCTGAGCCGTCGCTTCGGCAGCAGCGCCGTCACGTCATAGCGGGTGTGGTCGATCGCGCCCAGCAGGTTGAGCGCACTCGTGGTGATGCCGTTCGGCTTCATGCCGCCGAGATACACGAGCAGGCGCTTGCGGCCGTCGTGCGCGGTGGGACGCGCCCGATAGCCCTCGCGGGCGCCGCCGAACACGATGTCGACGACGCGTGCGGTCGCGCCGCCATCCTCGAACGGGGCGAAGCGTTCGGCCCAGGAGGCGTACTGCGGGTGCGGATCGGCGCCCTCCAGCAGCGCCCTGAGCGCGCGGCCGGTCTCGGCGGCGTCGTCGGCGACAGGGCCGGGCAGGGTGTCCAGGGGCATGTAGGTGCCGCGACCCGATGAGTACAGGTCGGCGTCCGGGGTGAAGAACGCGATGGGCCGGCCTGTCGCCAGGTAGTCGAAGAAGATCGACGAGTAGTCGGTGACGAGGCCCGCCGAAGCCCCCAGCAGCACGTTCGACGGAATCGAGTTCGGCGCGAGCGAGCGCGCCAGCTCCGGTCGGGCCGAGGCGTGCGCGTGCACGATCTGGTGCGTCTTCAGCACCACGACGTGGTCGTCGCCGACGCCGGCCTGCAGGGCCGCGAGCTGGGCGGCGAGCTCGTCGATGTTGTCCTCGGGATCGTCGAAGGAGCTCCCGCGCCAGGTGGGTGCGAACAGCACGATCGGCTTGTCGCCGAGCAGGACCCCGCTGCCTTCGAGCTCGGCGCGCACGGTCGCCTCGGCCGCGCTGTCGAGGCGCTGCCGGTCGATGCGGGGATAGCCCTCCTCGATGAGGGTGCCGGGGTAGACGTTGGTGAGCCGGTAGGCGCCCTCGTACATGGTCCCGGCCATGAACGGGTTCGCCGCGAGCAGGAAGTCCGACATCAGGAAGTTGCGCAGCGTGTTCGCCGACTGCACCGCCCCCGACGGCATGTCGAAGCCCATGAGCTTCAGGGGCGTGCCGTGCCAGGTGTTCAGATACACCTGGCCCTCCCTCTTGCCGAACCAGGTCGGGAAGGTGGCGTTGTTGATCAGCCAGCCGCTCACCGCGAGAGCCTGACGGTAGGACGCGGATCCGCGATGCACGAACGAGACCCGGCGGTCCGCGGAGAACTCGTTCTGGAACCGGGCGATCGCGTCATCGTCGGCGAGCGCCCAGACGTGCGTGAGGTGCGCGTAGTCGGGGTCGGCCAGCAGGTGGCGGAAGATCGCCTCCGGGTTGCACAGCATGCCATTGCCCGCGAAGGACTCGTACAGCACCTGATCGGGGCGGACGGGCCGGGAGCGCCAGAAGGCGATCCGCTCGGCTTCGACAGCGCGCTTCAGGCGTCGGGCGGTGGAGCGGAGGCGCCGTGCGGAGGAGGAGAGTGACACGGATCAAGGATATTAGGCGCGTGCCTGGCGAACACTTGGAGAACGATGGGTGAAGGATCGGCGGCGGATCGCGGATGTCCCACGGCGTGACGCGGATCCGGCGGGTCGCCTCGGAGGGGACGCCAAGCCGCGCAGGCTACGCTCGGGCGACGTGACCAGTCAGGCCCTGCCCCGTGCGGTCGGCTCGGAGATCCCTGATGCGGAGGAACCGACCGCCGATCCCCGCCGGCTTGGTCTGTGGGCGGCGCTGGTCGGGCTGTTCGCCGTCGCTGCGAGCGCTGCAGGATCCTGGATCCCGTCGCTCTGGGGCGACGAGGCGGCGAGCCTCATGTCGGCGACACGGCCGCTGCCGTCGCTGATCCACATGCTGAGCTACGTCGACGCGGTGCACGGTCTGTACTACCTCGGGCTGCACGCGTGGATCGATGTGTTCGGACCGAGCGCCTTCTCCATCCGATTCCCGTCGGCGCTCGCGGTGGGCGTGTGCGCCGCCGCCGTGGTCTGGCTGTGCGGACGTTTCGGCACGCTGCGGTTCGCCGTGGTCGCCGGCGTGTTCGCCGCGGTCCTGCCGCGGCTGATCTTCGCGGGGGAGGAGGCCCGCTCCTACGCGATGACCGCCGCGCTCGCCGCAGTGCTGATCGCGATCCTCGTGGAGATCGGCCGCCGTGATTCCCGCGCGGTCGGCGGTTGGATCGCCTACGCGGCCGTGCTCACGGTCGGCATCTGGCTCTTCCTGTATGTCGCGCTGATGGTGCCCGCGGCCCTGATGATCGTGCTGCTGTCGCCGGCGTTGCGGCGGCGCTGGCGCGCGTGGATGTTCAGCACCGGCATCGCCCTCGTGCTCTGCACGCCGCTGGCGTGGTTCGGATTCCTGCAGCGACGACAGATCGCGTTCCTCGCCGTGCGGGAGTCGGTCACGGCCGAGGTCGTGCTGAAGAACATGTGGTTCCAGGAGTGGTGGTTCACCGCGATCGCCTGGGCCCTCATCCTGGTCGCCGTGATCGCGTTCGCGCGAGAGCTCATCCAGATGCGGCGCGCCGGAGCGGGACGGTGGCGTACGCCCGGTATCCGCCTCGAGGTGGTGGCGCTGAGCTGGATGATCGTGCCGATGGGACTGCTGCTGGCGGTCACCCCGTTCGTCGCGGTCTACACCGCCCGGTACGGCTCGTTCTCCGCGCCCGCGGTCGCGATCGTGATGGCGCTCGGGGTGAGGCGGCTCGCCCGTCTCCCGCGCCGTCGACTGGGGGCGCGGCTCGCGGCCGTCTCGATCGCCGTCGTCGTGATCGCGGCGGTGCCCGTGGCGGCCCTGCAGCGCGGACCGTACGCGAAGAACCAGTCCGACTGGAACGACGTCGCCGCCTTCATCAGCACGAACGCCGCGCCCGGCGACGGCATCGTGTTCGATGACGGGGCCCGCCCGTCCCAGCGCACCCGGCTCGCGAAGGCGACGGATCCGACGGCTTTCCGGAACGTCACGGACCTGCTGCTCAGGACGCCGTTCCAGAAGTCCTACACCTGGTACGACCAGACCTACGGCATACCGCGTGCGGCCGGGATGGGGCGCTTCGACGGCGTCGAGCGGGTCTGGGTGGTCGAGCTGAAGTTCGACGGCGTCGAGGACACCTGGGGTCTCGGGCAGCTGCGCTCTCTGGGCTACCACGAGACCCGCCGCGTCGACGGCGCGGGAAGCGTGATCCTGCTCTACGAGCGCTGATCCGGGGCCGCGGCCGTCACCGCGGCGCGGTCGAGGCCGGCGACGACCGTCGTGCGCACCCGCGTGGTGAGGAACGTCTCAGGACCGTCGCGGAACGGATCCGCGTCCAGGATCACGAAGTCGGCTGCGGCTCCCGCGCGCAATACGCCGAGCTCGCCCTCCCAGCCGCAGGCGTAGGCCGCGTCACGGGTGGCCCGGCGCACCGCGTCGGCGACCGCCATCGCGTTGCCGGGGACGTTCGCCTCGAGCGCGGGGTCGAAGGCAGACCGCCGGGTCGTCGCGATGAACAGGTTCGGCAGCGGATCGAACGGCGCGGTCGGGGCGTCCGTGCCGAGCGCGAGCGTGGCGCCGACCTCTGCGAACTCGCCCCAGGGGTAGGCGCGTTCGACGCGGTCGTCGCCGAGCATCGCCCGCCAGTTGTCCTGGATCGCGGGATCGCAGTGCACGGGCTGCATCGATGCGATCACTCCGAGGCGTGCCAGGCGCAGGGGAGTCGCGTGGTCCACGGTCTCCAGATGCTCGATGCGATGACGGCGCTCGGCGCGCGGACCGTTGGCGGCTACCGCGGCCTCGAGCGCGTCCAGGGCGAGCGCGGAGGCGGCGTCGCCGATCGCGTGCATGGCGATCTGCAGCCCTGCCGCGTCCGCGCGGGTGACGACCGCGGTCAGTGAGGGCAGATCCCACAGCGCCTCCGGCTGCGAGCCGTCGGCGAAGGGAGCGCGCATGGCGGCCGTGCAGCTGTCGATCACGCCGTCGACGAAGAGCTTGATGCCGGCGATCCGCAGGCCGGGTCCGGTGTGCTCGCGGTGCAGCGCGATCGCGCGATCCACGGCGGCGGCGTCGCCCTCCGCGGTGCCCGTGCGGTACACGGCCCAGTGCGCGGCGACGTGCATCGGCAGCGTGCCGCCGTGCCGCTCCTGGACGGCGAGCATGGCGCGCAGGTCGTGCTCACCCAGCGCCATGTCGACGGCAGCCGTGACGCCGGCGTCGAGGTAGGTGCGCAGCGCGGCCTCGAACTGCGCCTCGCGGTCGGCATCGCTCGTGAGCGCATCCAGCTTCTCCCGCAGGAACGCGAACACCGCGTTCTCCAGCAGCATGCCGGTGGCGTGCCCCGCGGCGTCGCGCTGGATCGTGCCGCCGAGTGGATCCGGCGTCTCGTCGTCGATGCCGAGCTCGGCGAGGGCGGCGGAGTTCACCCAGGCGGAGTGGTTGTCGTTCGCGTGCAGGTAGACGGGCCGTTCGGCGACTGCGGCATCGATCATCTCGCGGTGCGGAGCCTGTCCACGGAGGCTGGAGAACAGCCAGCTCCGACCCTGGATCCGCGGGGCTGCAGGGTCGGCGGCGGCTGCTGCGGCGATGCGGGACTGGATCTCGGCGAGATCGGTCGCGTCATGCAGATCCACCTGCTCGAGCGACTCGCCCAGGCCGACGAGGTGCGTGTGCGCATCCACGATTCCGGGGATCACCAGGGCGCCGTCCAGCTCCACCACGGTGTCGGCGGCGAACGCGTCGGCCACGGCCGTGTCTCCGACGAAGAGCACGCGTCCCGCCTCGACGATGAGGGACTGGGCCCACGGCTGCGTGTCGGAGGTGAAGATCGCGCCGCCGCGGTAGTGGGTCGTGCAGGTGCCGGGGGTTCTCATGCGTTCTGGTCCTTCTCTGTCCGGATCCGGGGACTCACAGCGAGGCCTGCGAGCGGGGCGAGCGGCGCACCAGCGCCAGGTAGATGACGAACGGCACGATCAGGCCGACCGGCACCGACAGGTCGATCCCGCCGATGAGCGCGGCGACCGGGCCCACGTAGACGAGGGTCGCGCTGCACAGCAGTGCGGCGCCGATGCCGACGAGCACGGCCACCGCGCCGGCGATGTGCACGCCGCCGCTGAACCAGAACCGGCTGCCGTGGCTGTCGTCTGCGAGTGCCGCGCCGTCGTAGCGGTTGCGGCGCCACAGCATGTCGGCGAGGTAGACGCCCATGACCGGGGCGAGGATCGCGACCGCGAGCTGCAGGGCGCTCGAGACGCTGTCCAGGAAGTTCCACACGAGGAGCGCGAACAGGGTCATCAGCACGCCGACCGTGCCGTCCAGCAGCACGGTGCGCGACCGCGGGAGGCGGATCCCGACGGCCTGCAGGGCCAGGCCGGAGCTGTAGGCGGTCATGGCGTTGTTCGCGATCGTGCCGACGATGACCGAGATGAGGAAGACCGGCGCGAACCAGCCCGGCAGGAACTTCTCCAGGCCCGCCTCGGGATCCGACATGTCCACGGCGCTCGCCGCGAGCGCGCCCACGAACGTGGCGAGCACCCCGGGGATGACCATGCCGAGCGTGGTCCACAGGGCGACGTCGCGCACCCGGGTGCTCGCGGGCAGGTAGCGCGCGAAGTCGGCGCTGTTCGTGTACGACAGCGGGCTCGAGGCGACCAGCGCGATGCCGGCGGCCATCATCGCGACCAGGTCCAGGCCGTGCAGCGGCTCGGCGGGGGTGTAGCCCCAGTGCGCGCCGCCGACGACGAAGACCGCCATCACGGCGAAGATCACGGCGAGCGCGACCGCGAGCGGCTGGTACAGGCGCATGATCAGTCCGTGGCCGTAGACGCTGATCACCATGGTGGCGGCGGCGATCACGATCGCGCTGAGCGCGATGGTCCAGGGCGACGAGGGCACGCCGAGCCGGCCGAGCAGTCCGACCGCGACCGTGGTGGCCGCGGCCCAGTTGATCGCGAGGTAGCAGACGCTGATCAGCCAGCCCGCGATCGCGACGTTGAAGCGGTTGCCGGTGACGCCGTACATCGCCCGGGTGATCACCTCGCTCGGCGTGCCGGCGGCGGGACCGGAGGCGGCCACGATGCCGGTGATGATCGAGAACAGGTTGCCGATCACGATGACGAGCAGCGCCTGCCACAGGTTCAGCCCCAGCAGCATGAGGGTCGCGCCGATGACGACCGCGAGGAAGTTCACGTTGGGCGCCGCCCATACGGCGAACAGGTCGCGGGCGCGGCCGTGCCGCTCGCCGTCGGGGATGTAGTCGATGCCGTGCGTCTCGACGCGGACGGCACTGTCGGTGGGCACGGGATGGGTGAGGGCGGGGGCGGAATCGGTGACGGGGGGTGTCGCCTGCGACATGGATCCTCCAGGGCGAAAGGTCGGGTGCGCGACGTCCTTGTTCGCGCTCGACACGCAACGCTAAGGATCCAAAACGATTTGGACAAGCGGATCCCGCGATTATCATCACGGAATGCGCAGACAGCGATCCACAATCCGCGACGTCGCCCGTCGGGCAGGAGTGTCGGTGACCACGGTGTCGCACACCTTCTCGGGCAACGGCGTCGTGAATCCGGCGACCCAGGCGCGCGTGCGCGCGGCGGCGACGGCCCTGGGGTACCACCCGGATGTCGTCGCGAGCGGGCTGCGCCGCAGCAGGCTCGGGGTGATCGGTCTGGTGCTGCGGCCAGCCGTCGGCGTCGCGCCGCAGCAGATCCAGGACGTCGACTACTTCCCCCGGTTCGCCGGGGCGGCCGCCCTGACCTCGCTCGGTCAGGGGTACGCACTCATGCTCGTCGCCGACCCCACCGTGCCGGATGCTCCGAGCACGGCCTGGGCGTGCGACGGCATCATCGTGACCGACCCCGTCGAGCGCGACCCGCTGATCGCCGCGATGCGCGCCGGCGGCATGCCCTACACGCTCGTCGGCGCGGATCCGGCGGATCCCGACGACCCGCACGTCGTCGACATCGCGACCGAGCTCATCACGGATCGGGTGCTCGACCACCTCACCGCCGCCGGCGCGACCCGCATCGCGCTCGTCGTGGGCACCGATCCGATCGAGTGGAACGCGGCGACCGTGCGGCGCTATCGGGAACGCACTCCTCCCGCGGTGCAGCACGTGCGGTACGTGCCGGAGCGGTCGGATCCGGAAGAGGGTGCGGCGGCGGCCGATGAGCTGCTCGCCCTGCCCGAACCGCCCGACGGCGTGTACTGCATGACCAGCGACCATGCTCGGGCGCTCGTGGATCGGCTCGTCGCGCGCGGGGTGCGCGTGCCGGAGGACGTGCGCGTGGTGTGCGGATCCGATGCGGACGGCCTGCGCAACTCGGCCCCGGAGATCACCGCCGTCGATCTGCAGCCGCAGGCGCTGGGTCGTCAGGCGGCCGCGGCGCTGCTGCGGCAGCTCGAACCGGCTCTCACGCTCGAGGTGCCCCCGCCCGCGCACGGCACCCTGGTCGTGCGGACCTCGACCAGAGCCTGAACGGTCAGGCACGGGGGGATCGGGCGGCCGGGCCACGGGCGGAGGAGGTCTGCAACTCTGCAGGACGTTCACGGCGGATGCGTCCTGCAGAGTTGCGATCGACCAGCGGCGCGGAGCCGGATCCGCGCGGCTCGCTCCGGCCGCGTGCTTCCGCCCGTTGCGCGTCAGGGCGCGCGGAGGGCGGCCTCCGCGGCGGCGAGGACCGCGTTCAGTGTCGCGGTGAGCACCGAGCGATCCCGCCCGGCGACCCACGCCCTGCCCTGGGGGGTGCGGGTCTCGACGAGGGTCAGTGCCTCGACGGCGTTGCCGGATCCGATGCTCGCCTGATGCAGGTCCAGAACCTCGATCGCCACGCCGCGCCGGGCGAGCTCGGCCGTGACGGCCTCGACCGGACCGAGCCCGACCGCTTCGGCCCTGGTCTCGACATCGTCGATGCGGAGTCGGAACGCGACGCGCGACTCGGCGGCGGTTTCCTCGATGCGGACATCGGAGAGCGCGATGCGGGGGTTCCCCCGATCTCCGAGATACGCCTCGTCGAAGATGCGCCAGAGCGCGTGCGCGTCGAGCTCGAGGCCGCTCTGGTCGGCGTGCCGCTGCACGTGCCCGGCCAGGTCGATCTCCAGCCGACGCGGAAGCCGGATCCCGAACTCCGTCTCGAGCAGGTAGGCGATCCCGCCCTTGCCCGACTGCGAGTTCACGCGGATCACCGCGTCGTAGGAGCGGCCGAGATCGGCCGGATCGACCGGGAGGTACGGAACGCGCCAGGCGATCTCGCTTTCGGGCTGCGCCTCGCGTGCGGCGCGCTCCCGGTGCTCGGCGAAGCCCTTGCGGATCGCATCCTGATGGGTGCCGCTGAAGGCGGTGTGCACGAGGTCGCCGACGTAGGGGTGACGCGGGTGCACCTCGATCCGGTTGCTGTGCTCGACCGTGCGCCGGATCTCGTCGATGTCGGAGAAGTCGATCATCGGATCGATACCCTGGGCGTGCAGGTTCAGGGCGAGAGTGACGAGGTCCACGTTGCCGGTGCGCTCGCCGTTGCCGAAGAGGCACCCCTCGATCCGTTGGGCGCCGGCGAGCAGCGCCAGTTCCGCGCACGCGATCCCCGTGCCGCGGTCGTTGTGCGGATGCACCGAGAGGATCACGCCTTCGCGGCGCTCCAGGGTGCGGTGCATGTACTCGATCTGGTCGGCGTAGACGTTGGGTGTCGCGATCTCGACCGTGGCGGGCAGGTTCAGGATCACCGGGCGCTCCGGCGTCGCCTCCCAGAGCGCCGTCATCGCATTGCAGACCTCGAGCGCGTAGTCGGGCTCGGTGAGCATGAACACCTCGGGCGAGAACTCGAAGCGCACGCGCGGCAGATCTCCGGCGAGGGCGAGCACATCGCGCCCCGCGTCCAGGATCAGCTCCCGCAGCTCGTCGCGATCGCGGCCGAGCACCGTCTCTCGCCAGACCGGCGCGGTCGCGGTGTACAGGTGGATCACGACGGGGTTGCGGATGCCGCGGACCGCCTCGACCGTCCGGGCGATGAGGTCGCGTCGTGCTGCGGTGAACACGACGATCGTCACGTCCTCGGGGGCGATGCCCTGCTCGACGATCAACCGGACGAAGTCGAAGTCGGTCTGCGAGGCGGAGGGGTAGCCGACCTCGATCTCCTTGTAGCCCATCGCGACCATGAGGTCGAAGAAGCGCCGCTTGCGGGCGGGATCCATGGGCTCCGCGAGCGCCTGGTTGCCGTCGCGGAGATCGACGGGGACCCACAACGGCGCGGCCGTGAGTCGTCGCGTCGGCCAGGTGCGTTCGGCGTCGGCGACGGGGATCGACACCCGGTCGTAGGGGTCGGCGTAGCGGTGGGACGGCATCTGCGAGTGCCGTTGGCGATTCCACGCGGGGGCGTGCGCGGGGACGGGGCCGGCCGGCGTGGAGATGCCGGGGAAGGTGGTGCTGCTCATGGATCCTCTGTTCCTTCGACTGCGGTTTCGGCGACCGGCGTGGCGCATCAGCCACGACGGGGGAGACGGTCCGGTCAGACCCCGTCGTGGCGGCGAAGGAGAAGGAGAGCGCGCAGGTGCATGCAGGCAGTGTAGCGTTAACTCCGCAGACAAGTTGAGGAGTGGCGATGTCGGGAAGCGATGCCGTGCGGCGCACGTCGATGGCGGATCAGACGGCGGATGTGCTCCTCGGCAGGATCCGTGCCGAGGAGTGGGCGCTGGGCGCACGCCTGCCGGGGGAGACGACGCTCGCCGCCCAGCTCGGGGTGGGGCGCTCGACGGTGCGCGAGGCGATCCGGCAGCTCGCCGGGCAGGGGGTGCTCACGGCGCGGCAGGGCGCCGGTGTCTTCGTCTCAGCGCTCGACGTGCGCGACGACTGGGACGCCGTGCTGCAGCGCGCGGATATCGTCAGCGTCATCGAGGCGCGGGCCGCGATCGAGAGCGAGGCAGCCGCGCTCGCGGCCGAGCGACGCAGTGCGAACGACCTGCGTGCCATCAGGCGCGCCCTGAAAGTGCGGGAGCAGCACCGCGCCGAGCTCGAGGAGCACGTCGACGCCGACCTTGCGTTTCACCGCGCGATCGTCGTCGCGGCGGCGAATCCGATCCTCACCGAGCTGTTCGACGGCTTCACGCCGCGGCTGCGGCAGACGATGATCGCGATGCTGCGGATCCGCACCGCATTCGGCGGCGCCGAGGACCACGCCGCGCACGTGTGTCTCGCCGATGCGATCCGCGCCGGCGACGCCGCGCTGGCCGCGGGACTCAGCCGGGAGCACCTGGCCTCGCTCAAGAACGCCCTGCGGTGAGCGCCGCGGCCCGGCGCCGCGGCCCGGCGCCTCGGATCCGGGTTCGGTAGTTTGCGACCTGCGGACCTGCGGACGCGCCGGGCGCGGCCCGGCTCAGAGCTCCGGGACGATGCGAATCGCGCCCTTGTCAGCGGACTGGGCGAAGTGCGCGTAGGCGCGCAGCGCGGGGCTGACCTCGCGGACGCGGTTCTTGGGGCGGTAACCGCCATTGGCCTCGAGGTGCTCGCGGCGACGCTCCAGCACCTCCCAGGGCACGTCGAGCTCGAGCTTGCGGGTCGGGATGTCGATCGAGATGATGTCGCCGTCCTCGACGAGCGCGATCATGCCGCCCGCGGCCGCCTCGGGGGAGACGTGCCCGATGGACAGGCCCGAGGTGCCGCCCGAGAAGCGCCCGTCGGTGATCAGTGCGCAGGCCTTGCCGAGCCCGCGGCCCTTCAGGAACGAGGTCGGGTAGAGCATCTCCTGCATGCCGGGGCCGCCCTTCGGGCCCTCGTAGCGGATGACGACGACGTCGCCCTCCTTCACCTGCTTGTTCAGGATCTTCTCGACCGCCTCGTCCTGCGACTCGCAGACCACGGCGGGGCCGGAGAACGTCCAGATCGACTCGTCCACGCCCGCCGTCTTCACCACGGCGCCGTTCTCGGCGATGTTGCCGTGCAGCACGCCGAGGCCGCCGTCCTTCGAGTAGGCGTGCGCGACGTCGCGGATGCAGCCGCCCTCGGCGTCGGTGTCGAGCGAGGCCCAGCGCTCCGACTGCGAGAACGCGGTGGACGAACGGCGACCGCCGGGTGCCGCGTGCCACAGGTCCTGCGACACCTCGGAGGCCGATCCGCCGCGGATGTCCCACTCGTCCAGCCACTCGCCCAGCGTCGCCGCGTGCACCGTGTGCACCTGGTCGTCGAGGAGGCCGCCGCGACGCAGCTCTCCGAGCAGGGCGGGGATGCCGCCGGCGCGGTGCACGTCCTCCATGTAGTACGTCTTGCCACCGGCGGAGTTCGGGGCGACCTTCGCGAGGCACGGCACCCGGCGTGAGATCGCGTCGATCTCGGCGAGGCCGAAGTCCACCCCGGCCTCATGCGCGGCGGCGAGCAGGTGCAGGATCGTGTTCGTGGATCCGCCCATCGCGATGTCGAGCGCCATCGCGTTGCCGAACGCGGCCTCGGTCGCGATGCTCTTGGGCAGCACGCTCTCGTCGTCGCCCTCGTAGTAGCGCTGGGCGATGTCGACGACCAGGGATCCAGCCTTCTCGTACAGTGCGCGGCGGGCGGTGTGCGTCGCGAGCACCGAGCCGTTGCCGGGCAGGGAGAGGCCGATCGCCTCGGTGAGGCAGTTCATCGAGTTCGCCGTGAACATGCCCGAGCAGGATCCGCAGGTCGGGCAGGCCGACTCCTCGATGCGCAGGATGTCGGCGTCGGAGATCTTCTCGTTCACCGCGTCGCTGATCGCGTCGACGAGGTCGAGCGAGCGCACGGTGCCGTCCACGAGCGTGGCGCGACCGGCCTCCATCGGGCCGCCCGAGACGAACACCGTGGGGATGTTCAGGCGGAGCGCCGCGAGCAGCATGCCGGGGGTGATCTTGTCGCAGTTCGAGATGCAGACCAGAGCGTCGGCGCAGTGCGCGTTGACCATGTACTCGACCGAGTCGGCGATGAGGTCGCGCGAGGGCAGCGAGTAGAGCATGCCGCCGTGACCCATCGCGATGCCGTCATCGACGGCGATCGTGTTGAATTCGCGGGGGATGCCGCCCGCCTCGCTGATCGCCTCAGACACGATGCGCCCGACCGGGGCGAGGTGCGTGTGGCCGGGGACGAACTCGGTGAAGGAGTTCGCGACGGCGATGATGGGCTTGCGGCCGAGATCCTTGCCGTCGACGCCGGCGGCGCGGAAGAGGGCGCGGGCGCCGGCCATGTTGCGTCCGTGGGTGACCGTGCGAGAGCGATAAGCGACCATGGGACCCATTGTGGACCTGCCGCGAGCTTCTGCCGAGTCCGTGAGCGAGGAGGGTTTGTACTAGTACTCGGAGTACTGTTTGGGTATGGGCGGCGATCACGGCGGAAACGCGTCTTCTGCGCAGGGCGGCACGGACCGGACAGGACGACGGGCATGATCCGCCCGCGCACGCCCCGTCGCGAGCAGCTGGGGGACTTCCTCGCCTCCCGGCGCCGTGCTGCGCGACGTTCCGCGCTCGGGCTGCCGCAGGCTGCGCGGCGCGGCGACATCGGTCTCAGCCGCGAGGAGGTGGCGGCCCTCGCCGGGGTCAGCGCGAGCTGGTTCACCTGGCTTGAGCAGGGGCGTGACATCGGCGTCTCCCGCCAGGTGCTCGGCGCCGTGGCCCGCGTGCTGCAGCTGAGCCCGGCCGAGATCGACTATGTGGTGCGGCTCGCGGGCCCCGAGGAGGACGGCGCCGCCGAGGAGCCCGAGCGGATCCCGGATCATCTGCAGCGGCTCGTCGACGCGCTCGCCTTCCCGGCGTTCGTGGTGGCCAGCGACTGGGCGATCGTCGGCTGGAACACCCCGTATTCGCGCCTTTACGAACCGATCGCCACCGTCGATGCCGGTGATCGCAATCTGCTGTGGCTGATCTACACCGATCCGCGGCTGCGCCGCATGCTGCCGGACTGGGACCAGGAGAGCCGGCGCTTCCTGGCCGAGTTCCGGGCGGAGTCTGGCGTGAGGCTGAGCTCGGACCGGCATCGCGCGCTCATCGAGCGGTTGCTCGAGGAGAGCTCCGACTTCCGGACCCAGTGGGCCGAGCATGCGGTCGAGCGGTTCGCCTCGCGGCAGCGGGTGTTCCAGCATCCGAAGGACGGCCGGCTCGAGTTCGAGCATCACAGCCTCGTGCCGGCGGACGCGCCCGGCCTGACCGTCGTGATGTATGTGCCGGTCGCCGACTGACACGGCCCCGAACTGCCGCCTCTTTCTGCCGAACCGTGCGCTGCACCCCTCGGAACCCACGTTCGGCAGAAAGAGATGGGGCGGTGGGAGCGCGCGACGCGTTCCGCGGTGACGGCGGATCTGCTCAGCGCTCCAGACGCAGCACCGTGGTGACGTTGATGCGATGCGACGAGATCACCCGATAGCCGAGTGCCTTCAGGTGCCGCGCGTCGGGCGACTGCTCGGCGGCGGGGCCGCGCTCGATCGCCCAGACGTCGGTCGTGAGATCGCCGGCGGTCAGCCGGTCGTTCGGAACGGTGCGATCCCAGAGGCCGGGCTGGGTGTGGAACGACGACAGCAGGGCGGGATCGCGGAGCCCGGCGATGTCACGCGGATAGACCGCGACGATCAGCCTCGGTTCCTCCGAGTCCTTGGGGCGGTCGTCGTAGAGCACGGCGTCGCCGGGCCGGGCGTGCGCGCGAAGGTACGCGGCAGCCTCGCGCCAGTCGCTGCCGTCCTTCGCGTACAGGCCGCGCAGGACCACGAGATTCGGCACGAAGGCCGCGAGCACGACCGCGAGCGCCACCCCCGACGCCGTCGTCGCGCGCAGCGAGGTACGGCGGGAGAGCCATCGGGCCGAGGTCTGCACGCCCAGAGCGATCAGGATCGCCGCCGCCGGGACGCAGAACGAGAGATATCGGACGGTGTACATCGGCGCGATCAGCACGCTTCCGATCAAGACGGCCGCCGTCGGCAGCACCAGCCACAGCAGCGCGAGCACGCCGAGACGGAGACCACTCGGATCCTGATGACGGGAGCGGAGCACACCGGTGAATCCGATCACGATGAGTGCGCCGCACGGCCATGCGGTCACCGGGTCGAACCACTGCAGCGCCAGCACGTTCAGCGGCGTGATGTAGTCGCGGTGCGCGAGGAAGCCGATCTGGTTCTGCTCCGCGGCGGCGAGCAGCACGATCGGCACCGCCAACAGGGTCGCGACCGCAGCCCAGACTGCCCATCGCCAGAGCGACCGGCGGTGGAAGCGCAGCACGAAGACGCCGTGCACGACGAGCAGGAGCGCGAGGTACAGGAAGACGTAGATCGCGGCGGCCGTTCCAGCGGCGTAGACGGCCCAGAGCCACCACGAATGCCTGCGCCGCAGCACCACGAGCAGGAGCACGGTAAGCCAGACGGCGATCGCGGATCCGATCGCGTACGAGCGCGCCTCCGCCGCCATCACCGCGGTGCGGGGCAGCAGGGCCGCGATGAGGCCGGCGGCCAGGGCGAGTCGCGGACCGCCGAGGCGTCCGGCGAGCACGGCCGTGCCCGCGGCCAGGAACCCTGCCGCGATCGCGCTCGGCAGGCGCACCGAGAACTCGCCCGCACCGAACAGATCGATCCACACGTGCAGGAACGCGTAGTAGGCGCCGTGCACGCCGTCGACGGTCTGCAGCATGCGCGCCAGCTCCGGCCAGGTGCGCGAGGCCGACATGACGCTCGCGGCCTCGTCGCCCCAGAACGACGGGATCCAGGATCCGGCGACGCCGGCGAGCATGCCGAGCACGACCGCGATCAGGGCGATGCGCCGCAGCCGTGCTCGATCCGTCGACGTTCGCACCCGCCGATCCTCGCGGCCCGGCCTGTGCGGAAGCCGTGCGGCGCGGTGCCTGTCAGCCGAGCGGCAGCCTCAGCGCCACCACCGTGCCGGAACCCTCCGCGGACCTCAGCGCGACCGTGCCGCCGTGCCGGCGCAGGATCGCGGCGACCAGGCTCAGCCCGATGCCGGATCCGACGACGTCGCGCGCGTTCTGCGCCCGGGCGAGCTCGTCGAACACCTGTGGCAGGTCGGGCTCCGGGATGCCGCGGCCGGTGTCGGCCACCTCGATCACGGCTTGTCCCGCCTCCTCGCGCAGCCGCACCTCGATCGGCCCGCTCGCGGAGTACTTGGCGGCGTTGCCGAGCACGTTGTCCACGGCGAGGGACAGCAGGTCCAGGTCGGCGGAGATGGGCGGGACGGGCCAGGGCACGCGGGTGACGGTCAGAGTCAGGCGGGCGCCGGCGGCCGGATCCTGCTGCGCGAGCGCGGCGATCGCCTCGACCAGAAGCTGCTCGAGCTCCACGCGCTCGAGCTCGAGGGGCCGGGCTTCGAGGTCGGCGAGCTTGCGCAGGTCGCGCACCAGGCCGCCGAGCTTGGCCGCCTGCGCATCCACGATCGGCCACGCCTCGGCACCTCCTGCGCCGTTCTGCGCGGCCGCGGAGGTCGCCAGGATCGCGGTGAGGGGGTTCTTCAGCTCGTGGTCGAGCCGGGCCAGGAACCGCGCGTGGTTCTGCCGCTCCTCGGCCGCCCCTCGCGCTGCGGCCTCGTGCACGGCCGCCGCGTCGCAGTGTCGCCGCCGGCGCCGCACCACGAAGAGGGTCAGGAGCCCCAGCGCGATCGCGCTGAGCAGGATCCCCACGACCGCGATGACGGCGGGCAGCGCGATCATGACCTGCACCTGCCGCGTGTCGCCGGCGGCGGACAGCACCGCTGCGATCCCCGTGCCCAGCACCACCGGCACGGCGCCGAGGATCCACCACAGTGCCCGCGGGCCGTGCGGGGAACGACGCTCGTCGCGAACCGGCGCAGGACGCGCCGCCGCGTTCACGCCGCCCCCACGGGAGCCGCGAAGCGGTACCCGAAGCTCTGCACCGTCTCCACGAACCGCGGGGTCGCGGCGTCGTCGCCGAGCACGCGGCGCAGCTCGGAGACGCGGTGGTCGACGGCCCGGCTCGACGTGGCGAACTCGAAACCCCAGAGCGTCGACAACAGGCGCTCTCTGCTGTGCACCTCGTCGGGGTGCAGCATCAGGTACTCCAGCAGCGTCATCGCCTTCGGGGTGAGCGTGAGCTCGGCGTCGGCGAGCCAGGCGCGGCGCGCGGTGCGGTCGAGCACGAGGTCATGGGCGCGCAGCCGCGCGGACGCGGTGAGCGAGTGCCCGCCGGCTGCGGTGCGGCGCAGCACGGCGCGGATCCGTGAGATGAGCTCGTGCGGGTCGAAGGGCTTGTTGAGGTAGTCGTCCGCGCCCTCGTCGAGAGCCGCGCTGCGCTCCCACGACTCGCCGACCTGGGTGAGCAGGATGATCGGCAGCCACAGGCTGCGGCCGCGCATGCGCCGCACGAACTCCCGGCCGTCGAGGTGCGGCATGAGCACGTCGCACACCACGAGGTCGGGCGTGCGGCGCTCCACGGCGGCGAGGCCGAGCGCGCCGTCCCCGGCGACCTCGACATCGAACCCGCTGCGCTCGAGGAACGGCCCGAGGGCGCCCGTGATGGCCTCGTCGTCGTCGACGAGCAGGATCCGGGGGTGTGCGGCGCCGGTCATGTCAGCCCGCCGTCAACGTGTTCGAGGTGCCGACGTCCGAGATGGACGGAGCGGCGCCGGTCCAGTGCACGACGTTCGCGTCGCCGTTTACGACCAGCTCCTGCATCGACTCCGCGAGCACGACGTTGGCATCTCCGATGACCGACAGGTGCGCGACGTCGTCCGCCACGACCTGCGCGCCGCGGGCGTTCACGATGAGCCGGTCGCAGGATCCCTCCACGTGCACCGAGACCGCATCCTGCATGAGCGTCAACTCGCCGTCGCAGCGCTGCGTCGTGGTCGCGGCGGCGATGAGGTCGGCGCGGGTGATCCCGCCGCCCTTGGTGACCGGCGGACCGGTCTGCGGCACCGGAACCGGCTTCGGCGGACTGGATGGGCTGTGGACCTGCACGTCGACGGAGGCCTCCGGGGACGGAGTGCTCGAGGGCTGCGCGGTGTCGACGAGGTTGATCGAGCAGCCGGCGAGACCGGCGGAGAGGGCGAGGGTGGCGAGGAGGACCGCTGGGATGCGGCTGCGATGCATGGTGTTCTCCGGTCGTTCCGAGGCAGGTGTTCCGAGGCGGGCGGTCAGTGTCCGGCCGGGATGAAGATCTCGACCCGGCGGTTCAGTTGCCGTCCTGCCGGGTCGTCCTGGCCGCCGATCTCGTTGGGTGCGACGGGGCGCGTCTCTCCGTAGCCGACGGCCTCCATCGTCGTGGTGGCGCCCGCCTGCTGCAGGGCGGTGACGACCGACTGCGCACGGCGCTCGCTGAGGTCCTGGTTGTCCGCGTCGTCGCCGATCGCATCGGTGTGGCCCGAGATCTCGGCCCTCTGGACGTTCTTCGCGACCAGCACCTCCGCGACCGAGGCGATGGTCTTCGCCGCATCCGCGCGGATGTCGCTGCGGTCGAAGTCGAACAGCACCCCGTCCTGGAACGTGATCGTGGTGCCGCAGGACGAGATGGGAGCGAGCGCCGCGATCGGCGGGAAGCTGCCCAGCTTCGCGACGGTCGGGAGCTTATCGGCCTTGACGGTCTTGCCGTTGACCTTCGCCGTGCCGTCGCCGTAGTTCTGGATCGAGATGCCGGGGGCGGCATAGTTGCCGGACCCGTCACCGAAGTTCTGGATCTTCACGGATCCGGCGGTGTAGTTGCCGGATCCGTCTCCGAAGTTCTGGATCGCGATGCCCGGCGCGGTGTAATTGCCGGATCCGTCGCCGAACACCTCGACGGCGATCCGGCCGTCGCTGTAGTTGCCGGAGCCGTCTCCGAAATTCTGGATGTGCACGGAACCGGACGTGTAGTTCCCCGATCCGTCGCCGAAGTTCTGGATCGTGACGCCGTTGATCGTGGAGACCCCGGATCCGTCGCCGAAGTTCTGCACCGCACCGTCGGGGCCCGTGTAGTTGCCCGATCCGTCGCCGTAGAGCATCGCGGATCCGGCCCCCGAGACGACCTTCCCTCCGGTGTCGCAGCGGGCGGGGGAGACGGTGACTCCCGGAACGCCGTCGAAGGCGGCGTTCACCTCGATCGCGAAGGCGTCGGCGGATCCGGAGAGGAGGCCGAGGTCGGGCAGCTGGAACAGGGGCACGGGCGGGAACTGTCCGATGTCATACCCGGGGACGGTCGCGACCGCCGGCTTCGCGGCAGTGCTCGCGGAGGGTCGGGGCGAGGGCTTCGAGGTCCCGGCGCCCGACGCCGGTGCGGCGGGCGTGCATCCGGTGAGGGCGAGGACGGCGATGGTCGCGGCAGTCGCGGTGACGAGGGTGGCGCGCCGTGTGAGGTGAGGCGCGCGGTGCGGCGTGGTGCTCATGACTCGAGGCTATCGACCCGGTGTCGCGGTCCCGTCGCGGCCGTGTCTCGATCCTGCGACACGGATCCGGCCGTCTGCGACAGGGGCGCGCAGTCGCGCCGGTCCGCCGCTGAAGGGGGCGCACACGCCCCACCGCGGCGGAGAGTCAGCCGCTGCGCCCGCTGTAGCCCAGCCGGCGCTGCAGCTGCCGGGCGGTCTCGGTCACGGCATCGACGATCGCCGTCTCGTCGACGGAGCCCTCCTCCGACCAGGTGACGGCGACGGCCGCCACCGGCCAGTCGACGTGGTCGCGCACGGCGATGCCGACCGACCGGAACCCCGGGGTCACCTCGCCGTCCTCGCGGGCGACGCCGTCGCGACGCACCTCGCGCAGCAGCTCGTTCAGCTCGCGGGGGCGAGACGGGCCACCGCCAGAGCGCTGCGCGAACGCCGCCGCATCCGGATACAGCGCGCGCACCTGCTCGCGGGGCAGCGCGGCGAGCATCGCCCGGCCGGTCGCGGTGAGGTGCGCGGGCAGGCGCACTCCCACGTCGGTGATGAGGGCGGGGCGGCGCAGAGCACGCTCCTCGACGATGTACAGCACGTCGCGGCCGGTCATCACGGCGAGGTGCGCGCTCTCGCCGAGGCGGTCGGCGAGACCCGCCAGAAGCGGGCGCCCGAGCCGGGCAAGGGGCTCCTGTCTGGCGTACCCGCCGGCGAGCTCGAAGGCGCTGGTGCCGAGTCCCCAGCGGCGCTCCTGCGGCAGGTGCACCACGAACCCGTGCGCCTCGAGCGTCGTGAGCAGGTGGTAGACCGTGGAGCGCGGGATGTCGAGCTCGCGCGCCAGCGCGGACGCCGCGACCGGTCCTGCCCGGCGGGCCAGGAACCGCAGGATCCGCAGCGTGTGGTCGGCGGCGGGGACCTGGGGCCTGTCGTCGCGGGCGTTCGTCGGCGAGTCCGTCCCGGCGCCGTGGTCCGTGCGATCGGCGTTCACGCTCCCAGGATCCCATGCTCGCGTCGTGCCGTGACGCCGTCGCCCGCCGCGGGCGCGAGTACGGCGCGACAGGCGAGGTGCATCGCGAGGCGGGTCTCGGGATCCGTCAGGTCGACGCCGAGGAGCTCCTGCACCCGCCGGATCCGCACCGCGACCGTGTTGCGGTGCAGGTTCAGCGCCTCGGCGGTCGCGACCAGGCTCGACTCCTGGTCGAGGTAGGTGGAGAGCGTGCGCAGCAGGTCCCCTGTCGCGCCTTGCAGCGGCGCGAGGAGCGATTCCGCCGCGGGCACGAAGGTGTCATTGCCGGTCCAGGCCAGCAGCAGCTGCTCGAGCCCGAGGCTGTCGACACGGACGAACCAGCCCGTCGCCGAGCGCGACGCCGCGATCCGGGCCGCATCCGCGGCCTCGTCCAGGGTCGCGGCGAGCCCTGCGGCACCGCGCTGCAGTGAACCGACGCCCGTCGCGATCGCGAAGGCTCGTCCCACTTCGCGGTGCAGAGTGCGCAGCCCGCGCGCCAGCTGTTCGACGGTCGCGGGATCCGGTGCCTCGGAGAACGCCAGCCAGCCGCTCAGCCCGCGCCCGGCGGTGGTGACGTGCGCCTCCGCGGGGATCCTGCCGAGCGCCGCGCGCACGGCGCGGAGCAGCGGCAGCGGATCCAGCCGACCGCGCCCGACCATCCGGAAGCCGAGATGATGTCCTGTCGTGCGCCAGCCGCGCTCGCCCATGCGGCGCTCGATGTCGTCATCGGCGAGGCCCCGTGCGTCGACGAAGTCGCGGAGCAGGGCGGAGGAGGCCGAGACGTCGTTCACCTCCGCGACCTCGTCGATGAGGATCCGCGCCGCGACGGCCGGCATCGCGATCTCGGCCGCGACGGAGAGCGCGGCGAGCTGGCTCTCGCTCAGCCCCTCGCCGAAGACGACCAGGCGCAGGCCCGGCCGACTCGGGCTGTCCACGCGGACGGAGGCCGCGGTGCGGTTCCCCGCACGGGCGATGTCGATCCAGGGGCGAAAGTCGATCGCGGCGTGCAGGGCGGGATCGAGTTCGCCGCCCGAGGAATGCAGCACGTCGGTGCCGTCCACGAGGGCGAGCGGATGGCCGAGCGTGGCGGAGATCTGGCGCAGCAGATCCGACAGATCCCGGGCCGGATACTCGAAGGAGCGCGCGACCTTGCGCACGTGCGAGAGCGTGAGCGCGTCCTGCGCCTGCACGAGCATCCAGCACGCCTGGGCGAGCACGATGGGTCGCTCCACGTCGAGCAGGCAGATCCCCAGCCGCTCCGCGAGCCGCTGCGCGCCGGGGTCGAACCCGGCGGCGCCCGGCAGCGCGACGCCGCGGAAGCCGCGCTCGCGGATCCGGCGCAGCATCGCGTCCTGTTGCCAGGGCGTCTCGGGCGCGGCGTCGAGCAGCACCGCGAGGGCGCCGTCAGGCAGTGCGGCGAGGCCGCCGTCGGGCAGCGTCGGCAGGTCCGCCTCCGCCGACTCCACGGCGACCGCGTCCCACGCGGCGTCCTCCGGGCCGGCGATCCGGCGCAGGCCCCCGTTCTCGGGGTGCGCCCGGAGGCCCGCGAGGGATAGCCGGGCGGTCATGCGGCGTCCAGCTCGGCGAGACCGTACGTCGACGGCAGCACACGGCGCAGGCGCTCGGGGCGCTCCAGCCACCAGTCCGGCGCGGGCAGCGAGAGGACGACGACGCGCCGTCCCGGAACGAGATCGGTGACCTGGAGGATCTCGCGCGACGCGGCGTCGAGCATCACGATGATCGCCGGTGCGGAGGCGAGCAGCGCGCCGTCGCTGAGCACGGCGAGGGCCTCCGATCGGGTCACCACACGGTCGATCGCCCCACCGGGGCCGGCGATCTCGACGGACTGCACGTGGGGGTCGGCGTGGTGCGGGGAGATCCGGTCGATCCGTCCCTCGGTCAGCAGGCGCGCACCGAGCCCCGCGGCGAGCTCGGCCGTCGGCGAGAACCGGGCCGCGAGGAAGGCGCGCCCCAGGGCGAGCGCGCGCCGCTGGTGACCTGGCATGGCGTGCTCACGGAGATCGCCGACAGTGAAGCCCGCGAGCACGGCCGCACCGCTCCCTCCCGCCTGGATGATCGCCGAGCGGATGATGCGCTCCGCGTCCACGGCGCGGTCCGTCTCCACGAGGGCGACGCCGCCGGCACCGCTCTCGCACGTGAACACGAGCCCCGGCACCCGGTCGACGAAGAGCGACATCTGGTCGAGCTCCGGCACGGCGCGGCCCGTGCAGTCGGCGTCCACGATCGTGCGCTCGCCGGAGAACAGGAACGGAACGAGGCTGTTCATGCCGCCGCCCTCGATCGAGCAGACGGCGGGGATCCGCGTGCCGAGCCAGCGTTCCGCCGCGGCCACCAGGCGTCCGAACGGTGCGAGTCCCGGCATGCGCTCGCCGAGCAGGATCGTGGAGCCGACGAACGCGGCGCCGAAGCAGGGAGTGGCGGGATCCAGCTCCTCCACGTCGACGAGCGGATGCGGGCCGGAATCGTCACCCGCGAGCATGAGTTCGAGCATGGTGGTCGTGCCGCCGCCGCCCGAGCCGAGCAGCGCGCAGCCCAGCGCGAGCGCGGTCACGTCCCCGGCTCGTAGTCGCCACGCCATCGTCCCAGACTAGAGGCCTCGCATCGGATCCGGATCGGATCCAGGGGCCGGTTCGGGTCCGGCTCCTGGATCAGGCTCAGACGCCCAGCCGCTCGACCGGGCGGAACGGCTCGGCGAGACCGAAGGCGGAGGGGCCGAAGGCCGCGAGGGCGCCCTCGGTGCGCATCATGTCCGGCGTCGAGATGCCGAGAACGCGCACGCGCTGGCCGTAGCGCAGCCCCTCGGTCGTGATGGGCTCGGCGGTCTCGTGATCCACGACGCAGATGAGATCCGGCACGATGGCGACGACCTCGCCGTCGTGCCGGGCGATGAGGTTCTCGTTCTGGAACAGGATCTCGAAAGAGCCGTCGCCCTCGAGCGGCGCGATCACGGCGCGTCCCTTCGCGAATCCCTCGGTGGTGCGGCGCTCGACGTCGACGACCTTGCCCACGGCGAGCTCGCGTACGTGGGCGTAGAGGGTGCGGGAGAGCGTGTCGGCGATCGCCTCGAAGGGGGAGCGGTGCTCTGCGCGGGCCTCGCGGATCGCGCGGCCGAGGGCGAGCGCCATCGAGATCGTGCGCGGAACGGCGGTCCGGCGCACGTCCGCGCCGGACATCGCATACTCCGCGATGTGCCCGACGCCGCCGAGGCGGATCGTGATCGCGCGGGCGAGCCACTCCATCTGGCGGTCGTCGTCGCCGGTGTCGATGATGACGGTCTCCCCGCGCTCGCCGGCGAGGGCGAGGGGCGAGCCGTGCACGCCGTACACGGCGAACGTCTCCATGGACAGCTCGGGGAAGGCGCGACCCATGCCGTCCGCGTCGACCACCGGAAGCCCGGTCTCCGCGGCGACGACGAGCGGGATCATCGAGTTGATCCCGCCGCACTCGATCGGCATGGTGGCGTCGGCCGTGCGCCCCAGGTGCGCCTCGAGCGCCCTGAGCGCCAGCGTGGGCTCTGTGCCCGCCGGGATCTTCTCGACCATCACGGTCGGCGCGCCCATCTGCGCGGTCGGGATCACAAAGAGATCGTCGGGAAGCTCCTCCGGATCCAGGATCGTGATCGCCCCGTCGCCGAGCACCCGTTCGACGAGCTTGCTGCCGATGTAGGGATCGCCGCCGCCGCCCGTGCCGAGCAGTGTGGCGCCGCGGGCGAGGTCGGGGAGATCAGCGGCCGTGAGCTGCCAGCTCATGCCGCGCCCGCCGTCACGAGGGGTTCTCCGGTCGAGACCGTGCCGTCGTAGCGATGGGCCGGCATGTCGTAGCCGAAGTAGCCGGGACCGACCATCGCGAGCGCCTCGGCGGAGTGCCAGCGCTCGTCGGCCGGGGCCGCGAGCACGCGCACGCGCTGGCCGTAGCGGAGGGCCTCTGTCGTGATCGGCTCCCCGGACTCGCCCTCGACGACCATGATGAGGTCGGGCGTGGTGGCGAGGATCCGCCCGTCGGCCTCGGCGACGAGGTGCTCGTTCTGGAACTGCAGGGTGAGCGCGGCACCGCCCTCGCCCTCGATTCGGGCGCGACCACGAGCGAAGCCGGTCGTCGTGGCGCGCTGCACGTCGATCACCTTCCCGTCGAAGAGCTCGCGTCCGGAGAGCTCGCGGACCGCGGCCTCGACCGGATCGGTCTTCGCTGCACGGGCCTCCGCGATCGCCCGCCCCACGGTGATGCACCGCGAGAGCGAGCCGCCGACGAGGCCCGCGCGGGCCTGTGCGCCCGTCATGGAGAACCCGGCGATCATCGTGGAGCAGCCCATCTCGACGGTCGCGACGCGTGCGATCCGCTCCGTCCAGGTGTTGTCGATCGTCTGCAGGACCGCGACGTTGCCCTTCTCGTCGCTGAGTGCGAGGGGCGAGGCGGTGACGCCGATGAGCGTGGGCAGCACCATCTGCAGTTCGGGGAACGCGCGGCCCATGCCGTCGGCGTCCACGAGCGGCAGTCCGAGCGCGGCGGCGGCCGCGACGGGGATCGTCGAGTTCACGCCGCCCACCTCGGCGCACGCGATGTGGGTGACGGGCCGTCCCAGATGCGAGCCGAGGGCGCGCACGGGCTCGACGACCTCGTCCAAGCTCGGGAGCTTCTCCACCATGACGGTCGGTGCGCCCATCATCGCGACGAACAGCACGTGCGCGTCGTCGGGGACTTTGGCGAGGTCGAGGACGGGGACGGGCCCGTCCGACAGCGCCTGCCGGGCGAGGAGGGATCCGATGTAGGGATCGCCGCCGCCGCCGGTGCCGAACACGGCGGCGCCGCGGGCGAGATCCTCGATCTGCGCGGTGTCGATCTGCCAGCCCATCTCAGGCCCCCATGTCCAGGTCGCCGACGGCCTTGGCGCGGATGCGCGTGGCGTTGCCGGGCAGGTACGGGATCGGGACCTCGTCGAAGTCGATGATCGCGACCGTGGACGGCTTCGCGCCGGCGGCGATCGCCTTGTCGACGGCCTCGGCGCGGACGGCCGCGATGGTCTCGTCGCGCGCGCCGGCGGCGATCGCGTAGACCTTGTCGATCTCGCCGCCGACCTGGGCGATCGACGCGCCGATCGCGTTCGCGACCGCGTAGTTCTCCGGGCGGTGCACGGGGCCGAACGGCTCCAGAACGTCGGGGAGCAGGATGGATCCGCCGCCGACCGCGACGACTGCGATCGGGTCGGGGGAGGTGCGCATCCGGTCCACGGCCTCCGTGACCCGCTCGGCGATGCGCGCGAGCACGCGCGCCACGAACTCCGGATCGAGGTGCGCGACCTTCGCGGGGTCGCCGACCTCGGCGCGCCCCGCCGCGACCGCGATGTCGGTCGCGGTGAGGGTCGAGCCGCCGAAGACGAGCGCTTCTGTGCCGAGGCGGTAGCCGACCGAGGCGGGGCCGACCTCGGCGGTCTCCTCGTCCACGATGCTCCCGCCGCCGATGCCGAGGGAGAGCACGTCGGGCATGCGGAAGTTCGTGCGGATGCCGGCGACCTTCACCTCGTTCGCGGTCTCGCGGGGGAAGCCGTTCACGAGCAGGCCGATGTCCGCCGTGGTGCCGCCCACATCGATCACGGCGCAGTCCTGCAGGCCGCTCGTGGCCGCGGCTCCGCGCATCGAGTTGGTCGGGCCGGAGGCGAAGGTCGCGACGGGATAGCGGCGCACGTACTCGTCGTCCATGAGCGTGCCGTCGTTCTGGCTGAGGAAGATCGGCGCCTCGATGCCGTGCGCCCGGACGGCGGCGGTGAGGCCGTCGACGATCTCGGAGGCGAGCTCGCGCAGGGCGGCGTTGATGATCGTCGCGTTCTCGCGCTCGAGGATGCCGATCCGGCCGATCTCGTGCGAGAGGGAGATCGCCACGTCGTCGCCGAGGACCTCGCCGAGGATCTCCGCGGCGCGCACCTCGAGGTCGTGGTTGACCGGGCTGAACACGGCCGAGATCGCGACAGAGCGGATCCCGTGCGCCTTCATGTCCGCGGCGATCCCGCGCAGCTCCTCGGGATCGAGCGGCGAGATCGGGCGGCCGTCGAACTCGTAGCCGCCGTGCGCGAGATAGCTGCGCGCCTGAGCGGCCTCGAGCAGTTCACCGGGCCAGTCCACGAGCGGAGGGAGGGCGCGGGTCGCGGGCAGGCCGAGCCGCAGGGCCGCGGTGGGCGCGAGGCGGCTGGCCTGCACGAGCGCGTTGATGAAGTGCGTCGTGCCGATCATGACGGCCTCGATGTCGGATCCCTCGAACGGGTGGTGTGCCCGAAGATCCTCGATCGCCTGCACGATCCCGTCGGTCACGTCGGGGGTGGTGGAGTGCTTCACCCCGGCGAGGGTGCGGGCGCCGTCCATGAGGACGGCATCCGTGTTGGTGCCGCCGACGTCGATGCCGATGTGCATGGTTCTCGCTTTCTCGGTGGTTCTGGGACGAATGGTCCCGTCGCGGGGCGTCGGAAGGCGCCGCACCCCGCGACGGAGTCTGGGGATCAGGCGGCCGCGGCCTCGGCGGGATCGGCCTGACGGGTGGGGACGGCGCCGACCCCGCGGACGAGGCCCAGCTTGCCCGCCACGATGTACAGCACCATCGAGAGGAACAGGCTGACGAGGGACGGGATCCCCCAGGTCACGAAGTAGCCGACGAGCGACGAGACCACCCAGACCACGATCGTGGCGGGGACGATGCGCGGGGCGGAGGCGGGCAGCACGCCCGCCTCACGGCTGGCGTCGAGGTCCCCGCGCCAGCGGCGGACGATGAAGTACTCGGCGACCATGATGCCCGCGATGGGCGGGAACGCCACGCTCAGCACGATGAGGAACTGGGTGAACTGCCCGAGGATCCCCGCGGCGGCGAGGACGGATCCGACGATGCCGAGGACGATCGTCGTCGTCACGCGGTGCAGGTTCTTGCCGAACGTCGTCGAGACGAAGTTCACCAGGCCCAGGGCCGACGAGTAGAGGTTCCAGTCGTTGATCTTGAGCGTTCCGGTGATGACGATGATGAGGCCGACCAGGCCGACCGAGCTCGTGACGATCGCGACGATGTCGCCGGACTTCGCGGCGTGCGCGAGGAGCACGCCGGCCAGGCCGATCACGAACTCGCCGAGCGTGACGCCCACGACGGTCTGCTTGACGACGTCGGCGCGGGAGCGGTTGAAGCGCGTCATGTCGCCGGTGATGATGGCGCCGACGATGAGGCCGCCGGCGACGATGCCGGTGCCGGCCCAGACGGTGATGTGCGGGCCCGGTGCCGGGCTCGTGAGCAGTGTGCCGAGGTCGTGACGGCTGAGCTCCGAGATCACGGACCAGCCCACGAGCACGAGGAACAGGGGCACGGTGATGTTCGCGAGCCACTGCATGCCGAGGAAGCCGAAGGCCACGATCGCGGTGACGGCGAGGCCGAACAGCAGGCTCCACAGCCAGGTCGGCAGCACGCCGGGCATGAGCGCGTCGAGCGACTGCGCGGAGATCGCGGACTGGATGCCGAACCAGCCGATGAGGCTGATGCCGATCGCGAGGCCCACGAGCGCCGCGCCGATCTCGCCGAAGCCTGTCCAGCGGGCGAGGAGGGCCGTGTTCAGGCCCTCGCGCTGCCCGATGAATCCGACGATGCACATGATGACCTCGAGGATGACGGATCCGAGCAGGAACGCGAGCGCGGCCTCCCCGAAGGTCATCCCGTATCCCAGCGTCGCGCCGAGGAGGAACTGCGACAGGGCGGAGACCTGGCCGAAGCGCTGCACGGCGATGCCGAACCAGGGCTTTCGCGCTTCGGGAGTCACGCGGGAGAGGGCGAAGTCGTCGTGCGGCGCGATACGGGCCATGGTGGTTTCCTTCGGGCGGAAGAGGATGGTGCCGCTCACGCTAGTGACGCGTTGCGCGACCCACCATGTGCGATCCGCACTGATCTCATCATCTGTTCGACATTTCGCACATCTTGTGCGTCGGATGTCGGGAGTCGCGGGAGGATCCAGGCTCGCTCGATCCCGATCCCTCCCGGGGCACCCGGGGCCCATCAGGGCGGTGCGCAGCCTTCGTCTACATGTCTGTGATTCCAGACAGGACGTCGTCCCGGGCACTGTCCGAGCGGCGGCCGAGGGTGTGAAATCGTCTCATGCCCCACACTTCCCCCGTCACCATCGGTGCGGCGCCCCTGCGCCCCGAGGATGTCGTCTCCGTTGCCCGCTACCTCGCACCGGTCGTCATCGACGCCGGTGCGCTCGACCGCGTCGCCGCCTCCCGCGGCGTCATCGAAGGCATGGCCGCCGACCCCAAGCCGCATTACGGCGTCTCGACGGGCTTCGGCGCCCTCGCCACGACCTTCATCGCCCCCGAGCGTCGCCGCCAGCTGCAGCTCAGCCTGATCCGCTCGCACGCGGCCGGCACCGGACCCGAGGTCGAGACCGAGGTGGTCCGCGGCCTGCAGCTGCTGCGCCTGCAGACGCTCGCGTCCGGCCACACCGGCGTGCGCCCCGTCGTCGTCGAGACCTACGCCGCGATGCTCAACGCCGGCATCACCCCGATCGTCCGCGAATACGGCTCGCTGGGCTGCTCGGGCGACCTGGCCCCGCTCGCCCACGTGGCGCTCGCCAGCATGGGCGAGGGCGACGTCCGCAACGCCGCCGGCGATCTCGTCCCGGCCGCCGACGCGCTCGCCGCCGCCGGCATCGCGCCCCTCGAACTGCAAGAGAAGGAGGGCCTCGCCCTCATCAACGGCACCGACGGCATGCTCGGAATGCTGTCGCTCGCACTGCACGACCTCGACAACCTCTTCATCACCGCCGACATCTCGGCCGCGATGTCGATCGAGTCGCAGCTCGGCACCGACGCGGTCTTCGCCGCCGACCTCATGGCGCTGCGCCCGCAGATCGGCCAGGCCGTCTCCGCCGCGCACCTGCGCGCCTTCCTCGGATCCTCCCCGATGGTCGCCAGCCACAAGGGCCCGGGCGACGGCCGCGTACAGGACGCCTACTCGCTGCGCTGCTCGCCGCAGGTCCACGGTGCCGCCCGCGACACCGCTTCCTACGCCACCATGATCGCCGAGCGCGAGCTCGCGAGCGTCGTCGACAACCCCGTCGTCACCAGCGACGGCCGGATCGAGTCCAACGGCAACTTCCACGGCGCCCCCGTCGCGGCCGTGCTCGACTTCCTCGCGATCTCGGTCGCCGACGTGGCCTCGGTGGCCGAGCGCCGCACCGACCGTGCGCTCGACCCCGCGCGCAGCCACGGCCTGCCGCCGTTCCTCGCGGACGAGGTCGGCGTCGACTCCGGTCTGATGATCGCGCAGTACGCGGCCGCCGGCATCGTCTCCGAGCTCAAGCGCCTCGCCGTGCCGGCCTCGGTCGACTCGATCCCGTCCTCCGCGATGCAGGAGGACCACGTCTCGATGGGCTGGGCCGCGGCCCGCAAGCTCCGTCGCGCGATCGACGGCCTCGGCCGCGTGCTCGCGATCGAGATCCTCACCGGCGCCCGCGCGCTCGACCTGCGCGCGCCGCTCGAGGCCGGACCCGCCACCGGCGCCGTCCGCGACCTCGTCCGCACCGTGGCCGGCGGCCCCGGTCCGGACCGATTCCTCAGCCCTGACATGGAGGCCGTGACTGCGCTCGTGCAGTCCGGCCAGATCGCTGCGATTGCGAAGGAGCACGCGAATGACTGACACCACCACCACTGCCGGCCTGACCCTGTCGGACCCGACTCGTTCGATCCGCGCACCCCGCGGCAACCAGCGCACCGCGAAGAGCTGGGGCGCCGAGGCTGCCAAGCGCATGCTCATGAACAACCTCGATCCCGAGGTCGCCGAGCACCCCGAGGACCTCGTGGTCTACGGCGGCACCGGCCGCGCTGCGCGCAGCTGGGAGGCCTACGACGCGATCGTGCGCACCCTCGACGAGCTCGAGCCCGACGAGACCCTGCTCGTGCAGTCCGGCAAGCCGGTTGGCGTGTTCCGCACGCACGAGTGGGCGCCGCGCGTGCTCATCGCCAACTCCAACCTGGTCGGCGACTGGGCGACCTGGCCCGAGTTCCGCAAGCTCGAGGCCGAGGGCCTGATGATGTACGGCCAGATGACGGCCGGATCCTGGATCTACATCGGATCCCAGGGCATCCTGCAGGGCACCTACGAGACGTTCGCCGCGGTCGCGCGCTCGCTCGGCAAGGAGTCGCTCAAGGGCACTCTGTCGCTCACCGGCGGCGCCGGCGGCATGGGCGGCGCGCAGCCGCTCGCCGCCACGCTGAACGACGGCGCGTGCCTGATCGTGGACGTGGACGAGTCGCGTCTCGCGCGCCGCGTCGACCACGGCTACCTGGACGTGTACTACACCGACCTCGACGAGGCCATCGCCCGCGCCGTCGCCGCCAAGGACTCCGGTGAGGCGCTCTCCGTCGGCATCGTCGGCAACGCCGCCGAGGTCTTCCCCGAGCTGTTCCGCCGCGGCGTGCCGATCGACATCGTGACCGACCAGACCAGCGCGCACGACCCGCTCGCCTACCTGCCCATCGGCATCTCGGTGGAGGACTGGAAGGCCGAGGCCGAGCGCGACCCCGAGGAGTTCACCCGCCGTTCGCGCGAGGCCATGGCCGCGCACGTCCGGGCGATGGTCGCGTTCCAGGACGCGGGCGCCGCGGTGTTCGACTACGGCAACTCGATCCGTGCCGAAGCGGTCCTCGGCGGCTTCGACCGCGCATTCGAGTTCCCCGGCTTCGTGCCGGCGTACATCCGTCCGCAGTTCGAGGAGGGCCGCGGCCCGTTCCGCTGGGCTGCGCTCTCGGGCGACCCGGAGGACATCTACAAGACCGACCGCGCCATCGCCGAGCTTTTCCCGGAGGACGCCGCCCTGCACCGCTGGCTGGAGAAGGCCGGCGAGAAGGTGCACTTCGAAGGACTCCCCGCGCGCATCTGCTGGCTGGGCTACAAGGAGCGGCACCTGGCGGGCCTGAAGTTCAACGAGATGGTCGCCTCGGGCGAGCTGTCCGCCCCGATCGTCATCGGCCGCGACCACCTCGACTCCGGCTCCGTCGCCAGCCCGTACCGCGAGACCGAGGCCATGAAGGACGGATCCGACGCGATCGCCGACTGGCCGCTGCTCAACGCGCTGCTGAACACGTCCTCGGGCGCGAGCTGGGTGTCGCTGCACCACGGCGGCGGCGTCGGCATCGGCCGCTCCATCCACGCCGGTCAGGTGACCGTCGCCGACGGATCCGCGCTGGCCGCCGAGAAGCTCGAGCGCGTGCTCACCAACGACCCGGGCACCGGCGTGATGCGTCACGTCGACGCCGGCTACGACCACGCGAAGGACATCGCGCGCGAGCGCGGCCTCAAGGTCCCGATGGGGCTCTGAGCGGTTCCGACCCACATCACGCGTCCCGCCTTGTGCCGGTCCCTGAGCTTGTCGAAGGGCCCGGCACAAGGCGGGACGCACCACTCTGCGGAAGGCTGAGGACATGCGGATCCTGATCACCAACATCGGCGAGCTCACGACGAACGTCGCGGACGGCGACGACCTCTGCGGCACCCTGCACGACGCCGCCGTGCTCATCGAGGGCGAGCGGGTCGCCTGGGTCGGCTCGGCGGCCGACGCGCCGGCGGCCGACGAGATCGTGGACGCGGAGGGCCGCGCTGTGATCCCCGGCTTCGTGGACAGCCACAGCCACCTCGTCTTCGGCGGCGACCGCGCTGCCGAGTTCGAGGCGCGGATGCAGGGGCAGAAGTATGCCGCCGGCGGCATCCGATCGACCGTGGCCGCCACACGCGCGGCGACCGACGACGAACTGCGGATCCGCCTGCGCGGTTTCCTCGACGAGATGCTCGCGCAGGGCACCACCACCGTCGAGATCAAGAGCGGCTACGGCCTCGACGTCGCGACCGAGCAGCGCCTCGTGCGCCTCGCCGCGGAGGTCACCCGCGAGGTCACCTTCCTCGGCGCGCACGTCGTGCCGGCCGAGTACGCCGACCGCGGCGACGACTACGTCGACCTCGTGGTCGGCGAGATGCTCGACGCCTGCGCCCCGCACGCCAAGTGGATCGACGTGTTCTGTGAGACCGGCGCGTTCACCGTGCCGCAGTCCCGCCGGGTGCTGGAGGCCGGCATCGCCCGCGGCCTGCAGCCGCGCGTGCACGCGAGCCAGCTGGGTCCGGGCGAGGGCGTGCAGCTCGCGGTCGAGCTCGGTGCTGCCTCGATCGACCATGGCACCTACCTGACCGACGCGGACGTGGCCGCGCTCGCGGGATCCGACACGGTCCTCACCCTGCTGCCCGGCGTGGAGTTCTCCACCCGGCAGCCCTATCCGGATGCGCGCCGGCTCATCGACGCCGGCGTGACCGTGGCGCTCGCCTGCGACACCAATCCCGGGTCGAGCTTCACCTCGTCCATGCCGTTCTGCATCGCCGTCGCCGTGCGCGACATGCGCATGACCGTCGCCGAGGCGATCCACGCGGCGACCGCCGGGGGAGCCGCGGCCCTGCGCCGCACAGACATCGGCCGCATCGCCCCCGGCGGTTGCGCCGACCTCGTGCTGCTGAAGAGCCCGAGCCGGGTGCACCTCGCGTACCGCCCCGGTGTGCCGCTGGTCGACGCGGTGTGGAAGGACGGCGTGCGCGCGGTCTGATCCTCCCCGTAGGACTCAGCCCAACACGTCCGCGCACACGGCGGCCGCTGCGGCGGACCATGCCTGCGGACGGCAGGATGCCGGGTACGGCACGGGGGTGACGCCGAGCACACGGGCGTCTCCTGCATGCAATTCGGGCATCCGGTAGCCGAACCCCTCGGCGGCGTCCACGAGCTGCTGCGCGATGTCGGCGGCCTCGGCCCGCAGACCCGCTCGCAGCAATCCGTGCACGGCGATCGCGGTGTCGTGCGCCCAGACGCTGCCGCCGTGGTAGCTCAACGGCCAGAATCCCGCCGCCCCCGACGACATCGTGCGGATCCCGAACCCGCTCGACATCGAGTCGCCGAGCAGCAGCGCCGCGCAGGCGCGCTCCTCGTCGGGATCCAGCAGGCCGGTGCCGATCAGGTGCCCGATGTTGCTCGTGAGCGAATCGACCGCGGCGCCGTGGGCGTCCAGAGCGATCGCGGGATAGCGGCCCTCGGGCGTGGTCACCCAGAACGCGGTGCGGAACCGGGTGCGGAGATCCACCGCCCAGGCGCGCAGTGCGTTCCCGCCGTCCTCGCCGAGCGCATCGAGCAGGCCGGCGCCGCGCACCGCCGCTTCGTAGGCGTACGCCTGCACCTCGCTGAGAGCGATGGGACCCTCGGCGAGGCGCCCGTCGCGCCACTGGATCGAGTCGCCGGAGTCCTTCCAGCCCTGGTTCGCGAGGCCGTGCCCGGTCTCGTCGACGTAGTCGATGAACCCGGATCCGCTCGCGTCGCCGTGGTCGATCATCCAGGCCAGCGCCGCTCGCAGATTCGGCAGCAGCTCGCGCACCTCCGCCTCGGGCATGCCCGCATCGCGAGCGTCGGCGAGCAGACACACCCAGAGCGGGGTGGCATCGACTGTGCCGTAGTACAGCGGGGGGAGGTGCACGCCCTCGCTCGGCAGCGACAGCGCACCGCTGCGCAGCTCGTGCGGGATCTTCCCTGGCGCCTCGGCCGTGGCCGGATCCTTCTTCGTGCCCTGCAGGCGAGCGAGCACCCGCAGCGTCGAGGCGGCGATCGCCGGATCCTGGCGGAGCGCGAGCCGCGCAGCCCAGATCGAGTCGCGCCCGAACAGGGTGAAGAACCACGGCGCGCCCGCGGCGTAGAAGGCGTCGTCCGGATGGGCGGGCAGGGCCAGGCGCAGTACGGAGAGGTCGCCGGCAGCGCGGTGCAGCCAGCGCCGCAGCCGCGGATCCCGGGTCTCGGGCACAGCAGGATAGGCGGGGGTGTCCGGCGAGGTGACGACCAGCGTCGGATCCTCGAGCGCCAGGTCGAAGGAGAAGCCCACCGCCGCGCGCGGCGGCAGCACGGCGGTCCAACGGATCACGAGGGCTTCCTCGGCCGTGATCGTCGCGTCGGGCGCGGTCAGGGCGAACGACGCGGTGCCCGAGGATGCGCGCTCGCCGTCCCAGCCCCATGCGCCGGCGTCGGCGAGGCCCGCCTTGACGCGCTGCAGGGGCTCGAAGTCGGGCACGAGGCGCACGGTGACGTCGACCGGTACCGGAATTTCGCGGTGCGAGGAGATCCGGATCTCCTCCGAGACGCCGCCGGGGCGCACCGTGCGGGTGCGTTCGAGGCGCACCTTGGGGTCGGGCTGGTCGTCGTCGAGGCCGCGCAGCACGCTCGTGAACACGGCGCGCTGCGGGGACGGAGAGGACGACGCGATCGCTTCGATCGCGGTGCCGTCGACCGCGACCGTCAGCGACCGCACATGCCGGACGTCGCCGTGATAGACACCGTGGATGGGCGCGGAGCCCATGTCCCCGGTCTCGTCCGACCACACCTGAGTCGGCGCCTGGAGTGCGATGACGGCGTCGTTCAGGAGGGGCTGCAGCGGGGTGTCGGTCATGTGGCTCCTTCGTGAGGGGCGGGCGGGTGTGCGGGTGTGCGGTGGCCGGACGTTGATGAGGGCGGGTTCAGCGGAGGGGAGGAGGGGGCAGAGCCGGGCCTCCGCACGACGCGAGCATCGTGGGGGAGCCGGCGGTCACTCCTTCACCGCCCCGTCACTGGAGTTCATGATGCGCTTCTGGAACACGAAGAACATCACGGCCACGGGGATCGTCATGATGATCGCCGCCGCGAGCTTGAGCGGATACTGCCGACCCTGACTGAGCTGTCCGTTGGCGAGTTGCGCCACGCCCTTGGTGAGGGTGGTGAGCTCGGGGGACTGCGTCGACACGATGAAGTGGGCCAGCTCGTTCCAGGATCCCTGGAACGAAAGGATCACTATCGTGATCAGTGCGGGTCGTGCCATCGGCAGCACGACCGACCAGAACACCCGGAAGGTGCCCGCACCGTCGATCCGCGCCTGCTCCTCGACCGAGGCCGGGATCGACTCGAAGAAGTTCTTCATGATGAAGACCCCGGCAGCGTCCACGAGGAGCGGCAGGATCATGCCTGCGTAGGAGTCGTACATGCCGAGCGTGTTGATCACGAGGAACTTCGGGATCAGCAGCACCACGGTCGGCACGCTCATGACGGCGACGAGTCCGGCGAACACGGCGTTGCGCCCGCGGAAGCGGAGCCGGGCGAGCGCGTAGCCCGCGAGCGAGTTGAAGAAGACCCGGCCCGCCGTGACCACGATCGTGACGATCACGGAGTTCTTGAACCACGTGGGGAAGTCGCTGCGCAGGAACAACTGCGTGTAGGCCTCGGTCGTGAACGTCTGCGGCACGATCGCGAGCGGGTTCGTCGCCGCGTCCGGGTCTGTCTTGAAGCTCGTCGCGACCTGGATGAGGAATGGGTAGATGTAGACGAGCGCGAGGGCGATGAGCAGCGCGTACAGGACCGAAGTGGAGGCGATCCGCACGGTGCCCCAGCGCCTGCGCCGAGCGACGAACGGGGCGGGAGCGGTGGCGGTCATCGCGGTGCTCCTTCACTCGTGGCGGGTGCTCGGTCGGCGGCGGCGGCGGCGCGTGCGGCGGCGTGTTGCGCGACCTCCACGTACGGCTGGTTGCGGCGACGGGACACGGTTCGCTCGCGCAGCGCCCAGCGCTGCACGAGCGTGAAGACGATGATGATCACGAACAGGATGAACGCGATCGCGGCGCCCTGGCCCCATTCCTGGTTGATGAACGACGACTGGTACGACTGGTATGCGGGCGTGATCGTCGTCTTCGCCGGCTGGCCGCGGGTGCCGGTGTAGATCTGGTCGAAGATCTGCCAGCAGCCGATGAGTCCGAGCGTGAGGACGGTGAACAGCGTGGGCCGCAGCTGCGGGAGCGTGACCCGCCAGAACCGCTGCCATCCGTTCGCGCCATCCATCATGGCCGCCTCCTGCACCTCGCCGGAGATGTTCTGCAGTGCGGCGAGGAACAGCAGCATGAAGGTTCCGCTCGTGGTGAAGATCGCCATGATGATGTAGACGCACATCGCGACGCTGGGGCCGCCGATCCAGTCCCAGTAGGAGACGCCGAGGAAGTGGTTCTCCGTCAAGGCCGCAGGGCCGGACGAGGCGCCGAAATGCAGGATCCCGGATGGGTCGTTGAGCCAGTTCGGTCCGTTGATCCCGAGCCAGCCGAGCGCGGCGTTCACGGCCCCCGTGGTGGAGAACAGGAACAGGAAAAGGACCGTGATCGCGACGGAACTCGTCACCGACGGGAAGTAGAACGCGGTGCGGAAGAACCCGCGGCCCTTGAGGATCTGCCGGTTGACGAGCACGGCGAGGAAGAGGCTCAGCGCGGTCTGGCACGGCACCACGAGGATCACGTACCAGGCGTTGTTCTTCAGGCTCATGCCGAAGTCGGCCTCGGCGAGGCCGCCGCCGAGCAGCAGGGCGGCGTAGTTCTTCAGACCCACGAACGAGACGCCGCCGGAGAAGGGCGAGCCGCGCCCGCCCCAGTCGCTCACGCTCACCCAGAGCGCCATGAGCACGGGCACGACCAGGAACAGGCCGAGCAGGATCAGCATCGGGGCGGTGAACAGCCACCCCGATGCGGTCTCACCGCGCCGCAGTCCAGGGTGGGACGCGGGACGGTGAGACCGCACGGTGGAGGAGGCCATGATTACTTGGTCAGGGCTTCCAGGTTCTTCTGCGTGGCGTCGAGGATCGCCTTCGGGTCGCCCGTCGCGAGCGATCCGAGCTTGCCGTTGAAGTCGGTCACGACGTCGCTGGCGCCCTTGGCGGTCGGCACGCCCTGGGCGTAGTCCGCCCCGTTCAGGAACGGCACGAGAGCGGCATTGTCCTTCTTCCACGCATCTGCGGCGGAGGCGATCGACGGCATCGGGCCGAAGGCCTTCGAGAACGCGAGCTGGCTGTCCGCGCTGGTCAGGTGCTCGACGAGGTCGAGGGCGGCCTTCTGGTTCTTGCTGTCGGCCGAGATGCCCCAGCAGTTCGTGAACTGCAGCGTGCCCTTCTTGCCGTCGGGGCCTGCGGGCAGCTCGACCGCCTTGTACTTCACGGTGGGGTAATCGTTCGTCATCGCACCGGTGATCCAGTTGCCCTCCACGACCATCGCGGCCTTCTGGGTGCCGAACGCCTCGCCGCCCCAGCCGGATCCGAGGTCGGCGGCGAACTTCATCGAGCCGTCGCCGAGCAGGCCCTTGAGGTAGTCGAGCGCCTTCACGTTGCCCTCGGCGTCGGCGGTGGCCTTGGTGGAGTCGGCGTTCATCAGCCCTCCGCCGGCGGCGACCATGAAGGCGCCGACGCGCGCGTACTCGCCGCTCATCGACAGGCCGACATGGCCGTCGGCGGTGAGCTTCTTCGAGACGGCAGCGAGCTCATCCCAGGTCTTGGGGACGTCGGCATCCGTGAGGCCGGCCTTCGTCCACATGTCGGTGTTGATCACGAGCTGCAGCGTCGAGAAGTCCTTTGGTGCGCAGTACAGCTGGCCGTCGTAGGTGAACGACTTCAGCAGGCTCGGGTAGAAGTCGTCCTTGTTCTTGAGCAGATCGCCGTACGCGAGCAGGGATCCGTTCGAGGCGTATCCGGCCAGGGCGTCGGTGGACTGGTAGAAGACGTCGGCAGGGGAGCCGGACGCGAAGCCCTGTGACAGCTGCTGGTTCAGGTCGCTCGCCGCGGTCACGGTGGCCTTGACGCCCGAGGTCTTCGACCACGCGGACACGGCGTCGTTCACGGCCTTGGTCTCCGCGTCGCCGGAGGATCCGATGAGGATGTTCAGCGGCTTGTCGGACGATGTGAGCTTCGAGGATCCGGTGCTGCTGCCGGCGTCGCCGCCGGAGAATCCCGAACCGCAGCCGGTGAGTGCGATCGCGCCGGCGAGGACGAGGGCTCCGGCCCCGATCGCGGCGCGCGTGCTGTGCCGTGTCATGTCTCTTCTCCCTTGATGAGCATCCGTGATGATGTGTGCTTCTCGGCGACGACGGAGGCCGTCCCAAGAATTTGAACGATCAAACTCTGTGTCGAATACGCTAGACGGCAGGGGCGCAGGGTGTCAAGGTGAGAAGGTGGTCCCGGATCCCGTGAAGAATCCGGGGAGGGAGAGACATGGCAAGGACGCCGACCGTCGAGGATGTGGCGGAGCGCGCCGGGGTGTCGCGGCAGACGGTGTCGAACGTGCTGAACACCCCGGCGATCGTGAAGCCCGCCACGCGCGAGCGCGTGCAGCAGGCGATCGTCGAGCTGGGCTATCGCCGGCATGCGGCGGCCCGGCAGCTGCGCACCCGCCGCAGCTCCACGATCGGCATCCACCTGGATCCCTACGTCGGTGGCGTCTCCGGCGTAGTCCTGGACCGTTTCGTGCACGCCCTCACCGAGCGCGCCAGCGAGCGCGGCATGCGCATGCTCGTCTACGCCGCCCGGACCGCGGACGATGAGATCGCTCGCCTCGCCGAACTCTGGGAGGGCTCCGAGATCGACGCCGCCATCATCACCGGCACGTTCCACGGCGACCCGCGCACGCGCTGGCTCGGTGAAGCGCGGCTGCCCTTCGTCGCGTTCGGCCGCCCCTGGGGCGAGGACGACCTCGCCGCGCCCGAGCATCTCTGGGTCGACGTCGACGGCGCCGCGGGCACGCGGGCGGCGACCGAGCACGCCCTCGGCTTCGGCCCGAGGGTCGCGTTCCTCGGCTGGCCGACGGGGTCGGGCACCGGCGACGATCGGGAGCGCGGCTGGCGTGAGGCGATGGCCGCGGCCGGGGCCGTGGGGCCGCGCTGGACGAGCGAGGAGGACGTCGCTCTGGCGCGAGCCGTCGTGGCCGCCGCGAGCGCGGACGTGGACGCCGTGGTCTGTGCGAGTGACTCCCTCGCGATCGGCGCGCTCCTCGCGGAGACCGGCAGGTCCGCACGGGTGCCGGTGATCGGGTTCGACAACACGCCGACCGCGGAGGCGCTCGGCTTCTCGAGCGTCGAGCAGCGTCCCGAGGACGTCGCAGCCGCGACCTTGGAACTGCTCATGGGGCCGACCGGCGAGACGGTCACTCCGCGGGACGTTCTGGCGGGCACGGCGCACGCGCTGATCGAGCCGCGTCTGGTCGTGCGCTGAGCGGATCCGGATCGAGCGACCCGTTCTCTCTGGTTCGGGCTTAGCGTGGACGCATGGCACGGATCCTGATCTTCGGCGGCCACGGCAAGGTCGCCCTTCTCCTCGAACCCCTCCTCACGGCGCGCGGCGACCAGGTGACCGCGGTGATCCGCGACGCCGCGCAGATCGACGACCTGCGTGCGACAGGGGCGGATCCCGTGGTCTTCGACGTCGAGTCGGCGTCGAAGGAGGCGATGGCGACGCTGATCGCCGGGCACGACGCCATCGTCTGGTCGGCCGGAGCCGGCGGCGGCTCGGCGGAGCGCACCCGGGCCGTCGACCTCGACGCCGCCGTCCGGTCCATGGACGCGGCCGCCGACGCGGGCGTCGCACGGTACGTGATGGTGTCGTACTTCGGATCCTCGCCCGAGCACGGCATACCCGCGACGGACTCGTTCTTCGCGTATGCCGAGGCGAAGGCGGCGGCCGATGAGGCGCTGCGCGCGTCCGGACTGGAGTGGACCGTGCTCGCGCCGAGCCGGCTCACGCTGGAGGAGCCGACGGGGCGGATCGACGCCACATCGGAGGCCTCGGGCAGCGTATCCCGCGCCGATGTCGCGCACGTCATCGCGCAGACGCTGCTCGAGCCGGCGACCATACGCCGCACGATCCGCTTCAACGAGGGAGACCGGCCGATCGACGAGGCGCTGCGCGAACTCTGAGCGCGCGCTGCGCTCAGTCGCGGTTGAGCACGGCCAGGGCGATCCTGTCCAGCGCCCACGCGGCGAAGAGCGCGACCCCGGCGATGCCGAGCCCGCTCGCCCAGAGCGCCGCTCCCACGGCGCCGAAGAGCGCGGTCTCCAGGAGCACCCGGCCCGCGGGACGGATGCCGAAGCGCGCCTTGGGAGACAGCAGCAGGCCCCAGACGACCGCCAGTACGACGATCGTCACGATGGCGCCCACCCACCCCGGCCAGCCGGGAAGGAGTCGCACTGCGGCGACCGCGGCACCGGCCAGCAGCGCGAGCTCGAGCAGGAACCGCAACCCCAGGGCGGTGCGCAGGGCGGGACCGCCATCGAGGAACGGATCGCGTGCGGGACGGTCGGTCATCGGCGGATCAGCCTCGGCCGGCCAGCGCGGCCAGCAGTTCCAGCACGCACAGTGCGGCGAGGCGCACGGTGCGCGCATCCTCGTCATCGGCGGTGGCATCCACCTCGGCGATGTCGGCGCTGACCACGCGCGGGTCGGAGGCGATGCCCCGCACCAGGGCCCGCAGCTCCCAGGCCGCGAATCCGCCGGGCACGCTCGCCGGGCATCCCGGGGTCGCTGCGCGGTCGCAGGCGTCCACGTCGATATCGAGGTGCACGCGTGAGGCGTCTCCGGCGCCGGCGATCTCCACCGCCTCGGCCACGACGTCGTCGATCCCGCGGCGGCGCACCTCGTCCAGGGTGATCACGCGGATGCCCCAGTCCGCGGCACGCTGGGCGTAGGCGGCGGAGTTCGCGAAGTCCGCGATCCCGATCTGGACGATCCGGTGCGGATCGATCGCGGATCCGTCCGGAGCGTCCTCGACGAGCCGACGCACGGGCGAGCCGTTGGACACCCCGTCGCGCAGGTCGAAGTGCGCATCGATCGTGATGAGGCCTGTGGACCCGGATCCGAGCGCGACAGGGTACGTGAGGGAGTTGTCCCCGCCGAGCGCGATCACGAGGCGCGATGCCGCGGACAGCTCGGACACGCGCGCGATCGCCCGAGCCACGCCCTCGTCACCGTCCGGCTCGTGCACGTCCCCGGCGTCGGCGATCTGCAGTACGGCGTTGAGATCGACCACGGGCGGACCCATCAGGGTCGGGCTGTAGCGGCGCAGCGCGTCGCGGATCGCGGCGGGCGTCGCGTGCGCGCCGGTCGGCGAGAGCGAGGTCCGCCAGGTCGGAACGCCCAGCAGGACGGCGTCGGCGTGCGTGCCGAACGCGGGCCAGTCGCCTCCACGGGGCCAGAGGGGATCGTGCGACAGTGCCATGAGGAGTCCCTTCCCGGACGCGCGGTCGCATCCGCTGTCCAGAGTGCCACTCGTCGGGATCCGCACTGCCGTGCCGGGCTGCGTAGTGTCTGAGAACCGAGACAGGGCAAGTGGTCTATACGTCGCGAGCGGGGCTACACGGGGATGACGGCGTGCGCCACCGCGAAGATCGCGAGCCCGGCGAGCGCTCCGACCACGGTGCCGTTCAGGCGGATGTACTGCAGATCGCGGCCGACCATGAGCTCGATCTTCTCCGTGGTCTCGGCCGGATCCCATCGCTCCACGGTGTCGGTGATGATCGAGGCGATGTCGTGCCGGTAGCGGTCGACGAGGAACACCGCGGCGTCCGTGACCCAGCCGTCCACACGGTGCTGCAGCGGGTCCTCGGTGGCCAGGCGATCGCCCAGCTCGCCGATCGCCACGGCGGCGCGACGGCGCAGCCCGCTCTCCGGATCCGCGAGCGCCGACAGCAGCCCGGTCTTCGCCGCGTTCCACGCCTCGGCGGCCAAGGCGCCCACACGCGGGCTGTCGAACAGGGCCGCCTTGGCGTTCTCCAGGCGCGCCCGCGTGGCGGAGTCGTGCTGCAGGTTGTTCGCCAGGCGGGCGAGGTATCCGTCCAGAGCGCGCCGGGCGGGATGGCGCGGATCGGCCTGCACCGCTCGCACGAACCGCACGGCCTCGTTGTAGGCGGCCTCGTCCACGAAGCGGTGGGCCAGCCGTGGCACCCATCCCGGCAGCCGGCGCGAGAGCAGACCCTGGAACGCTGCGGCGTTGCCATCCAGCCAGGTCGCGATGCTGTCGACGGCGAGGTCCACGGCGTCGCGATGGGCGTCGGCTTCGACGATGCGCTGCAGCCAGGCCCCCGCCGGCGTGCCCCACTCCGGTTCGACCAGATGCTCGCGCGCGAGTTCCGCGATCACGCTCTGCACGTCGTCGTCGCTGAGGGCGCGCAGCACAGCGGAGGCGATGGTGGATCCCTCTGTCGCAACCCGTTCCGCATGTGCGGGTACGCGCAGCCAGGATCCGAGTCGCGCGGCGATGGAGGTCTCGGACAGTTTCGTACGCACGACCTCCGCGGAGAGGAAGTTGGTCTCGACGAACTCGCCGAGCGTGCGGCCGATCTCGTCCTTGCGGCTGGGGATGATCGCGGTGTGCGGGATCGGCAGTCCGAGCGGGCGGCGGAACAGGGCTGTCACGGCGAACCAGTCGGCCAGGGCGCCGACCATGCCGCCCTCCGCTGCCGCGCGTACATACTCCAGCCACGGATAGCGCTGCTGCAGCGAGAAGGCCACGACGAACGCGACCGCCATCACGCCGAGAGCGGCGAGGGCGACGGCCTTCATCTGCCGTAGGGCGCGCAGGCGCTCCAGATCCGCCGGGGACAGCAGTGCTTCACGGGCGCGCGCCATGCGCCCATCCTTGCAGAGCCCCACCCGCGAGGCGGGCGGTACTCTCTACCTCGTGATCGAAGACATCAAGAAGCGCGCCCTGCACCGCACCAGCATCCTCGAGGGGCAGCTCCGCGGCGTCGCGAAGATGATCGAGGGCGAGGAGTACTGCATGGACATCATCACGCAGTCCCGCGCCATCCAGCGCTCTCTCGAATCCCTCAACAAGCTGCTGCTGGAGAACCACCTGCGCACGCACGTGGCGCACATGTTCGACGAGGGCGGCGAGCAGCGCGAGCAGGCCATCGAGGAGCTCCTGAAGGCGTTCGACTTCCAGGCGAAGTAGCTCGCGCGAAACGATACCGAAACACGCATATTCGTTGATGGGCATCCAATTGACAACGAATATCGTCGTCGGAATCCAATGAACCTACGTTTTCCTCTGTACTGAGCGCAGATCCTGTGCCAGACTCTCCGCAGCGAAGAACTCACTGTGGAGGTTCCATGAGCGGTCCCATGTCCGTACCTGCTCAGAGCACGACCGATGCGCCCACCGGCGGCGTCGAGATCTCTGGCGTCACCAAGTACTACGGTGAGGCGACGGCCGTCGACCGGCTGTCGCTGTCGATCCGGCCGGGGGAGTTCCTCTCCCTTCTCGGTCCCTCGGGATGCGGCAAGACCACGACCCTGCGCATGATCGCGGGCTTCGAGCACCCCGACGAGGGCGACATCCGCCTGAGCGGCCGGAGCGTCCTCGGCCTTCCCCCGCACAAGCGGGAGGTGAACACGGTCTTCCAGGCGTACGCGCTGTTCCCGCACATGACGGTGGCGGAGAACGTCGCTTACGGACTGCAGCAGCGCGGAGTGCCCAAGGCCGAGCAGCGCGAACGCGTGGCCGAGGCCCTCGACATGGTGCAGCTGCGCCGCTTCGCGGACCGCAAGCCCACCCAGCTGAGTGGCGGGCAGCAGCAGCGCATCGCACTGTCCCGTGCCCTGATCAATCGTCCCAGCGTGCTGCTGCTGGATGAGCCGCTCGCGGCCCTCGACCGCCAATTGCGCGAGGAGATGCAGCTCGAGCTGAAGCTGCTGCAGTCGCGGCTCGGCACGACCTTCGTGTTCGTCACGCACGATCAGGCGGAAGCGCTGTCGATGAGCGACCGGATCGCGGTGATGCGTGCGGGGCGGATCGAGCAGCTCGCCGCCCCCGCCGACATCTACGCCGAGCCGGCCTCGGCCTACGTGGCATCGTTCATCGGCCAGCAGAACTTCCTGCACGGGACGGTACTCGGCGGCGACGCCGTCGACACCTTCGCAGGAACCGTGTACGGACGCTGGGGCGGGGAGCAGAGCGCGCCGGGATCCTCCGCTGTCGCCGCGATCCGCCCGGAGTTCGTGCGGCTCGCTCCTGCGGGACGTGCGGACGAACCCGGCCTCGACGGCACCGTGCTGGGCGTCTCGCATCTGGGCGAGACCCTGCAGGTCGCCGTGGACGTGGGCCGCGAGCAGACGTTCCTGGTGCGGATCCCCGCTCCCGTCGCGCCGGCGGTGGCCGTCGGCGACGCCGTGCGCTGCACCTGGAGCGACGCCGACGTGCGCATCTTCGCCGGCGACGGGATCCCCGAGACGGCCACCCACGTGATCGCTCTGCCCAAGGAAGCGGCCTGATGGCGCACGGCGGCGCTCACGGCCAGCCCCCGGTGCGGGTGCTCGCGAACGCTACGTCCGCACGCAAGATCGGTGCCGAGCTGACGCGGCGCGGCTTCCTCGCGACCGCGCTTGCGGCTTCCGGCGCCGTGCTGTTCACCGCCTGCGCCCCGCAGAAGGCGTCCGCGGCATCCCAGGCGAACGGCGGTCCGCTCGAGGACAAGCTCTCGATCTACACCTGGAGCGACTACGACGATCCGGATCTGCTGAGCGCCTTCACGAAGAAGAAGGGGCCGAAGATCGTCGTCGACGCGTTCAACTCGAACGAGGAGCTCGTCGCGAAGCTGGTCGCCGCGCGCGGCACGTCGGGCTACGACATCGTCGTCCCGACGGGTCCGTTCATCCTCCCCATGGCCGAGAACGGTCTCCTGGAGCGGCTGAACCTCGACCTGATCCCGAACTTCCAGACGATGAACCCCCACTTCATCCACCGCACGTTCGATCCGAAGAACGAGTACTCGATCTGCAAGGCATGGGGCACGACGGGCTTCGCCTACGACAAGACCGTGATCAAGCGGGAACTGACCGGGTGGGCCGACTTCATCGATGCGGCGCAGAACGAGGCCTCCGGGAAGACCTCCCTCCTCGATGACCCGGCGCCCATGTGCGGCATCTACTTCTGGTCCCACGGGATCGACTGGAACACGACGGACGAGAAGCACCTCGCGGACTGCGAAGCGTTCATGACGAAGGAGATCGCCCCGCATGTGATCTCCTTCGACTCCGCACCCGGCGGACAGATCATCCCGCAGGCGACCGCGGCGCTCGTGCAGGTGTACAACGGCGACGCGCGCACCGGGATCGCGGCGTCGAAGAATCCGGAGCGCTGGCAGTGGGTGCTGGGGGCCCCGGCGACCGAGATCTGGATGGACAACTGGTCGATCGCCAAGGGGGCGCCGCACCCCGAGGCGGCGCACGCCTTCATCAACTTCATCATCGCGCCGGACGTGCAGGTGAAGCAGATGGACTACATCGGCTACGACACCGGCGTCGAGGGCAATCAGCAGCGGGCCGAGGAGGCGGGATTGGAGAACCTCGACATGGTCTTCTTCACGGAGGAGCAGATCGCCACGATGCACGAGGGGAAGTTCACGAAGGCCCAGGAGCGGATCGTGGCGATCTGGAACGCGACGAAGGCGGCCGCCGGTGCGTAAGCTCAGGATCCGCTTCGGCCTGGCCCTGCCCGCCTGGGTGTGGCTGCTCGTCTTCTTCGTCGTCCCGATCGGCGTCGTGGTCTGGTACAGCTTCGGCTACAAGCCGAGCATCTTCTCGACCAACGCGAACGACAAGCTGTCCTTCGATCGCTACGTCGAGGCGCTCTCGCCCACCTTCTTCGCGACCTTCCAGAACACGCTCTGGGTCGGCATCGCCGGAACCGCCCTGTGCCTCCTGATCGGCGCACCGGTCGCGTACTGGATCGCGGTGAAGTGCGCACCGAGCCGGCGCGGGATGTTCCTCGCCCTGGTGATGGTGCCGTTCTGGACCAACTTCCTGGTGCGCACGATCGGCTGGCAGATCATCCTGGCGCCCGAAGGCTGGCTCTCGCACGCGCTGCAGTTCCTCGGCGTGATCCCGGGACCTCTCGGGATCCTGAACACCCGCGGTGCGGTGCTGCTCGGCGTCGTCTACAACTATCTGCCGCTCATGATCCTGCCGCTGTTCGTGGCGTTCGACCGCGTGAGCGGCCCGCTGCGCGAGGCGAGCAAGGATCTCGGCGCCGGCAGCTGGCAGACGTTCTTCCGCGTGACGATCCCGCTCGCGCAGCCCGGCATCATCGCCGGGGTGCTGCTGGTCTACATCCCGCTCATGGGCGACTACATCACGGCGACCGTCCTGGGCGGCGCGAAGGGCAACATGGTCGGTCAGATCGTCGCCAGCCAGTTCCAGACCGCGCAGAACTGGGCGCTCGGATCCGCGATGGCCGTGCTGCTCATCCTCACGATCGCCCTGTCGATCGGGGTCATGGCGGCGATCGGCTGGCTCGTCACGATCCCCATCCGCCGCAGCTACCGACTGACGCTGGAGGACGCACGATGACCGTCGTCGCAGAACGCCCCGCCGAGCAGGCGGATCCGTCACCGTCCACGACCCGGGCGGGATCCGGTCGCCGTGCGAAGGCGCCGCGCAACGTCAGCCGCTGGCTGCTGCCGCTGTGGGCGACGCTGGTGTTCGTCTTCCTGTTTCTGCCGATCGCTGTCGTGATCGTCTACTCGTTCAATGTCGGCCGGCTGCTGATCTCGTGGGACCACTTCGGCTTCGACTCGTTCGCCGCGATCGTCACCAAGCCGGCCGTCCGCGACGCGGTGCTGGTCTCGCTGCGCACCGGTCTCATCGCCGCCGTGCTGGCGACGGCGCTGGGCACCCTCGCCGGCATCGCGATGGCGCGCACACCCGGCAAGTGGGTGCCGTGGTTCCTGGGGTTGCTGCTGCTCATCTCGGTGACGCCGGAGATCGTGGACGCCGTGGCGCTGCTGCCCTGGGTCGTCTTCCTCGGCCAGGATCTGGGGCTGTGGATCTTCAACGACGGCACCGTGCGCCTCGTGATCGGCCAGTCGCTGTTCTCGATCGCGATCGTCTCCTACATCGTGCGGGCGCGCCTGGTCGGCCTCGACGCCCGGCTGGAGGAGGCCTCGGCGGATCTCTACGCCAAGCCGTTCACCACCTTCGCGAAGGTCACGCTGCCGCTCGCGATGCCGGCCGTCCTCGCGGGCTTCCTGCTCTCGTTCACGCTGGGGCTCGACAACACGATCGTCTCCGCCTTCGTGCAGGTCTCCGGCACCACGCCGTGGCCGGTCTACGTGCTGAGCGCCCTGCGCAGCGGCCTGCGCCCGGAGATCGCCGCGGTGTCCACGATCATGCTCCTGCTGACGCTCGGTGCGCTCGCGCTCGTGGCGCTGGTTCTGAAGAAGGCGGGCGATTCCGCCGCCGACATCGCTCGGACGATGGCGGGCGGCTGAGCGGGACGGCTAGCCTCGGCTGCGTGGACGCCCCCGACCTCGCCGCGCTTCGCAGCGGACTGCTCGCCTTCTGCTATCAGATGCTGGGTTCGCCGTTCGATGCGGAGGACGCGGTGCAGGATGCGCTCGAGCGGGCCTGGCGCAGCCGGGCGTCGTACGATCCGGACAAGGCGGCGCTGTCCACGTGGGTGTACCGCATCGCGCGCAACGTGTGCGTGGATCGGCTCCGCGAGACACCGCGACGCCCGCTCCCACGCGACCTCACGGACCCGGGCATCGACGTCGGCGCGCCCCTGGTGCCGGCACTGGACGTGCCCTGGCTGGTGCCGGCGCCGACCCGCTGGTGGGCCGACTCCGAGCCGGAGCGGGCGGTCGCCGAAGCCTCCGGGGTGCGGCTCGCGGTGACGCTCGTGCTGCAGGCGCTGCCGCCGAAGCAGCGCGGGGTCTTCATCCTGCGCGAAGTGCTCGGGCACTCCGCGGCGGAGACGGCCCGGATCCTGGAGACGAGCGTGCCGTCGGTGAACTCGGCATTGCAGCGCGCGAAGGCGGCTGTCGCAGAGCGATCCTCCCGCCCCGCCCCGCTGCGGCGCGAGACGGTCGAGCGGTATGCGCGCGCCATCGAGCAGGCCGACGTCGCCGCGCTCGCGGAGCTCGTCGCCGATGACGTGCTGTTCGAGATGCCGCCCGTGCCGTTCTGGTCGATCGGGCGCGAGACGTACGCCGCGTTCATGGCGCACCTGTTCGACTGGCAGGGGACGGGCTGGCAGAGCCGTCCGATCTCGGCCAACGGGCAGCACGGCTTCCTGCTCCTGCGCGTCGACGACGACGGCCCGCACCCGCACACGGTGCAGCTGTTCGAAGCCGACGTGACGGGAACCCGGATCGGGCACGTGCTGGTGTACCGCGACGAGGCGCTGTTCGCCCTGTTCGAGCGCGAGGGCATCGTCGCAGTCTGACGAGTCCGAACGGATCCCGCCCGTACGGATTCCGCCCGCACCGATGAGTTCGGCTGCTCTCGCCCGTACACCCTCATGAAGCCCTCCGCGGAGGATCCGCATCGGGGCACGAGGCGAGGAGCACGACATGGCACGCATCATCGTGGCGCAGTTCATCACTCTCGACGGCGTCGTGGAGGATCCGGACGGATCCGACGGTACGCCGTTCGGCGGGTGGTGCTTCCGGCACGGTCCCGAGGCGATCTCGGGGGACAAGTTCCACTACGGCCCGATCCTGCAGACCGGGATCTTCCTGTTCGGACGTCGCACCTGGGAGGCCTTCTCGGCCCTGTGGCCGCCGCGCGACGAGACGGATCCGTTCGCCCGCGCGCTGAACGCCGCGGACAAGGCGGTCGTCACGGGCGGCGACATAGACCTCGCCCGGTGGCAGAACTCCCGGCGGGTCGAGACGGATCCGGTCGGCTGGGCGCGGGAGACCGCCACGGAGCGCGACGTCATCGTCATCGGCAGCGGGTCGCTCGTCGAGCGCTTCGTCGCGGCAGGCGCGGTCGACGAGTACCGGCTGCGTGTGTTCCCCACGGCGACCGGCGCCGGCCGGCGACTGTTCCCCGGCGGCATGGCCCTCGACCTCGTGAGCGTCGAGCAGGTCGGCCCGACGAGCCTGGTGATCGCGACGCCGTCGCGCTGAGCCTCGCGCGGCACGATCGCAGACGGCCGAGCGCGGCGCGAGCGCAGACTGCCGAGCGCGGCGCGAGAGCAGAAGAAGGGGGGAGGGCGGATCCCCATCCGTCCTCCCCCTGTCGCGTCCCCAGCGACTACAGAACCGACTCGGCCTCGGTCAGCACGCCGCGCAGGATCCCGGCGATCTCGCGGAACTCCGCCGGCCCTATGGTGAGCGGCGGCGCGAGCTGGATCACGGGGTCGCCGCGGTCATCGGCGCGGCAGTACAGGCCGGCATCGAACAGCGCGCCGGAGAGGAACCCGCGCAGCAGGCGCTCCGACTCGTCGTCGTCGAACGTCTCCCGCGTGGTCTTGTCCTTGACCAGCTCGATCCCGAAGAAGTAGCCATCGCCGCGCACGTCGCCGACGAGCGGCAGATCGAGCAGGGTCTCCAGCTCTGCGCGGAACAGCGGCGAGTTCTCGCGCACGCGCTCGTTGAGCTTCTCCTCCTCGAAGATGTCCAGATTCTCCAGGGCGACCGCGGCCGACACGGGGTGTCCGCCGAAGGTGTAGCCGTGCGGGAACGACAGGTCGCCGTGCGCGAACGGCTCGTAGATCTTGTCGCTCACGATCGCGGCGCCCAGGGGGGAGTATCCGCTCGTGATGCCCTTGGCGCAGGTGATGATGTCGGGCACGTAACCGTAGGCGTCGCAGGCGAACATGTGCCCGATCCGGCCGAACGCGCAGATCACCTCGTCCGAGACGAGCAGCACGTCGTAGCGGTCGCAGATCTCGCGCACGCGCTGGAAGTATCCGGGGGGCGGCGGGAAGCAGCCGCCCGAGTTCTGCACCGGCTCGAGGAAGACTGCGGCGACCGTGTCGGGGCCCTCGAACTGGATCATCTCCTCGATCCGGTCGGCCGCCCAGACGCCGAACGCTTCGGGGTCCGTCGGCGCGCCCATCTCCGCCGCGCGGTAGATGTTCGTGTTGGGCACGCGGAAGCCGCCCGGGGTGACCGGCTCGAACATGGCCTTCATCGCGGGGATGCCGGTGATCGCAAGCGCGCCCTGCGTGGTGCCGTGGTAGGCGATCGCGCGGGAGAGCACCTTGTGCTTGGTGTGCTTGCCCTGCAGCTTCCAGTAGTGCTTGGCGAGCTTGAAGGCGGTCTCGACGGCCTCGCCGCCGCCCGAGGTGAAGAAGACCCGGTTCAGGTCGCCCGGGGCGTAGCCGGCCAGACGGTCGGCCAACTCGATCGCGGCGGGGTGCGCGTACGACCACAGCGGGAAGAAGGCCAGCTGCTCGGCCTGCTTCGCCGCGGCCTCGGCGAGGCGCTTGCGGCCGTGGCCCGCGTTGACGACGAACAGGCCCGAGAGCCCGTCGATGTACTGCTTGCCGGTGTCGTCCCAGATGTGGTGTCCCTCACCCCGGACGATGATCGGCACCCCGTTGCGGTCCATCGTGGACTGCCGGGTGAAGTGCATCCAGAGGTGATCGTGTGCTTTCTGTTGCAGATCGGCGCTCATGCTCCGATCTTGTCACTCGAAATCGGAAATGACAACAGATATCGAAGGTTGGGATCCCCGGATCCTGCGGATTCCGAGGTTGGATAGGACTTTCGATCCGAGTCGTCGTGGTCGGGTTCGGATGCTGACGCCACCTGTGACTTCCAGCACTGTGTAGTACTCTCACTACATCGGAGATCGAGGTGCACGATGTTCACCATGACGGCGCGCGAGTTCAATCAGTCCATCGCCAAGGCGCAGCGCATTGCGGACGGCGAACCTGTGCTGGTGACGCGTCACGGCGCGCCCGCCTACGTGCTTCTGAGCATCGCGGAGTATGAGCGTCTACGACCGTCCGCACCGACCTCAATGCTCGACCTGCTCGCCATGGCGCCCGAGGAGAGCGAGCTGGACGATGGCGAGTTCGATCGGATCATCGATGAGATCGTCGCGGATCGGAAGAAGGACTTCGGCCGACCGCCGGTGGAGTTCTGAGCGGTGTACCTCGTTGACACCAACACGCTCTCGGAAGCTCGACGAGCGGGACACGTGGGGGAAGAGGCTCGGCGCTGGATGGCGTCCGTCGCACCGAGTTCGCTGTTCATCAGTGTGATCTCGGACTATGAGCTGGAGCGGGGAGTGCTGATGCTGGGTCGCCGCGATCCGCGCCAAGCCCAGGCGCTGCGGAGATGGCTCGACGGCGTGCGGCTGGAGCTCGGAGTGCGAATACTCCCGATTACGGCAGAGATAGCCCGGGCGTGCGCGGGAATCAACGTGCCCGACCGCCGCCCGTGGGCCGACTCCTTGATCGCCGCCACTGCACTTCATCACGGCCTGACCGTCGTCACGCGGAACGAGAAGGACTTCGAGGTTCCGGGGCTGGCGGTGGTCAATCCGTTCTCCGGGTGAGGAATCGAGTTCGCATCTAGCCGTCTGATGTCGCAATGCCGATCGCCTCGGGGTGCCCTGAGCGCATCGTGAGAGCGGTGCCCGCAACGCGCTCGATCGAGGGGCTGGTGTGGCCGGCGCCCGGCGGGATCTGCGTCGACGTTGCTAAGGTATGGCGTCGCCGAATGCGCGCTCGAGGCGTCGTTGTTCTTCCTCGGCTGCAAGGTAGGCGCGGCGTCTGTCTGCTTCGACCGATCGCGCGACATCGAGGTCGTGATGCAACCGCCGCACGGCCTCTTCCACGTTCTCGACTCGCTCGCGTTGCGCTCGCATGCCAGCAGACGTGTCAGCGGGACGAAGGCGTGCCTGCTTCGCTGCTGCCCAGATGGACTCCGCCTCATGTATGGCTGTCTCGATCTGATCGCAACGGTCATTGGCGTCGTGCCACTCATCGAGACGCGATTGGGTCGTCTGCCACGCAGAGATCTTGATCAGATTGTTCTTGAAGTCCCACTGGGATCGCGGCAGCGCCGTCAGGGTGACGTCACGGTACTTGATCAGTGACTCTGTAAGGCTGAAACGGCCTTGAGCTGCGTCCATGGCGAGCTTGGTGAGGTTCTGCCACTGGCCAGCAATAGACCTCGTTGCGCTCCAGTCCACAGATGTCTGTGCGTCATCTGGACTCCACCCCAAATGATTCTCGGAGCCTCGAGCAAATGACGTCAGTGACTGAAGCCTGCCGTGCCGGGTTGCGAAACTGAAGTCGGACGAGACTATCCCCGTCAAGACGCGCTCATCTCTCGCGCGCGCATCGGCCCAGTTGCCCGAATGTTCGGTGAAGGCCTCGACGGCATCTCGAAGCGAGATACCCGGGAAGACGCCATCGATCCAGCGTCCCTCGACGGTATCGACTGGAGTGGTGTTGAATCCACGGAAGCCTGCGAACGGCGCGTCGACTCCGGGCTCGCACAACACGACGGCGTCGTGTGACCCGCGCAAGATCAACGCAGGGACTTCTCGCACATAGAACACGTTGCCGCGTTCGCGCAACTGCTCCGCGCCCGCCCTTGCGCTCGTCACGTCGCGGAAGAGATGTGTGTTGCGGAACCAGTGCCTGACCCAGGTGCTGTGCCAAGCATTCCGGCCGCGATATAGATACGCGACAACTCCTGCATCGATGCTGAGCAACAGACCGTCGTCGTAGCCGCCGCTGTCCGGCCAGACGAGTTCGGGGATCTTCACGACTTCCCTTGGCTACTCAGAGCCACCCCGGGAAAGCTCGACATCAGTCGACCTCGTAGACCTTCATGACTTCGTCGCCGTAGTCGTTGATGACCTTGATGGCGATCTTGCCGGTGGCGGGGCGGTCGAAAGGCATGGAGACCGTTCGGTACAGCTGCTCCCACGCCTCGGCATTGATGTCCGCCTTGAGGGCGACTTTGAGCTTCTTCATCGGATCGTTGCCGCCCGTGAAGTAGCAGTGCCGCACGAAGAACGACTCCTCGTTGTAGTCGGTGTCGATCATCCAGAGCGCGATGTCTTTGGTATCGCGTGAGCGGACGTCGTTGATCGCCACGTCGTAGACGTCGACGCCGAAGAGCTCGGCTTCGATGCGGTCAGAGCCGTCGGATGCGGGGCGGATCTCGACGTCAGGCTCGCCGAAGACGGTGAACAGGTTTCCTGCACCGGTCTTCTTCAGGGCATCGCCCATGAGTAGTTCGGCGTTCATCCGGACGATCAGCACCTTGAGGCGGCCGAGCTTGCGCTCGCCGGAGACATGCGCGAACCCGCCGTCATCGGCCTCGATCTCCACCTGTTCGACCTCGGTGACCTCGGTCACGTTCGGCTCGAAGGAGAAGCCGAGCACGCAGAGCAGATCCACGTCACGGTCGGCGAGTGCTTCCTTGGCCGCGTCGCGGACGAAGCCGGCGCTGACCGTTCCGTATTCGGGCCCGATCGCGATCGCGACGTTTCCGGCGGGTGCGTCGTCGGTTTCGTTAGCGCGCTCGCCGATCGCCTGCACGTGCGTGCCGCCCCACTCGTCGAGCGTCGCGAACTCGATGCGCTCCTTGCGGCGCCCGTTCTGGATGCCGGCGCTGCGCAAGTTGTCGATGATCGTCTGGGCGTAGTCGGCACCCATCGCATCGGAGGATCCGGCGAGTTCACTTCGGCTCGCTTCGCCGTCCTGGTCGAGTGTGCGATAGGGCGAGAGGCTTTCGACCGTGAACCTGCCGGTCACCCGCACTTTCTTCTTGTCTTCGTACGGCTTGTCGTAGAGCAACTCGAAGTCGGCGTGCTTCTTGATCGCCGCGTCGATCTCGTCGCGCGTCATTCCCTCGTGGATGTCCGGGTTGTTCGCGATCGATTTCAGCGTGATGTGCTGCACCCGCTCGTAGACGAACCCCTGACTGATGTCGCCCTTGGTGTCGGCGGGCGGCATGAGCTTGCCGGAGACCTGCGCTTCTTTCGCGCGGCCCTCCGGCGAATCGGCCAACAGGTAGTACGGGTAGCGACCGCCCATGAGGCGCTGCCGTGCAAGGGCCAGCGCGACGCGAGACGTGTCGATCGTGATCCAGCGACGCCCCCACTGCTCCGCGACGTAGGCGGTCGTGCCAGATCCGCAGGTCGGATCCAGGACGAGATCTCCGGGATCGGTGCACATCAGCATGCAACGGCCGATGACTTTCGTGGTGGTTTGGACTACGTAGACCTTTTCATCGGTGAAGCCACCAATGATTGTGTCGTTCCACACGTTGGTGTATGGCGCCCAGCCGGAGTCATCTGCGTAGCGGACATACTCCAAATTGGAACCTTCAGCGTGGATTCGATGGGCCCACGCGAGCCGATCGAGTCCTTCCGGGAATCTCGGTTTCCAATGGAGTTGTCGACCGGGCCTGTAGACATGCCCCAGATACTCATAGGCCTGATCCGAGCTTCCCGCGGCTTGGGATCTGAGGTTGTCGTTGCGATAGATCTTCGCCCCTGCAGGTAGAAGGGACTCATCGTCTCGTTCTGCTTTGGTCGAGAGACGTCGAGTTCCATCAGGGAGCATGACCCATCGATAGCCCGTTTCGACACGTGACTCTTGACGAAGCTGGCGCACTTTCGCCTTGTCGACGCTCTTCGCATACCAAAGGATCAGGTCTCCCATACGTCCGAGCGCGGCAGATTGCGAAAACCCGCTCGTCGTGGCGAAACTGATCTGCGCCATGAAGTTCTCAGCGCCAAAGATCTCGTCAAGGATCGCTCGCACGCGATGCACATGCTCGTCGCCGATCTGCACGAACACGGATCCCGACTCTGTCAGCAGGTCGCGCGCAACGACGAGCCGATCGCGCAGATAAGACAGGTACGTGTGGATCCCGTCTTTCCAGGTGTCCCGGAACGCCTTGATCTGCTCGACTTCGCGGGCTGCGTCCTTGCCGTCCTTCACATCCCGCTTGCTTGCGGACACCTGCCAATTCGAGTTGAACTTGATGCCGTAGGGCGGGTCGATGTAGATCATCTGCACTTTGCCGCGCAGCCGCTCGCGCTCCGCGAGGGAGCCCATCGCCTGCAGGGAATCGCCGAGGATCATCCGGTTCGACCACGCAGCGTCGTACTGGTAGTACGAGATCTGCTGCAGTTCGTCGAGACCTCCATCGAAGTCGTCGTAGAAGAGCATCTCCGGCTCGGGCTCGCCTGTCGCGGCGGTGTCGCGCAGGTTCTCGACGAGCACGCGCGGATCGATCTTCTCCTGGATGTACAGCGGCGGTGCCTCCACGACAAGGTCGTCGTGATCCTGCTGGTCCTTGCCATGCCAGACGAGCTGAGGGTCGAGAGCTTCGTTTCGGCGCTCGCGCTCTGCGCTCAGACCGGCGAACCGTGCATAGACGATCGGTTCGCGCTGCATCGTCTCAGGGTCGGCCCACCGCTCCGCGCCGTCCGCCGTGGGGATGTTCGTCCGCCTCGCCTCGGGGTGCTCGTAAGCGTCGACTTCGGTGGGTCCGGTCTGGGCTGGCTTACGCGCCATCGTCGTCCTCCATGAATCGCACACGCCGGGTCGGGCGCGTAGAACGGGCAGGGGAGAAGCTGAGTTTGTCCGGATCACCGATGATCGCGTCATCGGCGTAGAGGTTGTTGATCGCCTCGCGCAGAGCTCGCTGCAGCCCGATCACGGTGTCCAGCTCGAAATAGCCCCAGCGTCCGAATCCACCGTGGTTGTTCACCGCGACGCACCACACGTTGCGTGCCGTCTCCGCCTTCACGGCCCGCAGTCGCTGGTTCTTCTGGCCACCGGACACTTCGACGATGAGCGTTCGTTCGAGACCGTCCGGATCGTCGGGGTCTGGCGCGAGCTTGAGCAGGAAGTCAGGCACGTACCGGTGCGTCACGCCCTCGTGCACGTAGGGGACGTCGAATCCGAGCCGGTCGTTCTTGACGTAGGAGGTGACGACGCCCTCGTTCGCGAGCATCTCGCACTCGTACGCCAGCAGGTTCTCCCAGGTGTTGCCGTCCCTGCCGTCGAGCGTGACGTGACTGACCTCGCTCGTTCGTGTCTCGTAGACGCGCTTACGCGTGACGAAGCGCACATCGCCGGTATCCCCGACCGGGGCTGAGCGATCGAAGATCGGCTGGATCAGCTCGCGGCGGTTGTTCCCCTGCCACCCGATGCAGCGGGTGAGCGCCTCGGCGGCGCGCCGCATCTCATTCTCGCTGCGGGTGAGATGCCACGGCTCGAAACCCGGGCCCAGCACGAGCACGTCATCGATCCACGAGCGTGCGTAGCCGAGCAGCCGCGGGAACAGCCATGGCCGCGGGTTCGTGCCCCCATCCGTGAACTCGCGATCGAGCACGAGCTTGGCGAGCTCGAACGCGACTCGCGCGTTGCGGCGGCCGTGCGCGTCCGTGTTGAAATCGTCGACTTCGCTCGAGCCGATCACGCCGGCATTCACGGTCCGCGTCGGGACCTGGCTCTGATCAACGTGGAACGGCTCGATATCGCTGGTGTCGAAGAACATCTCATCGTCGGGCATCTCGATGCGATAGCCGCTGAGCCGCGGGAACCGAATCCGGAGCCCTTCGCGCCCTTCGACGCTCCCGACTTCGATGGCAGGAGGCGGCGGCAGCGGATCTTTGCCGGCGCGCTCGCCGGGGATGAACGCGAACGGGATGCCGTACACGTTTGCGTACTCCGGCTCGAACCGACCGTGCTCGTTCAGCGCCCAACTGCGGCGCCGGAGTCCACGTCCGATCACCTGCTCGCAGAGAAGCTGGGAGCCGAACGCGCGGATGCCGAGGATATGGGTGACGGTGTTCGCGTCCCACCCCTCCGTCAGCATCCCGACGCTCACGACGCAGCGGATGTGCTCACCCAGCATGCCTCGCTTGCCGACCGTGTTCATGACCTCGCGAAGCAGATCCTGTTCGGTCAGCTGGTCGGCGTCCGCGCCGGGATGCTGACGGCTCCAGTCGTCCTTGAACTTCTCGATCTCCGGCGCCGCAGCGGCGAGGAAATCCTTCGGGAGGGACTCGCCCGATTCCAAGGCCGCGGAATCGATGAGCAGCGTCCGCGGACGGGTGCGCCAACGGGTTCCTTCGACGTTGTCAAACAGCTCGAGCCGCCCGGGGCGCAGATTGGTGCCGTTGTCCGACGGAAGCTCCTTGCCCGCGATCCATTCCGTCATGAGCTTGGATACCAGCGTGTTCGGGCAGACGAGGATCATCACAGGTGGCGGCTCACCATGATCGCGAAGCGTCGCTTCCACCGTGCGTACTCGCGCTCGTAGCTTCGATACAGGCTCTCCAACGCGGCCTGGAGCTCCTCGGGCGGCGCCCAGTTGTCCGGGATGGCGGATGCGCGCTTCGGCAGGCGGTCGCCGATGTGCGACCAGAGCGCTCGGAAGGTGACCTCATCGCCGATCGCGTCGTCGTCGACAGGCAGTCGCGGAATCTTCACAATCCCGGACTCGATGGCGTCCATGAGGGAGAAGTCGCTGACGGTCCACGGGAACACATAGCCCTCGTTCCATCCGGATCCGCCGAGATAGAACGGCGTCGCCGAGACGTCGAAGATCTGCTTGACGCCGTAGCCCTTCGTGTTCCGGATGGCCTCCAGACCGCGGAACCAGACCCGCGCGTCCTGGTTCCGATCCGCGTCGCCTTTGCTCAGCTTTCCCGAGAGCGGGCGGCTCTGATAGCAGTGGTGCGCCTCGTCGTTGAGCACGACGATGTTCCCCGGATCCTTCCCGAGGTCGCGAAGCACGCGGCTGACGATCTCCGCCGGCGATTCGACGTAGCGATCGCCCTCGCCGGGCGCGAGGATCTCTCGTGTTGCCTTCGAGACTCCCTCGAACTCCTTGCGGATCCGCGGTAGGAACTGGTGGTAGTTGGCGATCACGACCCGTGCCTCGTTGAGACGAGGGCGCAGATCCGCGGGCACGAGCTCGCGCTCGTCGTAGTAGTTGGCGGTGCTCTCTGGACGGAGGACGCGGAGACGGTCGCGAATGGTGATGCCTGGAGCGACGAGGAGGAACTTGCTCGCGAATCGCGTGTCACGGGGAGATGCGATCTTGTTCAGCGTCTGCCAGGCGATGAGCATGCCCATGAGCACGGTCTTGCCGGTCCCGGTCGCCATCTTCAGTGCGATGCGGGGGAGTCCTGAGTTGTGCTCGGCGTTCGCGTCGTCGATACGGAGACGCCAGTCGGTGTAACCGCGGCGCCCTGCCACCTCAGTGAGGAAGATCGCCGTCTCGGCGGCGTCGCGCTGGCAGAACAGCGTCCGGTTCTCGCGGTCCGCGTCCGCCCAATGCAGCAGGAGTTTGCGAGTGATCGGGGTGACCCCGTCGTAGCCCCGGGTGCGCCAGAGCTCGACGTCCCGGCGCAGGCCGTTGATGGTGTCGTTGACCTCGCGGCGTTCCCCTGTGAGGTCGAAGTCGATCTCCAGCTGTTGCGCGGTCTGAACCGCCTTGCCCCGGCCCTTGCGCTCCTGAGGGATCGGGATGAACGACTCGCTCGGACGGCGACCTGCTCGCTTCTCGCCCGTCGGGCCGTTCGGGCCGATGACGAAATGCGCTGCGGGCGGGTCGTAAGGCCCGTTGAGGATCGGATTGAGGAGGGCGTCAGCGGTCGACTCCGTCACGGCGCGCTCCCTGCTTCCCCACCCAGCGAGGAGGATATAACCTCGCGTCGTTAACCTAGCGGGAATAAGCCTTCGTGTTTACACGCGCGGGCATTAGCAAAGATGAGTGCCCGAAACTCCTGAGGATCCGCGCGTCGAGCTCGGTCGGCGGCTTGCCGAGCTCCGCGTGAACCAGTCGCTGACGATCCAGGGACTCGCGGCGGCATGCGAGCTCGATGTGTCGAATCTGCGCAAGATCGAGAAGGGGCTGGGCAATCCGCGACTGGCGACGGTGCTGAAGGTCGCGGGTGTGCTGGAGGCGGATCTACGGGAGCTGTTCGGCGGGCTGGATCCTTATGGCCTCACGGGCAAGGATCACCCGCAGCCGCTGAGCGCCTTCAACGACACGTTCTGGCGGCCGAAGGATCGCATCGCCTGAGGGTTCCCGCGGCGGGATCACGCCGTCACGGCAGCTGGACGGCCTCGGTGTCCGGCATCGGCGCGGCGTCGCGGCCGCGCAGGTCGGGGAAGAAGCGCACGAACACGACCGAGACGATCAGCGCGACGGCGGCGAAGCACGTCGCTGCGAGGTAGGCCCCGGTGGGGCTGTGCATGCTGTCGATGAGGAAGCCGGCAATCGCTGATCCGGCGGCCGCGCCGATCAGCTGGCCGGTGCCGACCCAGCCGTACGCCTCGGCGGTCTCGGAGAACTTCACGCTCGCCGACGTGATCGCGAACAGCACCGCGAGCGCCGGCGCGACCCCGATGCCGGCGGCGAGCAGAGTGCCGCCGAGCCAGAACACGTTGAGGGACACCATCGTGAGCGCGAGCCCGACGGTCACGATGGTGAGCCGGCGGGCCATGGCCCAGGGGCCCATCGGCACGTGGCCCGAGGCGAGACCGCCGACGAGGCTTCCCACCGAGAAGACCGCGAGCACCAGACCTGCCGAAAGTCCCCCGTGGTCGAAGGTCTTCACCACGCCCACCTCGACGGCCGCGCAGGCGCCGATGAGAAGGAAGCCGACGACCGTGGCCAGCAGCACCGGCGGCTTCAGCACGACGGCGCCGAAGCCGCGGCGGCTGCGCGGGATGCGCACGCGCCCGACCTCGGGGGAGAGGATGAACCAGGCGCCGCCGCCCACGAGCACGGCGGCGACGAGCAGCAGGCCCTGTACGGTGCCGATCTGCGTGGAGACGATCGTGATCACGACCGGGGCCACGATCCAGATGATCTCCTGCAGCGATGCGTCCAGTGAGAACAGCGGCGTGAGCTGTGAGGAGTTCACGAGCTTCGGGTAGATGGTGCGCGCGGCGGACTGGATTGGCGGGGTCGAGAGCCCCGCGATCAGGCCGAGCACCACGTAGCCGGCGAGCGGCAGGAACGAGAAGAACGCCAGCCCGAGGAAGGCGAGCACGCAGATCGACAGGGTCAGCGTGAGCACGGGGCGCATGCCCCACCGGCCCATCCAGCGGCTGGTGACAGGCCCGGACACGGCCTGTCCGATCGACGACGCCGCGAGCACCAGCCCGGCCGCTCCATAGGATCCGGTCGCGTGCTGCACGTGAAGCAGGATCGCGAGACTCGCCATGCCGTTCGGGAATCGCGCCGTCAGCTGTGCGGCGATGATGCGCCCGACTCCCGGTACGCGCAGAAGCTCCTTGTATCCCGATCCGGCCACGGACCAACGCTACAGGTCTCGCGGTGCGGAGAGCAGGCCTCCCGGCCGATCGAGCGCGGCTAAGGGAGGGCTCGGCGCGACACGCCGACGACACGCCGACGACACGCCGGAGGGCGATTTCCACAGGCTGAGGAATGTCCGCGGCCCGTCCTAGCGTCGGATCTGTGGAGGGATCCGGTCGGGGTGTCGGCGACCCGCAGGAAATCGCGGTTCGGGGGTGCTCCGCGGCCGCCCGGGGCTGTGGACAAAAGCGTGGAGAACCTGTGGCGAAGCGGTGGAATACGGTGGAAAACTACAGGGTTGTAACTACTAGCCCTTGTGGTCGACCTGAATGTCCGTACCTATATGTAGTATTGAACTCCCGGCGGGGCCACCTGCCCGATAGTCGGGTTCTGAGGGGAAAGAAGAGGCGCAATACATGTCCATCACGGTCTACACCAAGCCCTCCTGCGTGCAGTGCAACGCGACCTACCGCGCGCTTGACGCGAAGGGCATCGAGTACGAGATCCACGACGTCTCGGAGGACGCTGCGGCGCTCGAGCACGTGAAGTCGCTCGGCTACCTGCAGGCTCCCGTCGTCGTCACCGACGAGGACCACTGGTCGGGCTTCCGTCCCGACAAGATCGACGAGCTCGCCGCTCGCCTGGCGTAATCGCGGAGGAGGCGATCTCATGAACGCCGCCACCGCGACCGCCGCGCCGCTGCTGGTCTACTTCTCGAGCATCTCGGGCAACACTGCCCGGTTCGTCGAGAAGCTGGGCCTGGAGGCGCGGCGGATCCCGCTGCACAGCACGGAGGAGCCGCTCGTCATCGATGAGCCCTTCGTGCTGGTCACGCCGACCTACGGCGGCGGGCAGGGTCGCGGCGTCGAGAAGGGCGCCGTACCCAAGCAGGTCATCCGGTTCCTCAACGACGAGCGCAACCGGCGACACATCCGCGGAGTGATCTCCGCAGGCAACACCAACTTCGGCGACGCGTTCTGCGCCGCCGGTGACATCATCAGCCGCAAGTGCCACGTGCCCCACTTGTACCGGCTCGAGATCTACGGCACACAGGACGATGTCGATCGCGTGAGCGACGGATTGGAACGATGGTGGAAGCAGCAGTGAAGGACTCAGCGCCGGTGAAGGGCGAGATCGCGTTCAAGGCCAACGCAGCGTACGAGGGGCTCGACTATCACGCCCTCAACGCGATGCTGAACCTGTACGACGCGGACGGCAAGATCCAGTTCGACGCGGACAAGCGCGCGGCGCGGGAGTACTTCCTGCAGCACGTCAACCAGAACACGGTGTTCTTCCACTCGCTCAAGGAGCGCCTGGACTACCTCGTGGAGAAGGAGTACTACGAGGGCGCCGTCCTGGAGAAGTACTCGTTCGAGTTCATCCAGAAGCTCAACGACCTCGCATACTCGAAGAAGTTCCGCTTCGAGACGTTCCTGGGCGCGTTCAAGTACTACACGAGCTACACGCTGAAGACCTTCGACGGCAAGCGATACCTGGAGCGCTTCGAGGACCGCGTCGTGATGACCGCCCTCGCCCTCGCCGACGGCGACGAGAAGCTCGCGACGGGCCTGGTCGAGGAGATCATCTCCGGCCGCTTCCAGCCGGCGACCCCGACCTTCCTCAACGCCGGCAAGGCGCAGCGCGGCGAGCTCGTCAGCTGCTTCCTGCTGCGCATCGAGGACAACATGGAGTCGATCGCCCGCGGCATCAACTCCGCCCTGCAGCTGTCCAAGCGCGGCGGCGGCGTGGCGCTCCTGCTCTCGAACATCCGCGAGTCGGGTGCCCCGATCAAGCAGATCGAGAACCAGTCCTCGGGCATCATCCCCGTGATGAAGCTCCTCGAAGACTCCTTCTCGTACGCGAACCAGCTCGGCGCGCGTCAGGGCGCCGGCGCGGTGTACCTGAACGCGCACCACCCCGACATCATGCGGTTCCTCGACACCAAGCGCGAGAACGCCGACGAGAAGATCCGCATCAAGACGCTGTCGCTGGGCGTCGTCGTGCCGGACATCACGTTCGAGCTCGCCAAGAACGGCGAGGACATGTACCTGTTCTCCCCGTACGACGTCGAGCGCGTCTACGGCGTGCCGTTCGGCGACATCTCGGTCACCGAGAAGTACCGCGAGATGGTCGACGACCCGCGCATCAAGAAGACCAAGATCAACGCGCGCGAGTTCTTCCAGACGCTCGCCGAGATCCAGTTCGAGTCGGGCTATCCGTACATCATGTTCGAGGACACGGTGAACAAGGCCAACCCGATCAAGGGCCGGATCAACATGTCCAACCTGTGCAGCGAGATCCTGCAGGTGAACACGCCGACGACGTTCAACGAGGACCTCTCGTACGACCAGATCGGCAAGGACATCTCCTGCAACCTGGGCTCGCTCAACATCGCCCTGGCGATGGACGGCGGCGACCTGGCCAAGACCGTCGAGATGAGCATCCGCGCCCTGACCGCGGTCAGCCAGCAGAGCCACATCGCTTCGGTCCGTTCGATCGAGGACGGCAACGACCGCTCGCACGCGATCGGCCTGGGCCAGATGAACCTGCACGGCTACCTCGCTCGCGAGCACGTCTTCTACGGTTCCGAAGAGGGTGTCGACTTCACGGACATCTACTTCTACTCCGTGCTGTTCCACGCGCTGACCGCATCGAACCGGATCGCGATCGAGCGCGGCGAGACCTTCGACGGATTCGCCGACTCGACCTACGCGTCCGGTGAGTTCTTCGACAAGTACATCGATCAGGAGTGGGTGCCCGCGACCGACAAGGTCAAGGACATGTTCGCCGGTCACCACATCCCGACGCAGGACGACTGGAAGGCGCTCAAGGCGTCGATCCAGGAGCACGGCATCTACAACCAGAACCTGCAGGCCGTCCCGCCGACCGGATCCATCTCCTACATCAACAACTCGACGAGCTCGATCCACCCGATCGCGGCGAAGGTGGAGATCCGCAAGGAAGGCAAGCTCGGCCGCGTCTACTACCCGGCGGCGTTCATGACGAACGACAACCTGGAGTACTACCAAGACGCCTACGAGATCGGCTACGAGAAGGTCATCGACACCTACGCCGCTGCCACCCAGCACGTCGACCAGGGCCTGTCGCTGACGCTGTTCTTCAAGGACACCGCCACCACGCGCGACATCAACAAGGCGCAGATCTACGCGTGGCGCAAGGGCATCAAGACGATCTACTACATCCGCCTGCGTCAGATGGCCCTCGAGGGCACCGACATGGCCGAATGCGTCAGCTGCACGCTGTGATCCGTCGTTCGATCTGGGATTTCTGAAGGAAGAGACATGACCCCCGAACCGCTCAAGCTGGTCGACCGTGTCCAGGCGATCAACTGGAACCGCATCCAGGACGACAAGGACCTCGAGGTCTGGAACCGTCTGGTGAACAACTTCTGGCTGCCCGAGAAGGTGCCGCTGTCCAACGACATCCAGTCGTGGAACACGCTCACCGCCGAGGAGCAGACCCTCACCATGCGGGTGTTCACCGGCCTCACGCTGCTGGACACGATCCAGGGCACCGTCGGCGCCGTCTCGCTCATCCCCGATGCGATCACCCCGCACGAGGAGGCCGTCTACACGAACATCGCGTTCATGGAGTCGGTGCACGCGAAGAGCTACTCCTCGATCTTCTCGACGCTGTGCTCGACGAAGGAGATCGACGAGGCGTTCCGCTGGTCGGTGGAGAACCCGAACCTTCAGAAGAAGGCTCAGATCGTCATGGACTACTACCGCGGGGACGAGCCGCTCAAGCGCAAGGTCGCCTCGACCCTGCTGGAGAGCTTCCTGTTCTACTCGGGCTTCTACCTGCCGATGCACTGGTCGTCGCGGGCGAAGCTCACCAACACGGCAGACCTCATCCGCCTCATCATCCGCGACGAGGCCGTGCACGGGTACTACATCGGCTACAAGTTCCAGCGCGGCCTCGAGACTCTCGACCAGGCCAAGCGGGATGAACTGAAGGACTACACGTTCTCGCTGCTGTACGAGCTCTACGACAACGAGGTGCAGTACACGCAGGATCTGTACGACGGCGTCGGCCTCACCGAGGACGTCAAGCGGTTCCTGCACTACAACGCGAACAAGGCGCTCATGAACCTCGGCTACGAGGCGATGTTCCCCGCGACCGTGACCAACGTGAACCCGGCGATCCTGTCGGCGCTCTCGCCCAACGCGGACGAGAACCACGACTTCTTCTCGGGATCCGGATCCTCCTACGTCATCGGCAAGGCCGAGGCCACCGAGGACGAGGACTGGGACTTCTGAGCCACGTCTCAGCCCCGGGTGAACCGACGAGGGCCCGGATCCTGTGGATCCGGGCCCTCGTCGCGTTCTCCCATGACGTCCGTGACGCGGCGCCGCTTCCACGCGATGACGGCCGAAGCCCCCACGCGCGTCAGGGGGAAGTGATGCATGATCATCATTCCCGACTAGCGTCTGTCACTATTGACAGACGCTAGTCGGCGGCCTAGGCTCGGATCATTCACCGACCGAAGGAGTCAGGATGAGGGATCTGTCCGCCGTCGAACAGGCGATCCTGTCCGCGCTGCGCACGCAGACCGCTCCGGCCGGTTCGCGGATGATCTGCCGAGAGCTCGCGATCGCGGGATTCGAGACGAGTGAGTCCACGGTGAACAGGCTCCTCTCCGGGCTGGACTCCCGAGGGTTGACCGATTCGCTCGGGCGCAAGGGGCGCGTTCTGACGGGGGAGGGTCGTCGCGTGAGCGAGGTGCTGCATCTCGATCGGCACCGCAGCATCTATTTCGAGCGCGCCCTGCAGATGCACAGCGTCGAAGACCTCATCGATCACCTGATCGCACGCCGCGGGATCGAACGCGAAGCCGCCCGCGCCGCCGCGCTGCGAGCGACCCCGGAGGAGGTCGCCCTGCTCCGCGCACTCGCCGATCCCACAGGGCCGGCCCTTCACGACCGGCTGGGATTCCATCGCGCCGTCGGCGACGCCTCGCACAACAAGCAGATCCAGGCGATCGCGAACACCCTGTTCGTCGAACGTCTCGACCCGCTGGAGAGCGTCACCCTGACGGTCGGCCTCAGGCAGGGAGTGCTCGCCGAATGGGAGAGCGACCACCGTGCGATCGCCGCGCGGATCGAGGAGCGCGACCCTGACGGGGCGGAGCAGGCGATGTTCGCCCATCTCGACGGGACGATCCGCGAGACCGAGGCCTTCGCCCGCAGCGGCTGGGGCGAGGTCATCCTGCAGCAGCTTCGCGAGGGCGTCGAACGTTCGTCGCCGCAGGCCATGCCGCATCCCTCCTAGTTCCACGCCTTCCCCGGATCGGGTCATCGACCCGGTGCTCGGCGTGCCTGCAAGACCCCGCCCAGATCCCTCCTCACCCGAACTCTTCTAAGGAGACTGCAATGTCGCACCACCCTGAATCCCGGCTCGCCGTCGATCGCCGCTCCTTCCTCCGTCTCAGCGCTCTCGGTGCGGGAGCGCTCGCGCTCGGCGGTTCGGCGCTCGCTCTCACCGGTTGCGCGCCCACCGGCTCCGGCTCGGGCGGAGGGGGCAGCGCCACCGTTCCCTTCACCACGAAGCTCGGCTGGATCCCCGACGTCGCCTACGCCGGCTTGTTCATCGCGAAGCAGGACGGCCTGTTCACCAAGGCCGGGCTCGACGTCACGATCCAGCCCGGCGGGCCCAATTCTCCGGTGGTCCCGCTGGTCACCACGGGCAAGCTCGACGTCGGCCTGGAGTCGATCCCCGAGAACGTCGCTTCCGCGATCAAGAACGGCGTCAAGCTCCGCATCGTCGGAGCCGGTCTGCGCAAGAGCCCGGAATGCTGGATCTCGAGAGCGGACAACCCCATCAAGACCCCGAAGGACATCGAGGGAAAGAAGCTCGGAACCACGCTGAGCGGGCAGAACCTGATGATCGAGTTCATGAAGCGCAACGGCGTGGACCCGAGCACGGTGACGCTCGTGCCGACGCAGTTCGACCCGGCGCCGCTCGCCGTGGGGGAGGTCGATGCCCTGCTCGGCTTCGCCTCGAACCAGCCGGTGGCGCTGAAGAACAAGGGCATCGACACCTACGTCATGCCGACCGCTGACTTCGGCCTCAACCGCATGCAGCAGGTGTTCTTCGTGACTCAGGCGACCCTGGACGACAAGGCGAAGCGAGCCAGGGCGAAGGCGTTCCTGCTCGCTGCCCGCGAGGGCACCACCAAGATGCTCGCCGATCACAAGGCCGCCGCCGAGCTCACCGTGAAGCTGTACGGCAAGGAGGTCGGGCTCAAGGTCGCCGACCAGACCGCCAACCTCGATGCCCTGGCCCCGTTCGTCGCCGGCGACGACACCTCGGAGCTGTTCCTGATGTCCGACACGCTCATCGAGCAGACCATCGAGAGCCTCGGCCTCATCGGCGTCAAGGCCGACAAGTCCCTGTTCACCAACGAGCTGCTCCAGTCCTGACCCGACGGACTCGAGATCAACGGAGATCCCCATGCGAAGCGACATCGCCGAACCCGGCCTGCGCATCGAGGCGCTGAGCAAGACCTTCGACACCGATGGCACGACCGTCCAGGCGCTCGAAGACTTCACCTACACCGCGCGCAAGGGCGAGTTCATCGGACTGCTCGGCCCGTCCGGCTGCGGCAAATCGACGGTGCTCCGCGTGCTCGCCGATCTCGAGGCCGCAACCTCGGGAACCGTCGAAGTGCACGGCACGTCGCCGCGTGACCTGCGCCGCAGGCACCGCATCGGCGTCGGCTTCCAGGACGCCGGCCTCCTGCCCTGGCGCTCCGTGGAGGCCAACGTCCGGCTGCCGCTGGAGATCGCGGGCATGAAGGACGATCAGACCGTCGACGAGCTCATCGAACTGGTCGGGCTCTCCGCCTTCCGCAACGCGCGTCCTGCTCAGCTCTCGGGCGGTATGCGCCAGCGAGTCTCTCTGGCACGGAGCCTGGTCACCGAACCCGACCTTCTGCTGCTCGACGAGCCGTTCGGCGCTCTGGACGATCTGACCCGGCAGAATCTCAACTTCGAACTGCAGCGGATCTGGTCCGAACGCGGAACGACGACGGTGCTCGTCACGCACGGCATCGCCGAGGCCGTGCTGCTGTCGGACACGGTCATCCTGATGTCCCCGCGACCCGGCACGATCGTCGACGTCGTGACGATCGATCTGCCACGACCGCGCACGGCGGAGATCCTGGAGGACCCGGAGTTCCACGCGCTCTGCGACCGGCTGTCGCGTAAGCTCTTCCACGCTCAGGAGGCGGGTCGGTGAGCACCGCGACCAGCGTCGTGGACATCGGCGTGCGCCGCCGCAGGCGGGTCTCCGCACCGTCGCTGGCGCCGCTGCTCTCCGTGCTCATCCTGGTGGCGATCTGGCAGATCGGATCGCTGCTCACACCGCTCGTGCCCGCACCCTTCGCCGTCCTGCAGCAGATCGGCGCCGACGCGGCGTCGTATCCGGCGAACATCGCGCAGACGATGAGCACGGCGGGGCTCGGATATCTGTGGGGCAACGGCATCGCCATCGTCCTCGCCCTGCTCACCCTCCCGTTCCCTCGGGTGCAGGCGGTCCTCGAGCGCGTGGCGGTGGGCGCCATCGCCCTCCCGCTCATCGCCGTGGCGCCCATCCTCGTGATCGTCTTCTCCGACAACGTCCCCGGCATCATCCTCTCCGCGCAGGCGGTGGTCTTCACGACGCTCGTGGCTGTCATCCTCGGACTCGGCAACGTCGATCAGAGCGCGCTCGACCTGGTTCACGCGGCCGGTGGCTCGAGCTGGACGGCGATCTGGAAGGTCCGCCTCCCGGCCGCCATCCCGAGCCTCGTCGTGGGGCTTCAGATCGCCGCACCGAGTGCGATCCTCGGGGCGATCATCGGCGAGTACATGGGCGGAAGCAAGGGACTCGGCGTCGCCATGATCCAGGCGCAGGGGGCCTTCGACGTCCCCCGGGCCTGGGCGCTCGCCCTCGTCACCTCGGCTCTCGCCGCGATCGCGTTCCTGGCGATCCCGTGGATCGTGCGCCTGACGATGCCCTGGGTGGGCCACGCCAATTCCACGATCGCCGCGCGTGCCACCGCGCGGCCGAGCCGGCGTCTTCGGTGGCCCCTCGCCCTGGGACGGGTGCTGCTCTCCGTCGTCGGCACGATCCTGGTCGTCGTGGTGGCATGGTGGGGGCTGTCGGCGGCGGTTCCCGGCGGCGAGCTCGTCGCGAAGGGGCCGCTGTCGGTGATCCGCTACTTCACGGATCCGGCATCGGTGATCGTCAGCCAGAGCGGCCAGCAGCAGAGCTCGATGGATGCCCTGCTGGCCTCCCTCGGGCAGACGGCCTTCGACGCCGGCGTGGGTTTCCTCGTCGGTACGGTGCTGTCGATCCTGATGGCGGTCATCGTGCACGAGTTCCGCACCGTCGAGGCACTCATCATGCCCGTCTCGATCGTGCTGCGCTCGGTTCCGATCGTGGCGGCCATGCCGCTGCTCGCCCTGATCTTCGGCCGGGGGATCCTCGCCGTCACCGTGCTCATCACGATGATGACGTTCTTCCCGACGCTGGTGAACCTGCTGCTCGCGATGCGCAGCGCCCCCCGCGGCGCCGTCGACCTGTTCTCGGCCACCGGGGCGACACGGGCGCAGCGGATCCGCAAGCTGCTCATCCCGTACGCACTGCCTGCGCTGCTCGCCTCCGTCAAGGTCGCGCTCCCGCTCTCGGTCGGCGCGGCGATGGTGGCGGAGTGGCTGGCCACCGGCACCGGCCTCGGGGCCGCGATGACGGTCGCGGCGACCATGTCGGACTACGACTTCGTGTGGGGCGGCGTCGCCGCGGTCCTGCTCATCTCCCTCTTCCTCTATCAGCTCGCCGGATACGCGGAGCGCAAGATCGCCGCGCGCCTGGGCTGACCCCTTCCTCCACTCAATGACGAAAGCAGGTATCGCTGTGCGCAGACTTCTTCTCAACGGCCGTGTCGAGGGCGCCGAGGCCACGGACATCGTGATCGCCGACGGCCGGATCGCGCAGATCGTTCCGGCGGGAGACGCCAGAGCCGAGGCGGGCGACGAGGTCGTCGACCTCGCCGGCCAGCTCGTCCTCCCCGGCTTCGTCGACGGACACTCGCACGCCGACAAGAGCATGTGGGGCGAACCGTGGACGCGCCGGCGTTCCATCGACATCACGATGGATCAGATGTTCGAGGACACGCTGGAGCAGTGGAAGCTGCCGCAGTCGTCCATCAAGGATCGGGCACGGCGGTTCCTGCACAAGAGCATCGCGGCCGGATCCACGACCATTCGCGCCTACGCCGATGTCTTCCCCGGCATCGATCTGCAGGGCGTGCACGCGCTGCTCGAGCTGAAGGAGGAGCTCGCGCCTCTCGCGGACATCCGCGTGGTCGCGTTCCCGCAGCTCGGGATCCTGCGCATGCCGGGAACCGAGGACCTGCTCGAGCAGGCGCTGAAGGACGGCGCGGACGGCATCGGCGGGCTCGACCCCGCGGCGGTCGAACGCGAGGCCACGCAGGTGCTCGACATCGTCTTCGGGCTCGCCGACAAGTATCAGGTGGCCGCCGACTTCCACGCCCATGAGGTCGGCGAGCTCGGAGTCTGGCTCGTCGAGCGGGTCGCGGAGCGGACGAGGGCCCTCGGCATGGCCGGGAAGGTCAGCATGTGCGATGTGTTCGCGCTCGCCGAGCCCAGCCCCGAGCAGTTCGAGCGGCTCAGCCACGCGTTCGCGGATGCGGGCATCGCGTTCTCGATCGGGGTGCACGGGCTCCTCCCGGTGCCGGACGTCAAGGGCCTGCACGATGCCGGCGTGGCGATGTGCCTCGGGTCGGACTCCTCGCGCAGCCTGTGGTCGCCCTGGGGCGACGGCGACATCCTGTCGCGCGCGATGATGATGTCGTACAAGAGCTACTGGCGCACGGATGACGACCTCGAGCTCGCCGCACGGCTGGCGACGTCGCTGGGGCACCAGGCGCTGGGCGCGGCTGCCCGGAGCGTCGAGGTCGGCGAGGTCGCAGACCTGGTCGTGCTTCCCGGTGAGGCCGTCGCCGAGGTCGTGGTGCAGCCGGTGCCGCGCTCGCTCGTCCTGAAGGGCGGCGTGGTCGTCGCGCGCGACGGCGAACTGGCCTCCGTCGCAGGCTGAGCGACGAAGGCTCTCCGCGGGGCGCGGAGAGCGATCCGGGGCCGCGGTGGGGTGCCGCGGCTCCGGATCTCACCGCGGGTGACGGCACCGGCCGCCGCATCCTCGACAGCGGATCCGCCGCCCCCGGGTTCCTCAGCACCCGTACTGATCGAAGGCGATACAGGATGAAGCAGACGGCCGCGCTCGGAGCGGTGAAGGCACCCGGTGCCTCCCGCCCCCGTTGCCGTCGCGCGGGGCTCGGGATGCCCCTGCCGTACGGACAGGCGCTGTGGAACGAGGCGGTCGGCCCGAGCCCGGGTGAGGGCGGAAACACCGGGCCTCCGATCGCCTGACCGACTGCCATCCCCGATCGATGAGCGAGCGCCGTCTCCGACGCATGCGCCGCATCGGGCCGGCTCCGCTGCGGCGGAGCGGCGTCGGGGCGGATCCACGGTGCGCGGCCTTCGCGGGGCGATGATGCCCCACACGCGGAGCGCCGAGTCCTCAGGCGGGAACGCGGTGCCGTCGCGCAGTGCGCGGACGGAGCACGCTGCCCGCTCGTGTTGTCATGCGTCATCACCGGCCTACCCGGCCGCTACGCGACTCCCGTCCTCTGTGTTCAAGATCGGAACTGTCATGCCCTCTCCCTCATCCATCGACTCTGCTCGCGGTGTCTCCCGCCGGAGCTTCCTGAAAGCCATCCCCTCGGTCGGCCTCTTCGCCGCCGGCATCGTCGCCGGGGCCCCGTTGCTCACGTCCTGCAGCGGCGGTGATCCCGCGACCGGTGCAGCCTCCTTCGAGTTCAAGCTGGCGTGGATCCCGAGTGCCGAATACGCAGGATTCTTCGTCGCGCAGCACGACGGCCTCTTCGCCAAGGCCGGGGTCGCACCGAAGATCCTCCCCGGCGGCCCGAACTCCGCCTCGATCCCGCTCGTGACGTCCAAGCGCTCGCTCGTCGCCGTCGAGGCGATCCCCGAGAACGTGGCGAACGCGGTCAAGTCAGGCAGCCCGATCAAGATCGTCGGCGCCGTCTTCCAGAAGAGCCCGGAATGCTGGGTCTCCCTCGCGGAGAACCCCGTCGCGCAGCCCAAGGACATCGAGGGCAAGCGCCTCGGAATCACGCTGGCCGGCCGCAACACGGCGATCGTCTTCATGGAGCGCAACGGCGTCGACACGTCGAAAGTGACCCTGGTGCCGATCCAGTTCGATCCTGCCCCGCTCGTCAACAACGAGATCGATGCCCTCTGGGGCCTCGCCTCCAATCAGCCGGTGACGTTGGAGCTGGCGGGCCACCCCACCCACGTGATGGCGCTCGCGGACTACGGCTTCAACCGGATGCAGAACGTCCTCATGGTCCACGAGGACACGCTCAAGGACAAGACCAAGGCCGACACGGTGCGCAGGTTCCTCGCTGCCTCGCAGAAAGGGTGGGCATCGGCGATCGCCGACCCGGAGAAGGGGGCCGCCGTGACCGTCGACGCCTACGGCAAGGACCTCGGCCTGAAGCTCAGCGACCAGACCGCGGTGCTCAAGGCGATGATCCCCTACATGGCCCGCACGACGGACAAGGACAAGCCCGCCTTCTGGATGTCGGACGCCCTGGTGCAGGAGAGCATCACCAGTCTCGCCAGCATCGGCATCACCGCCGACGCCGCCATCTTCACGAACGAGCTGCTCTCATGACCGCCTCTCAGGATCCACTGACCATCTCGCTCCCCAGGAGGACCACCCATGGCTCGTGAAGGCCTGCAGCACCACATCCACCTCGCCGACGCCGACAGCGCCGCCTATGCGCTGCTGCCGAACGATCCGGCGCACTCGAAGATCGTCGCGTCCTACCTCGACGATGCGCGGCTCGTCGCGCAGAACCGCGAGTTCGAGACCTGGCGCGGATTCCTCGACGGAACTCCCGTCGTCGTCACCTCGACCGGAGTCGGCGGACCGTCCACCGCGCTCGCGATCGAGGAGTTGTACAAGACGGGCGTGCGCACCTTCATCCGGGTCGGCGTCTCGTTGACCATGCAGCCGTTCGTGAAGACGGGGGATCTGGCGATCATCACCGGAGCGATCCGCGACGAGGGCACCAGCCGGCAGTACCTGCCCATCGAGGTTCCCGCCGTCGGCGACTTCGACGTGATCGCCGCGCTGCGGCGCGGCGCCGATCTGGCCGGTGCGCGGCGCCACCTCGGCATCGCGCACTCCAAGGACTCGTTCTACGGCGAGACCGAGCCCGACCGGCTCCCTCTCGCTCGGCGTCTTCGCGAGAACCTCGAGCTGTGGGCCGGTATCGGCGCGCTCAACTCCGAGATGGAGACCGCGTCCGTCTATGCCGTGGCGACGGCACTTGGCGCCCGCGCGGGCAGCGTCGTGATGATGTGGGGCGACGGCGCGAGCGGCGACAACCCGCCGTCCCTCGAGCAGCTCCATCGCACGGGGGTCGAGGCAGTGCGCCTGCTCATCTCGCAGGACGACTGACGACGGCCTGGGCCGGCGACGGGTGGACGTCCCGCCGGCCCCGACCCGCCCGGTGCGTGACGTGGCGGCCGAAGCTGCGCAGAGCGATGCGGCCGGGGCGAGCAGCGTTCGCCGATCGTGTCATCCCAGCAGATCCCGTAGGAACTGGCGGTAGTCCTCATGAAGCGCGTGACAAGCGAGGAGCGCGGCCTCGCGATCTCCTCCCAGCGCCCCGCCGGCGAGTGCGCGATGCCGATCCAGGATGTCGGCGCTCATCGCGCCGTCCGCCGGGCTCACCCTGACCACGGCGGCGATGTCCTCGGTGAGGTTCTCCCACTCCCGCACCAGGGACGGCGATCCGGCCGCGGCGATGATCGCCCGGTGGAATTCGTGGTCGGTCTCCGTCGTGGCGATGCCGGCCGCGACGCGGCGCTCGAGCTCGGCGAGCGCCTCTCGGATCGCGGACGACGTCTCCGGACGTTCCTCCCGCCGGTTCGCGAGGGCGATCGAGCCGGCCTCGATCGTCTCCCGGGCGATGGTGACGTCGATAAGCGAGCGCTCGGCCTCGCGCGACTGCTGCGCGATCTCCTTGTCCGTCACGTACGCGCCGCGGCCGATCTGGATGTCGACCAATCCGAGGGAGCTCAGCATTCCGAGGGCCTCGCGCACGACGGGCCGGGAGACGCCGAACGACTCGGAAAGGCGGCGCTCGGAGGGGAGGCGCTGCCCCGCGGGGTACGCCCCGGACCGGATGCCGTTGAGCAGTTGGTCGGCGACGTCGGCGCGCCGGGTGCCGTTGCTCATCGCGCGTTCGCCGGTCGCGGAAACCCGAAGGCGGGGGCGTGCGGTGCTCGATCGGCCATCGGTCTCCTCTGTCAGCCGGATCGGGAGGCGGGCGGCCCGAGGGATCTCGTCGCCGGAAGAGCTCCACCCTATCGCTGCGCGCGCGGGGTCGCGGAGGGGGCCGGCGCCGAGGGGAAATCGCTCTGGACAGTTCGCCATCTTCTCTCTAACCTAATTGGTATTACCGGTTTTACCAATGAGGCGGACGGAATGTCATCGACAGGGTTGCAGGAAGTCGCGCGGCTCCCGATCGGGGTCGATGCGCGGAAGTTCCCCGGCGGCCTCCGCAATGCGCCCAGCACCACCCTGCGCCGAGCAAGGGAAGAGGGGTTCGACGGGGTCTTCTTCCGGACGGTTCTGGATCTCTCACCCTCTCTCGATCCTGCGGAGCTGCATGATCTCCGCCAGCTGGCCGATGACCTCGATCTCTACCTGGAGACGGGGCTCGGGAAGGTCAACCCTTACGCGATCCCGGAGAGCCCCGAACTGCGCGCGGCCGGAGACGGCGACACCCTGCTCGGCTTTCGCCGGATGATGGAGGCGAGCGCGGAGATCGGATGCCGCGAGCTCTGGGCGGCCACGGCGGGCTACCAGCTGCGCGCGTCGGGACGCTTCGTCTGGGACCGCTTCCGCACCGACGTCTCCTGGGCGGACCAGCTCGACGCCACGGTCGGCTTCCTGCGGAGGCTGCGGCCGATCGCGGCGGATCTCGATGTGCATGTGAACCTCGAGACGCATGAGGAGATCACCAGTTTCGAGCTCGTGGGCATCGTGGAGAGCGTGGGGGCCGACGTGTTCGGCATCGTGTACGACACCGCCAACCTCGCCCAGCGGCTCGAGCACTACGCGTGGACGGCCGCGAGGGTCGCACCGTATGTGCGACAGGTTCAGCTCAAGGACTGCACCGTCACGCCGCACGCCGAAGGGTACGAGTTCGCCCTCGCCTCCAGTTGCGGCGAGGGCACGATCGATTTCGGAGTGATCCTGCGTGAGCTCTCCGCCGGTCCGGTTCCGCTCAACCTCACGATCGAGGCCCGGGAGTGCGTCGACGACTACCCCGGACCCGCACCCGTCATCGTGATGCCGATCCAGGATCCGGAGTTCGTGGCCTCGCACCGGGACCTCACCGTGCCCGAGTTCGCGGCGTTCGTCGGGTGGGGGGCGTCGCCGATCGGCGTGCACGAGGACCGGGACACCGCCAGGTTCGACGAACCCGCGGCTCTGCAGGCTCTCCGACGGAGCCGAGACCATCTGCGCGGGGTGCTCGCCCAGCTGGACCGGGATCGTCCGGCCGCGACAGAAGGGGATGTGGATCGATGACGACGTCGATGGCAAGGATCGATGCGCTGCGCGGACGCCTCGCCGACCGCGGGCTGCTCGCGGCGCTGGTGCTTGGGGCGCCTGCCGCCGCGGGACCGTTGGCCGACTCGCCGGGGAACATCCGGTTCCTCACCGGATGGGTGGCCCCGCTCTCGCCCGCCGCCCTCGTGCTGCCGGCATCCGGGAGCCCGGTCGTCCTCGCGTTCGGCCCTCACGATCCGCGCGGATTCGAGGCGGCCGTTCCGGACGGGGCCGTCGTCATCCGGGTCAACGGCAACGACGAGTTCGCTCGGACGGTCGCCGACCTCCTCGGCGAGGCAGGGCGGGAACGTTACGGCATCGCAGGACGGGGAGAGAGCGCGACCGCGCTGTCGGAGGCCCTGGCCGGCGCGATCCCAGGGGCACCGGTCGCCATCGACGGCGATCTCGTCCGTCTGCGGCTCACCGCCATCGGCGACAACGCGAGCGCGGCCAGGCGTGCCGCGGAGATCTCGGATGCGATGGTCGACGCCGTCATGGCGGCGGCATCGTCATGCACGCTCACCGGCGCAGAGCTGATGATGCTCGCGGAGCGGGTCGGCCGCGAATCGGGTGCCGAGTCCGCCGGATGCTGGCTGTCGACCGGGCCGGCGCCGGAGACGACGTACTTCGAGACCCGGGAGCTGCAGGCCGTCGTCCGTCCCGGCGACCGCGTGCAGCTGGGCACGACGGTGCGCGTCGACGGAGTCTATGGCCAGTGCCTGCGCATGGGGCAGGTCGGCGAGCCCGGTGCCGCGCTCTCCGAACACGCCGCGATCCTGCGGGATATCCAGGATCGGGCAGCAGCGCTGTGCCGTCTCGGAGCGCCGCTGAGGGCGGTGCATGAGACGATCACCGCGCTTGTGGACGACGCCTGCCCTTACCCGCGCGGACGCGATCCGTTCCGCTTCCAGCTCGCGCACGGCCTCGGCCTGAGCTACTCCGAGCCCGGCATGCGCGCCGTCTCGGGGCCGATGACGGACGAGGATCTCGCCGAGCTCTGCTTCACGGAAGGCATGGTCGTCGAACTGCATCCGAACTACTCCGTCCCCGGCATCGGCCACGTCTGCCTCGGCGACATGGTCGAGGTCACCGCGGACGGCCCTCGTTTCCTCACCCGCTCCGACCGATCGCTGCGCAGGCTCGGCAGCGATCCCCGCTGAAGTCCCACCTCACCCGACATCCGACCCGAAGGGCACGCATCATGGACGATCACACCCCCTCCACCCCCTCCCGCAGCGGCGAAGCCTCGTTCTGGAACCGCCCCCGCACCCGGCGGGCGATGCTCCGCACCGCCGTGCTCGGCGGCGCGGCGATCGGCGGCGCGGCTCTGCTCAGCGCCTGCGCTCCCGACGCGTCCAGCGGGAGCGGCCCGAGCAGCACGAGCGGCAAGGACCTGAAGAAGGTCAAAGTCGCACTCGGCTGGGTCACCGATGTCGGTTTCGCCGGCTACTACCTCGCGATCGCCCGGGGCTACTACGCCGACGAGGGTCTCGACGTGGAACTGCTCCCCGGTGGCAACAACACGCCGCTGCCTCCGGTGCGGGTCGCCTCGGGCGCGGCCGACTTCGGCATCGACGCCAGCATGCGCCAGTCGCTCGAGGCCATCGCGCAGGGCAACGATTTCGTGATCCTCGGCGCGCACAACCAGGAGGATCCGACCGGACTGATCTCGCTCGCGAAAAGGCCCGTCAAGGGTCCGAAGGATCTGCCCGGCCTGAAGATCCTCAGCCAGCAGGGCACGCAGCAGCTGCTCGAAGGGCTCTACAAGGTGAACGGGCTCACGCCGGACTACACCTTCGTGCCCGCGGGATTCGACATCGGGCCCCTGCTGGCGGGCCAGGGTGACGCGTACAACGGGTATGTCACGAGCCAGGCGGTCACTCTCGAGACCCAGCACAAGCTGAAGAAGGGGAGCGGCTACGAGGTCGCGACCTACGGAGACCTCGGCTGCTCGGCCTACGCGAATCTGGTCACCTGCAAGCGCAGCTTCGCCACGGCGAACCGCGAAGCCGTCGTCGGTTTCATGCGGGCCTCGGCGCGCGGATGGCAGGACAATGCCGACGATCCCAAGGCCGCGGTCAAGCTCGTGATGGAGAAGTACGGCGTGGACCTCGGTCTCGACGAGCAGCAGCAGCTGCGCTCGAACGAGCTCATGATCCCTCTCACCGAGAGCGCGCTCACGAAGGCGAAGGGCATGATGCGGATGGACGCGGCCATCGTGAAGGAGAAGATGTATCCCTGGTTCGAGCTCGTCGGCACCCAGCTGCCGGACTTCGCCAAGGTCTTCGACCCCACGGTGCTCGATGAGGTCTTCAAGAAAGGCCCTCGCCTGTGAGTCCCACCGACGCGAGGACCACATCCGGTGCTCCCGCCGTCGAGCTGGAGAAGGTCACCGTCGAGTTCCGACGCGGCAGACGCAAGGAGTCCCTGCTCGCTGTGTCCGAGCTGGATCTCCGTGTCGAGGAGGGCGAGTTCGTCGCACTCCTCGGCCCCTCCGGCTGCGGGAAATCGACTGTGCTGCGCACCATCGCCGGGCTTCAGGACACGACCAGCGGGACGGTCCGAGTGCTCGGGGGTCCCTCCTCCCGGCTCGTGGACAGCCACCGCCTCGGCGTGGCGTTCCAGGACTCCTCACTGCTGCCCTGGGCGACAGCCTGGGACAACATCGCGCTTCCGTTCCGCATCGCGAGGCAGACGCCGCCCCCGGGCCGCATCGACGAGCTGCTGGCGATGATGGGCCTCTCGGGCTTCGCCCGGTCACGCCCCAAGCAGCTCTCCGGCGGCATGCGACAGCGCGTGTCGATCGCCCGGGCGATGGCGCTGTCACCCGAGGTGCTGCTTCTGGACGAGCCCTTCGGCGCCCTCGACGCCGTCACCCGGCGACGGCTCAACCTCGAGCTGGGCGCGATCTGGGCCGACCAGAAGACGACCACCGTCCTGGTCACCCATGACGTGCCCGAGGCCGTCCTCCTCGCGGATCGCGTCGTGGTGATGACCGGGCGCCCCGGCAGCATCGCGCACATCGAGAAGATCTCCGACGCACGTCCGCGCGGCGAGCAGTTCAGCACCAGCCCGGAGTTCCACGACGTCGTCGACCGCCTCACGCGCATGCTCGACCATCCGGAAGGACATCCCTGATGTGGCGCAGGATCGGCACCGCGATGCTCGGGATCGTCATCCTCCTCGGAGCCGCAGAACTCATCGGACGCTTCCAGCTCGCCGGCCCGACCTGGCCCCCGCTGACGACCGTCGTGCAGTACGCGACCACGGAACCGGGGCGGACGATCCTGCTCCGCGCGGTCCAGGTGTCCGTCGGAGAAGCCCTGACGGGCCTGCTCATCGGGACCGTGGTCGGACTGGCCTCCGCCGCGATCGGCATGCTCGTGCCGTGGCTGCGACCCGGGATGAACCAGCTGGCGATCCTGCTGAGCACGGTTCCGCTGATCGCGCTCGGACCGATCCTCGTGACGACCGTCGGAAGCGACGGGACGCCGACCATCATCGCGGCGCTCGGCGCGGGTTTCGCCGTGTTCGTGGCGATGTCCTCGGCGCTCACCCGCCCCACGGGCGGGCTCGGCGACGTGTTCTCGGCCCTGGGCGCGTCGCGGCTCACGATCCTCGGGATGCTCCGTCTTCCGGCCGCCGTGCCGGCCTTCTTCGACGGTCTCGCCCTCGCGGCGCCCGCCGCGATCCTGGGCGCCGTGGTCGGGGAGTGGTTCGGTGCGCCTCGAGGCATCGGCGTGCTCCTGGTGACCTCGATGCAGAACTACGCGATCCCGCAGCTCTGGGCCGCGGCCATGTGCGTCGCGCTCGTCTCGCTCATCGTCTACGGGCTTCTCGTCGGGGCTCGTCGACTCGCCTTCCGCCGATTCGCCTGAGGACCTCCCATGAACTCTTCGCAGACCTTCGGGCGCGGTCTTTCGCGCGCCGCACAATCGCTCTGGCCCGTCGTCCTCTTTCTCCTCGGGTGGTGGCTCTGGGTGCGTGTCAACGGGTACACGGACCTCGTCGCACCCACTCCGCTGTCCGTGCTGCTCGACATTGTGCAGAACCCGCTCATCTACCTTCCGCCCACGCTGATCACTGCCGCGACGGCATTGGCCGGGCTCGTGCTGGGCACCATCACCGGGATGGCCCTGGCGATCCTGGTCTGGACCTCGCCGCTGCTGTCCGCGGTGCTCATGCCGATGGCGGTGCTGCTCCGGGTCGTTCCGGTCGTCGCTGTCGTCCCGGTCATGATCGGCGTGCTCGGCACGGGCAAGCCGACGGTCGTGGCGATCACGGTGATCGTGACGTTCTTCCCGGCGTTCAGCCTGATCAGCACGGCCCTGAGGTCGCCGACCGACACCTCCCAGGACCTCTTCCGCGCGCTGGGCGCCTCCCGGCCGCAGCTGCTTGCGCGGCTGCTGCTGCCTTCGAGCGTGCCGAACCTCCTCACGGCGGTGCGTCTGTCCGCGCCGAGCACGATCCTCTCCGCGATGCTCGCCGAGTTCCTCATCGGGCAGAGCGGGCTGGGCTATCTCTTCGTCTCCGCGACCGCATACTCCGAGCACGCCAGGGCATGGGGCGCCGGCATCGTCGCCACGATCCTGGCTGTGATCGTCTACCTCCTTGCCGATCGCCTGGAGCGATGGGGATTGGAGCGGGTCTCATGAGGCGGCCGTCGTGACGGGCCGAGGTCCGATCAACCCCGAACGCGCGGCACGGATCGACGGAAGCCACTGGGTCAGCCCCCTCAACTTCGAGGATGAGGTGACGTCGCAGCTCGACTTCCCGAGCCCGCTCGGGCTGATCGACAGCACGCTCCGCAAGACCGCGTACACGGCGGGCGCATCCTGCAGCATCGACGGTTACCTGCGCATTGCGGCCGCACTCGACGACGCCGGGGTGAAGGACGAGAGCCTCAATCTCGACTGGTGGGGCGATCCCGATCCGCAGCCGCGGGAACTGGATCTCGTGCGCGAGGTGCTGCGCGGAGGATTCGGATTCACCGTGAACGTCTTCGCCGATGCCCTCCTCGGCTGGGGCGACGGCGCGCCGGGGCCGGATCCGCGTTCCGTCGTCGACCTCCTCGCCGAGATGGGTGCGCGGGTGATCGCGCCGGGCCTGGTGGATGCGCCCGATCCCGCGGTCGAGTCCGCGCAGGCACGCGATCTCGAAAACGTCGTGGCATACGCGCAGGAGTGCGGTCTCGACCTCACGGTGACGCTCGCGAACGTCGGGCGCCGCGATTTCGCCCGGATGCTCCGCGTCGTCGACCACGCTGTCGCGCTCGGCGCGGTGCGGGTGGACCTCATGGACTCGACGAGCAGCCTGAGCGCGGATGCGATGCGCGTGTTCGTCCGCCGATTCCGTGCCGGGCTCGCCCGACCGGTCCCCGTCACGATGCACGTGCACGACGACTTCGGCTTGGGCACGGCGGCCGCGATCGCCGCCGCCGGCGCGGGTGCCGGTCCCGACGTGTCCGTGAACTCGATGTCGTATCGCGCCGGCTTCGCGGCGATGGAGGAGGTCGTGCTCGCCCTGGAGGTGCTGTACGGCGTCGATACCGGGATCAGGGTCGACCGGCTGCAGTCCCTGTCGGAGCTGGTGTCCCGCGAGTCGGGCGTTCCTCTTCCCGGACTCAAACCGGTGACCGGGCGCTACGCGCACCTCAAGAGCACGGCGATCGACGCCATGCTCACGCTGCGGGACGGTCCCGACGTGTTCCCGCCGGTGTCCGGGAGCGTCCACCCCTCGGTCACAGGAGCGGAGGCGCGGTGGGTGTGGGACGGCATGAGCGTGCGCGAGTCGGCTCGACTGCTCGCGAGAGCGCTGGGGACGGAACTCGACGACGCGGAGGTCGATGCTGTCAAGGCCGCGCTCGACGCCGCGGCCGCCCGACGCGCGGCGCCCACGGCCTGGCTCGAGGCGAACGAGGCCGCGGACATCGCACGGCAGATCATCGACACGCTTGCGGGCCGGACGGCGCCCACCACGGAAACGGCAGCCGGGGCGCCCGGCCTCGGCCGCATCCCGACGACGAGGAGGAACTGATGCGCATCGGAATCGACGCGCGGCACGCGCCCTGGACGCGTCCGCTCACCGCACTCGAGCAGGTCGCCGATGCGGCCGACCGCGGCATGGAGGGGATCTTCTTCCGGACGATGCTCGACATGAGCTCCGCTCTTGATCCCGGCGAGCTGCGCGACATCCGCGCTCTCGCCGACGAACGCGGGATCTACCTGGAATCCGGTCTGGGCAAGGTCAACACCTACGCCCTCGCCGAGACCCCCGAGGTCCGTGAGATCGGCGACGGCGACACCGTGCTGGGCTTCCGCCGGATGATCGAGGCCGCGGGCGGCATCGGGCTTCACGAGCTGTGGGTCTCGACGGGCGGCTACAAGCAGTTCGGCGGCCGCTTCACCTATGACCGCTATCGCACGGACGTCTCCTGGGGAGATCAGCTGGCCGCCATCGACAAGTTCGTGCACGTCCTCGCGCCGATCGCGCGCGATCACGGCACGCACCTGAACGCCGAGACCCATGAGGAGATCACCTCGTTCGAGCTGGTGCGGCTCATCGAGTCGGTGGGCGACGACGTGATGGGCATCGTCTACGACACGGGGAATCCGCTGCAGCGGGCGGAGTCGCCGGCCGAGACGGCGCGCCGTGTCGCGCCGTACGTGCGTCAGACGCACCTCAAGGACGTGGCGCTGTTCTTCGATCCTCTCGGGATCCGCCATCAGCCGCGGCCGATCGGGGAGGGGGTGATCGACATGCGGGCCGTGCTCGGTCCGCTCGTCGAGGCCAACCCCGGGCTCAACCTGTCTATCGAGAGCGGAGGGCCCTGGGCGCGGCCTGAGGGCGTCCCGGAGCCGGCGCCCGGGATAGCGCTCTACGATCCCGTCTGGATCGAGGGGCACCCCGATCTCCTCGTCGGCGAGTTCGCGGCCTACCTCTCCCTGGCCCAGCAGTATGCCGATCGCGTCTCCGCGGGGGAGCGGGCCTCCTTCGAGGCCATGGCCGGTCACCCGGTCACGGTCGAGGAGGCCTGGGACTGGATCCGCCGGTCCGCCACGACGATCCGCACCGTGCTCGCCCAGCTCGGCGCCGACGACGCGGTGCCCGTGTGAGCGGGGCGGTGGATCCCGTGCTCTCCGATGGGGGACAGGCGCTCGCCGAGGCGATCGCGGCGTCCGGTGCGGCCGTCGGGGTCGCGGCACGCGATCTCGCGGCCCTCGACTCCGCCGTCGGGCCGGACGCCATCGCAGCCGGAGCCTCCGAGGTCGCGGAGCTCGGCGGACGGATCATCCTGCTGGGCTCGGTCCGGCAGGCCAGCCCGGAGCTGGATCGGCACGAGCTGCGCGACGCCGCGGCGGCCGCGCGGGCGCACGGAGTGGCGCTGCACGCCAACATCGGCGCTCTGCACGAGAACCGGTATCAACCGGAGTTCGCCGCCGACACCCTCGCCGCCGCCGACGACCTCGAGATCGCTCAGTTCCACACCATCTTCGGACTCATGGAGGACCGATTCTCGACGGGCCCCGCCTGGTCGGATTCGCTCATCCGCGCCGTCGGACCTACCCGCCGGCTCCTGGACCGCGCGGATCGCCCTCTCGTGCTGCGCACGCACGAGGAGATGACGACCTTCGAGGCCGCACGGTTCCTGGACGAGGTCGATCATCCGGCGCTGCGCATCGCGTACAGCCCCGTGAACGTGGTCTGCCGTGTGGAGGACCCGCTCCACGCCTACGACAGGGTCGACAGCCGCACCACGACGCTGTTCCTCGACGACGGCGAACAGGTCCGGGTCCCGACGGGCGCCGACCGGCGCCTGCGGCCGCTGGGCGAAGGCACGGTCGACTGGCTCTCGGTGCTCCGGCGGTTCGGCCGTCGCCCCGGAGGCGTCGTCCTCCTGGACCTCGCCCAGGCGACCTTCGACGTGCCGTTCTACGACGCCGATTGGCTCGCTCATCAGCCCGACCTCACCCCGGGCGAGTTCGCGCGTTTCGTGCAGCTCACGCGTGCCGGAGGTGCGCGGCAGTCGTCGATCGATCGCCGGAGGGCGGTCGCGCGCCAGGTGCTGAGGCAGGCCCACCGGATCCGGGAGAGCACGCGGAGCGCGCGAGAACCCGCGCTCAGCTGGCTGGCGTGGCTGGACACCCTGGACGAGCGTGAGATCGAGCAGCACCTGGGCGGCGTGTTCGAGCATTCGTCGTGGGTCGCGGCCGCGGTCGCGGAGGGGCGCCCGTATCGAAGCCTGGACGAGCTGCATCGCGCCATGATGTCCGTGATCCGGCGGCTCCCGGAGAGAGAGATCGACGCGTTCCTCGCGCGGCATCCGGACCTCGGTGCCGACGCCGCGGGCCTCACGACGGCGTCGTCGCAGGAGCAGGCAGGAGCCGGACTCCTCACGGCGGATGCCTCGAGGGCGGGTCTCATGCGCGAGCTGAGCTCGGCCTATCGCCGCGCGCACGGATTCCCTCTCATCGTGGCCGTTCGAGGGCGGGGCGTCGATGACGTGGTGCGGGAGATGCACCTCCGTCAGACAGGCGACACGGCCTCGGAGCGCGAGCGCGCGCTCGAGGCGATCGGAGCGATCACCCGCATGAGGCTCGACGTGCTGAGCGAGGAAACCGCATCTGCACGCATGTCGTGATCAGCGACGATGTGCAGACCCCGTTCGATGACGAAGCGGCGCGGTCTCGGCCGAAGAGGACTGGATCCGCTTTCCTCGCGGGTCCGGGCCTGTTGTCATCTCGCTGAGGGTCAGCCGTTGCGCAGGCGGCCGCTGATACCGTCTCCTGACGGCCGACGAGGGGAGAACCGTGACCGACGACCCGACCCTCGGGCTGACGCTGAGCGGCGGCGGAGCGTACGGGGCCGCCCAGGCCGGGGTGCTGCAGGTGCTCGCAGAGCGCGGCATCCGCCCCGGGATCGTCGCGGGGACGAGCGCCGGCGCCCTCCTCGGCGCAGCGTACGCGGCCGGATTCGACGCCGACGCGATCGAGCGCGCGGTCCGCGGCTTTCGCTGGGGTGCGATCGCCCGCTGGTCGCTGCGGCCTCGCTGGGGCCTGCTCGACACCCATGCCGTGACCGACGCGATCCACCGCATCCTCGGTCGCGACCCTCTGATCGAGGACCTGCCCCGCCGATTCGGCGCCTACGCGACGGATCTGCGCACACGACGCGGCGTGATCCTCGACCACGGTCCGCTCAGCACCGCCCTCCGTGCCACGGTCGCCGTCCCGGGGGTGCTGCCGCCGGTCCGCCGGGACGGCGCTCTGCTCGCCGACGGGGGGATGGTCGACAACGTCCCCGACGCCGTGACTCGCGCACTCGGCGCGGAGCGCACGATCGTCGTCCGGCTGCACGCCAAGTGGGAGAACGTCCGCATGATGCGCACCGTCACCGCGACGGCGGATCTCGTCGCCGACCCTACCGTCCTGCTCATCCAGCCGGAGATGGAGCGCATGGCGCAGTGGGTGACGAAGGATGTCCCCCGGCTCATCGCCGAGGGGCGGCGCGCCGCCGAGGAGTCGCTGGACGCTGCGGACCGCGACGGCCGCGTGACGTCCGTCGCCTGACCGCCGCCCCGCCGCTGTCCGGGAGTCTTGCGTGAACGCATTCGAGGCGGATGCACAGGCGTCGCATGCCCGTCCCCGCATATGCCTGCGCGTAGCGTGGGACCAGCGATCGGCGCCCGCCTTTGGCTCCAGCTCCGGCCCTCGGCCGGACCCAGGGAAAGCGCTCATCGATGACGTCTGTACGCACAGAGATCCCCTCGCGTCTGGGGCCCGTCCGCCAGACCTACGCCCGCCAGGAGGATTTCCCGCACGTCGCGCGTGCGTTCGTCGAGGTGTCACGGGTGGTGCGGGAGACCGGGCTGATGCAGCGTACGCCGAGGTTCTACGTGCTCGTGGCCGCCGCGCTCGCGTGCGCGTTCGGTGCGGCGATCGCGGGGTCCGTGCTCTTGGGGGACAGCTGGTTCCAGTTGCTCATGGCCGCCGTCTTCGGGATCCTCTTCACCCAGGTCGCTTTCCTCGCACATGAGGCCGCGCACAGGCAGATCCTCACCACCGGACCGGCGAACGATCGGCTCGCGCGTGTCCTGGCCGCCGGCGTCGTGGGCATCAGTTATTCCTGGTGGGACTCCAAGCACAGCCGTCATCACGCGAACCCGAACCGCGTCGGGAAGGATCCCGACATCGAGGTCGACACGATCTCGTTCCTCGAGGAGGATGCCGCACAGGCACGGGGCCTGATCCGGATGATCACGCGCAAGCAGGGCTGGCTGTTCTTCCCCCTACTGACGCTCGAGGGGCTCAACCTGCACTACCTCGGCATCAAGCACCTCATGGGCCGCGAGCCGGTGAAGGGCCGCTGGGTGGAACTCGGGCTGATCGCCGCTCGCTTCGCGCTCGTGCTGACGCCCCTCTTCCTGCTGCTGCCGCTCGGCAAAGCCGCCGCGTTCGTCGGCGTCATGCTCGCCGTCTTCGGCGTGTACATGGGGGCGTCCTTCGCGCCGAACCACAAGGGCATGGCCGTGATCGCCCCTGACGCGCGTCTCGACTTCTTCTCGAAGCAGGTCTACACCTCGCGCAACATCCGCGGCGGCTGGTGGGCCACCTGGCTCATGGGTGGGCTGAATTACCAGGTCGAGCACCACCTGTTCCCGAGCATGTCCCGGAAGCACCTGGCCCGGGCCAGCGAGATCGTCCGCGAGTTCTGCGTCACCCACGACATCCCCTACACCGAGACGTCGCTGGGACGCTCCTACGCGATCGTCATCGACTACCTCAACCGGGTGGGGCTCGCCGCTCGTGACCCGTTCGACTGCCCCATGGTCGGGCAGTACCGGCGCGCCTGATCGAGGGCGTTCGTCGCCCCTTGGTCGTGGCCAGGCCACGGGTGACGCGCCGCCTCGATCTCCGGCGCAACGCCGCTCAGGCGAGATCCGCGAAGAGCGCCATCGTCTCCGCACCCATCTCGATCTGGGCCAGGATCACCCGGAACGATCCGTCGGGATCGATGTAGAAGTCGGTGCCCAGACCTCCGGACCACCCGTAGCGGCCTCGGTGCGGCCCGTCCGTCTGCACGGCGACGCCGTAGCCCCAGCCCACCCCGTCCCAGAAGCCGGGGAAGAAGCTGTCCGGCGTCTTGAGCCGCGCCGGAACGCGATCGGTCCGCATCTCGTCGAGCAGGTTCGGGTGCACGATCGTCCGGTCACCGGCGCGGCCGCCGGAAGCCAGCATCCGGGCGAACGACGCATAGTCCGACGCGGTCGAGACGAGCTCGGCGTGACTCAGATCGAACGGTGCCGGCGCGACGTAGAAGCCCGAACCGGCGGGCTCGATCTCGAGCAGCCCGCCCGAACCGTCGTGACGGTGGGCGGCGGGAAGGCGGTGCGCCTGCTGCGGCGGAACGGAGTATCCGGTGTCGACCATGCCGAGCGGATCGAAGATCTCGTCGGCGAGGTGATCCTGCACGGGGCGCTCCACGATGCGGCCGAGGAGGATGCCCAGAATCCCGAAGGAGTGGTGGTACCGCCATCCCGTTCCGGGCTGGAACATCAACGGGAGCTCGGCGAGGGCGTTCAGCCAGTTCTGGGCGCCGAGCGCGACCGGGTCCTGGCTCGCGTGGGTGCGACCCTGCACCATCGCGTCCCGTAGCGGTCCGGGAGCGGTCGTCATGCCGTATCCGGAGGTGTTGGTGAGCAGGTGCCGGACGGTGATGGGCGATTCGGCGGGCACGACCTCGTCGAGCGCTGACTGCGGAGTGCGCAGAACACGGCGATCGGCGAGCTCCGGGATCCACCGTTGCACGGGGGCGTCGAGCTCGAGCCGGCCCTCCTGCACCAGCTGGAGCGTCGCGACCGCCAGCACGGGCTTCGTCATCGACTGGATGCGCACGATGGCGTCGAGCGGGAGATCGCCCGAGGAGAGGATGTCCAGCCGGCCTGCGGCGTCCCCGTCGGCGACCACGATCCCGGGCGCGGTTCCGCTCGCGACGTGCCTGTCGAGGATCTCCTGCAACGGTGTCGTCATCGATCCGGCTCCTTCACCTGCGCGGGCATCGTCATAGGGGTGGTCCCGGCCCACTCTAGGCGGAGGGCCGGCGATCTCTCTCGGCAGCGCGATCGGCTCGGCGACCGGTTGTCAAGCCCCATGGATCTCGGCGGGATCCGGCCTATTCTCACTCCGTACGGCATCCAGCTACCGAATGGAGGCACTCCTCATGGGCATCGGAACCGGCATCGTCCTCTTCGTGATCGGCGCGATCCTCGAGTTCGCACTCAACGTCCAGGTCTCGTGGATCGACCTGCACCTCGTCGGCTACATCCTGATGATCGCCGGTGCGGTCGTCTTTCTCCTCAGCCTGATCCTGCTGCTCGTGCGGCGCGGCCGCCGCACGGTGCCGCCGACGACCGACGAAGACCTGCTCTGAGCCGCTGAGGCGTCAGTCGCGGTGCTCCCGGTAGTAGGCGAGCAGCGCGCGGGTGGAGGGATCCTGCGCGGCGATCGCCTCCTGATCGCCCTCGATCGCGGGGGCGATCTGCAGGGCGAGCTGCTTGCCGAGCTCGACGCCCCACTGATCGAACGAGTTGATGCCCCAGATCGCGCCCTGCGTGAACGTGATGTGCTCGTAGAGGGCGATCAGCTGGCCGAGCACGGCCGGCGTCAGCGCAGGGGCGAAGATCGAGGTCGTCGGGCGGTTGCCGGGGAAGGTCCTCGCGGCGACGAGCGCGCCCGTCGTGCCCTCGGCCTCGACCTCCTCCGCGGTCTTGCCGAACGCGAGCGCCTTGGTCTGCGCGAGGAAGTTCGCGAGGAACAGGCCGTGCACGTCGCGGCCGTCATCGGCGAGCGGGTAGGCGGGGTTCGCGACGGCGATGAAGTCAGCCGGGATGAGACGCGTGCCCTGATGGATGAGCTGGTAGAAGGCGTGCTGCCCGTTCGTGCCCGGTTCACCCCAGAACACCTCACCGGTGTCGGTCGTCACCGGCGTGCCGTCCCAGCGCACCGACTTGCCATTGGACTCCATGGTGAGCTGCTGCAGATAGGCGGGGAAGCGGCTCAGCTGCTGCGCGTAGGGGAGCACCGCGTGCGACTGCGCGCCGAGGAAGTTCGAATACCAGACGTTGAGCAGGCCCATCAGGACCGGCACGTTGCGCTCCAGGGGAGTGGTGCTCACGTGCTCGTCGACGGCATGGAAGCCGGCGAGCAGCTCACGGAACACGTCAGGGCCGAGCGAGATCGCGAGCGACAGGCCGATCGCGCTGTCCACGGAGTAGCGTCCGCCGACCCAGTCCCAGAAGCCGAACGCGTTGGCGGGGTCGATGCCGAATGCGGCGACCTTGTCCAGTGCCGTGGAGACGGCGACGAAGTGGTGCGCGACCGCGTCGCTGCGGGCCTCGTCGGTCGCGACGTCGACGCCGGCGGCGGCGAGGTGCTCCCAGAGCCAGTCGCGGGCGAGGCGCGCATTGGTGAGCGTCTCGAGAGTCGTGAAGGTCTTCGAGGCGACCACGAACAGCGTCGTCTCGGGATCCAGATCCGCGGTCTTCTGCGCGATGTCGGTCGGATCGATGTTGGAGACGAAGCGAGCCTGAACCCCGGCATCGGCGTAGGGCCTCAGCGCCTCGTAGACCATGACCGGGCCGAGATCGGATCCGCCGATACCGATGTTGACGACGTGCGTGACCTTCTTGCCGGTCACGCCCCGCCACTCGCCGGAGCGCACCCGGTCGGCGAAAGCACTCAGCGCGTCGAGCACCGCGTGCACGTCGTGGTCAACGTCCTGGCCATCGACGACGAGCGCGGGGGAGGCGTCCGCGGGACGCCGGAGCGCCGTGTGCAGCACGGCGCGGTCCTCGGTCGTGTTGATATGCTCACCGGCCAGCATCGCGGCGAAGCGCTCGGCGACGCCGGTCTGCTCGGCGAGCTGCACCAGGGCCGCACGGATCTCGGGCGTGATGAGGTTCTTCGACAGATCGACGCGGAGGTCCGCAAGGTCGAAGGTCAGACTCTCCACGCGCTCCGGGTCTGCGGCGAACCAGCCGCGCAGATCGGGAGAGAACGACTCCCGCAGCGCGGTGAGTGCGGTCCAGGCGGGCGTCGTGGTGGCGTCGATCGGGGAGCTCATGGAGCCCACGCTAGCGCGCCCGGGGCACGCCGTGCGGACGAAGTCGCGCCGCCCCCGCGTGACCCGGAGCGGGGCGCGCGCCGCGCCCCGCTCCGGGGCGGGGATCAGGCCTGAGCGCTGCGGTCCGGCAGCTCCTGCAGCGTCCAGCGGTTGCCGTCGGGATCGGCGAACGTGACGAAGCGGCCCCAGGCCTGCTCATCGACATCGGTCGCTTCTGCGCCCACACTGCGCAGATGCGCCAGAGCCTCGTCGGCGTTCGGCACGACGACCTGGATCGTGTTCTGCTTGCCCGGCTCGAGATCGACCCCGAGGTTGGTTCCGAACGCGATCGAGCAGGCGGATCCGGGAGGCGTCATCTGCACGAAGCGCAGCCCCTCGAACGGCGTCTGGTCATGATCGGCGTGGAAGCCGATGCGCTCGTAGAACTCCTTCGAACGATCGACGTCTGTGACCGGTACGAAGATGAGCTCGATCTTCCAGTCCATGCTGCACGCTCCTTTGAGAGGGAAACCGTAGCGGGGGGATCCGCCGTCGTTCCGACGCTACGCCGGGCGTCCGACATTCGGACTCGGCCGCGAGCCTGACGGCGGGCACCGTGAAGGCGCGGTCAGCTGTCGTCGCGCAGGGCCTCGGTCGCCTGGCGGTGCGGGAGCACGGAGTGCATGCCGGTGTAGCCCTCGCGCTCCTGGGCGGCTGCGAGGATCCCCTTGCGGGCGGCGAACCACCCCACGATGAGGGCCGGGACGATGACGATGAGGGAGAGCAGCACCCAGCGGCCGGTCTCGGTGAAGCCCATGGTCACGAGCACGAACAGCAGGAACGCGAGGGTGAGGTATCCGGTGTAGGGGGCGCCGAACATCCGGAATGACGATCGCTCGAGCAGGCCCTTCTTCGTCAGCGCGTGCAGGCGCAGCTGGCAGAGGATGATGGTGGCCCACCCGCCGATGATGCCGAGCGCAGAGACCTCGAGCACGATCTCGAAGGCCTGCGACGGCACCACCGCGTTCAGGACGACGCCCGCGAGCGTGATGACCGAGGTGAGCAGGATGCCGCCGTACGGCACGCCGTTGCGGCTCATCCGTGCCGTGAAGCGCGGCGCCGACCCGTTCACCGACATGGACCGCAGGATGCGGCCGGTCGAGTACAGCCCGGCGTTCAGGCTGGAGAGGGCGGCGGTGAGCACGACGAAGTTCATCACCGATCCGGCCACGGCGCCCGTCTCGGCGCCGCCGAGGTGGGTGAAGAAGGTCACGAACGGCGACTCCCCGGCCTTGTAGGTGTTGAACGGAAGCAGGAGCGAGAGCAGCAGGATCGAGCCGACGTAGAAGATCGCGATCCGGATCACGACGGTGTTGATCGCACGGGGCATGATCTTCGCAGGCTCGGCCGTCTCGCCCGCAGCCGTGCCGACGAGCTCGATCGAGGCGTACGCGAACACCACGCCGGAGATCGCGATGAGTGGGGCGAACAGGCCCATCGGGAAGACTCCGCCGTGCTCCGCGATGATCGAGAAGCCGGTGGGCCCGACATCGGTCGGGGCCTGCATGATGAGGATGACCGTCCCGATGATCAGGAACGCCACGAGCGCGACGACCTTGATCATCGCGAACCAGAACTCCATCTCGCCGAAGAGCTTCACGCTGACGAGGTTCAGCGACAGCACCACGACGAGCGCGACGAGTGCGATGAGCCACTGCGGCACGGCCTGCAGCGGGGGCCAGTAGTGCGCCCAGAACTTCACATAAAGCGCCGCCGCGGTCACGTCGACGATGGACGTCATGGCCCAGTTGAGGAAGTAGAGCCAGCCGCTCACGAAAGCGACCTTCTCGCCGTAGAACTCGCGGGCGTACGAAACGAAGGATCCGGAGGACGGACGATGCAGCACGAGCTCGCCGAGCGCGCGCAGGATGAGGAACGCGAAGAAGCCGCACACCGCGTAGACGATGATCAGCGCCGGCCCGCTCGAGGCCAGGCGCCCGCCCGCTCCCATGAACAGTCCGGTGCCGATGGCGCCGCCGATCGCGATCATCTGGATCTGACGGGGCTTGAGTGCCTTGTGGTAGCCCGCGTCCTCGCTGGAGAAGTCTTCGACCGCCATGAGGCGATCGCCGGTGAGCTCGCGCTCGTTCTCGAGGGCGTCCTCGGGATCGACCGCGTGGCCGGGGTTCTGATCGCTCATCTGCGATGCCTTTCCTCTGGGCCGCCCCGGGACGACAGCCGATCATCGTGCATCGGAGATCATGCCTCGGATCCGGTGCGCAGGGCAACGAACGAACCGGCGCGGGGGACAATGGGCCATGACCGAAACCAGCCTCGCCGGCGACACGATGCTCTCCCGGGCGGAAGGGCTGGCCGCGGGCAGAGCCGCTCGTGACCGCATGCCCCGCACCGCCCTGGCGACGATCACCACGACCGGACGCGACCCGCTCGGGATCCTCGATCGCCAGAACAGCACGCGGTTGCAGGATCTCGTGCCGCTGCGCACGGAGCGGATGGCCTCCGATCCGTTCGCGTTCTACCGGGGCACAGCCGCGATCATGGCCGCGGACTTCGCGCGCGAGCCGCACACGGGGATACTGGTGCCGTCCTGCGGCGACGCCCACATCGGCAACTTCGGCTTCTTCGCGTCTCCCCAGCGCACGCTAATGTTCGACCTGAACGACTTCGACGAGGCCGCGTGGGCGCCCTGGGAATGGGACCTCAAGCGGCTCGTCGCGAGCGTCGTGATCGGAGCACGCGAAAGCCGCGGACAGGCATTGGCGGACGATGCAGCGCGGCGATGCGTCCTCGCGTACGCGAGAGCGCTGCGCGCCGCCGTCGACGCGGATCCGCTGCAGCGGTACTTCGCCCATTTCGATGCCACCGCGGCAAGGGACGGACTCGACGTCGACTCGCAACAGACCCTGCAAAAGGCGATCGCCGCCGCCGAGAAGCGGACCGGGGCCCGCGCCGCACGCAAGCTGACGGTCCGCGGCGACGACGGCCACCTGCGGTTCGTCGAGCAGCCCCCGGTCATGACGCACGCCGATCCCGAGATCCGCGAGGTCAGCGACACCGCCTTCGAGCGGTACGCCGTCACCGCGAACATCGACATCCAGCTGCTGCTGCGCCAGTACCGGGTGCGCGACGTGGCGCGCCGTGTGGTCGGCGTGGGCAGCGTCGGCACGCGCTGCTTCCTCGCCGTGCTCGGCACCGCTGACGCCGAGCCGCTGCTTCTACAGGTGAAGCAGGCGGGGCGCAGCGTGCTCGAGGAGTACGGCGGGATCGAGCAGCCCGCCGACCTTCAGGAACGGATCCGCGAGAGCGGCGAAGGGGCACGCGTCGTCGGCGTGCAGCGTGTGCTGCAAGCCTTCTCGGATCCCTTCCTGGGGCACATCAAGGGTTCCCGTGATGACTACTACGTGCGTCAGTTCCACGACATGAAGGGCTCGATCGACACAGACGAGGTCGAGGACGAGGGGTATCGCGAGTACGCGGTGGCCTGCGCGATCACGCTCGCCCGCGCGCACGCGCAGGCGCCCGCGGCCGCACAGATCGCCGGATACGCGGGCAAGGGCGCCCAGCTCGCCGATATCCTGGTGAGCTGGGCCAACGCCTATGCCGAGTTGGCGGATGATGACTACCGGTCGTTCGTGGCACGGGCGGCCGAGCAGGGTGCGACGCACGCCGCATCGGACACAGCGCAGCACGCTGCGCGGGAGGAGAGCAGATCATGAAGCAGGTCCGATTCGGATCCGGATCCGCTCCGGCGGTCGTCGCCGGGATGATGCGCATCGACGGGCGCACCCACACTCAGATCCGCGAGCTGTACGACACCGCGCGAGCGAACGGGATCGACTTCTTCGATCATGCCGACATCTACGGCGGTGCGATGCACGTCTGTGAGGACCGTTTCGGCGCCGCACTCGGGCTGTCCGCTGCGGAACGCGACGAGATCACCCTGCAGACCAAGTGCGGCATCGTGCCCTCGGAGGGGATGTTCGACTTCTCCTACGAGCACATCATGGGACAGGTCGAGGGCTCCCTGAAGGCGCTGCGCACCGACCGCATCGACGTGCTGCTGCTGCACCGTCCCGACGCCCTCGTGGAGCCGGACGAGGTCGCGCGCGCCTTCGACGAGCTGCACACCTCCGGCAAGGTACGCTCCTTCGGCGTCTCCAACCACACGCCGCGGCAGATCGATCTGCTGAAGACCGCGGTGACGCAGCCGCTCATCGCCAACCAGCTGCAGCTGTCCATCACGCACGCGCCGATCATCGCGCAGCCGCTCGCGGCGAACATGGCCGGCCTGGATCAGAGCATCGTCCGCGACGGCGGCGGGATCGTGGAGTACTGCCGCATCGAGGGCATCACCATCCAGGCGTGGTCGCCCTACCAGGCGGGCTTCTTCACCGGAGTGTTCCTGGACAACCCGGCCTACCCGGAGCTCAACGCGGTGATCGACCGGATCGCGGCCGCGCACGGCGTCACGCCCACGGGCATCGCCACCTCGTGGATCACCCGGCACCCCGCCGGCATGCAGGTCGTGCTCGGCACCACCACGCCGTCGCGCGTGCAGGAGGCGGCGGAGGGCGCCGACGTCGAGCTCAGCCGCGCCGAGTGGTACGAACTGTTCCGCGCCGCCGGACACACCCTGCCGTAGGGGCTGGGCCGGAGCGCGTCCGCGATCTCTTAGGCTGTCGGCATGGGCCTGGTGTTCTCGATCCTCGTGCTGTTGCTGTTGATCGGCGCGCTCATCGACATCATCACGCGCCGCGACGACCAGGTGAAGCACCTGCCCAAGGTCTTCTGGATCATCCTCGTGATCATCGTGCCGCTCGCCGGATCCCTGATCTGGTTCCTGGTCGGTCGCGAATACGACGGGGAGGGGATCCGGCTGCCGCGTCCGCGCGAGCGCCGCTCCGGCCCGCCGGCGCCCGCCGCGCCGTCCCAGCCCCGCGACACACGCAGCACCGAGGAACAGATCGCCGACCTGGATCGCGAGATCGAGGAGTGGCGACTGCGCGCCGAGATCGAGAAGCGCAAGAAGCAGCAGGGCGAAAAGGGCACGGAATGAGCACCGCACCGCAGCGTCCCCGCGCCGTGATCGGCGGCGGCAGCGGCTATCTCGGCACCGCACTGCGCGACGCGCTGCGCGTGGATGGCTACGACGTGCGCACGATCGGGCGGGGTGCCGATGCCGATGCGCGCTGGGATGACGAGGACGGGATCCTCCGTCTGGTCGACGGCTCCGCGCTCGTGATCGGCCTGGCCGGCCGGCGCATCGACTGCCGCTACACCGACCGCAACCGTGACGAGATCCTGCGCTCGCGCGTACGCACCACGGCGGCCCTGCACCGCGCGATCTCGTCCGCCGCCAATCCACCGGCGGTGTGGATGAACGGCAGCTCCGCCACCGCCTACCGTTACTCGCTCGCCACGCCGCGGACGGAGGCGGATCCGCTCGAGGAGCGGGGCTTCTCGCCCGACGTCACCCGGGAGTGGGAGGCCGCGCTGTTCGCCGGCGAGCTTCCGGGAACCCGCCGGATCGCCCTGCGGACGTCGCTCGTGCTGGGCCGCGGTGCTCCGGTCATGACGATGCTGCTGCGCCTGGCTCGGCTGGGTCTCGGCGGACCGCAGTACGACGGCTGGTGGTTCCCGCATCGGCGTTACCGAGGGATCGGCCCGCATCCCTCCGAGCCCGCGCGGCCCGACTATGAGCACTCGCGGGGCCGGCAACGGCTGAGCTGGATGCACGAGCAGGACTTCGTGCAGGCGGTGCGATTCCTCCGCGACCACGACGAGATCACGGGGCCCGTGAACATGGCGTCGCCGAACGCCGTGACCAACATCGAGCTCATGCGCACGCTGCGCCGGGCCGTGCGCGCGCCGTTCGGACTGCCTGCGCCGCGCTTCGTGCTGGAGCCCGGGATGGCCGTGCTGCGCACCGAATCCGAGCTCATCCTGAAGAGCCGGTGGGTGCTGCCGCAGGTGCTCGAGGATGCCGGATACGTGTTCCGGTTCCCGGAGCTGGCCGGGGCTGTGCGTCAGATCCAGGGGCGCTGAGCCCGGCTGCTCGCGGCGCCAGGTCGAAGGACGCTGAGCCCGGCTGCTCGCTGGTTGCATATTGCGGCTTCGGCCCTTGGGTGACGGCAATCTGCGACCACTGAGCGCGGCGCCAGGGGGCGTCAGGCGCGGGCGCGGGCGGCGGTCGTGAACGAAGCGCGCACGGCCTCGTCGAGGTCGGGGTGCGCGAACGCGTAGCCTGCGGCGAGGAGCTTCTCCGGCGCGACCCAGCGGCTCTTCAGGATCAGTTCGGTCTCGGTGCGGATCCCGATCGCGCCGAGCTCGAGCATCCAGCGCGGCTGCGGCAGCCCGAACGGCACGTCCAGGGCGCGGCGGATCGTCGCCATGAGCGTCCGGTTGTCGCCGGCCCCCGGGGACACCACGTTGACGGGACCCTCCAGCTCGGGGTGAGCCTCGAGGAAGGCGATGATCCCCGCCACGTCGTCGAGGTGCACCCAGCTGAATCGCTGCCGCCCTCCGCGGGTGCGGAACTCGTGTGCGGTGCCCGCCGCACGACGGGCGCGGCCGATCGGCCAGTGTCCGTCGTGCTGCGTGCCGCCGAGGCCCCGCCGGGTGAGGGTGCGCAGGGTGGCGAGCACGCCGCCGTCACCGAGCACGATCGCGGTGCGCAGCGCCACGCGGCGCGTTCCCGGCAGTTCGCCCGTGAACAGTGCGCGCTCCCACGCCCTCGCGACCTCGACGGAGAACCCGGTGCCGAGCTCTCCGGTCGATTCGGTCTGAGCCCGGTCCTCCGCATGCCGGTAGATCGTCGCCGTCGAGGAGTTCACCCACAACGGGGGCGGGGTCGCCGCACGTCCGATCGCGGTGCGCAGGGCGGCGGTCGTCTCCTCGCGCGAACGGAAGATCTCGGCACGGTTCGCCGGTGTGTAGCGGCAGTTCACGCTCTTGCCGGCGAGCCCGACCACGAGATCCGCGCCGTCGACGGCGGCATCGATCCCGGCCTGGTCTCCCCAGGTCAGGTCGGCGCCGTGACGGGAGATCGTGATGACCTCGCGCCCCGCGGCGCGCCAGCGCCGGGCGAGATCCTGGCCGATGAATCCCGTGGATCCGCCGAGCACCACCCGTCCGCGGCGGGTGTCCGCTCCGTTCATGCGTCCTCCTCGATCCGGTACTGGAACGTGCCGGCGTACTCGTGGATGCGGCCGAGCAGCGGCATGTCCACGGTCAGAGCGACTCGCTGCGCGCCGACCGCGTCGTCTGCGCTCTCCCGCAGTCGAATCCGCGGAGCGAGCCACTGCGGGAACCGGATCCGCACTCGTCCCAGTCGCAGGCCCACCCGAGTGCTCCGCAGTTCGAGGGCGCCGTCGGATGCCGTCACCTCGAAGACCGCGGCGACCACTCCACCCCGCCCCAGGCGATCCACGACCCGGCCGTGCGGCAGCGGGTGCACCTGATCGCGCATGGTCCAGGGGTCGGTGCGAAGGTGCAGCGTGCGCTCTGCGGATCGGCCCACTTCGTCGCGGTTGCGCACCGTGAACGGGACTGCCTGCGCCCAGCCGGCGTAGACCGCGCCGCCCCGCTGCAGCACCCGCAGCAGCGGGCCGAGCAGCGTCCGCAGGAGCGGGTTCCGGCAGCCGACCTGGTCGAAGACGCCGTCGCCGACGCCGACCCACCCCGCGGGGATCGGCTGGACGTACGCCTGCAGACGCGGATGCAGCGTGGTGATGCGGTCGCCGAGAGCGATCGCGTACGGGGATCCGATGGTCATAGGTTCAGATTATCGAACATGTTCAATTATGCAAACAGGGCTTCAGGAACAGAACTCTGGCCCTTCAGGAGCAGAACTCTGGCCCTTCGGGAGGACAACTCTGGCCCTTCAGGTCGCAGAAACTGCTCTTCCAGACGCTCGGAACGAGCAGATATTGCGACCTGAACGAGCAGAGGTCGCGACGAGCAGGGGTCGCGACGAGCAGGGGTCGCGACGAGAAGAGGTCGCGACGAGCGGGGTCGCGGCAAGCAGACGTTGCGACCTGAACGCCGAAGCGAGCGCGGCGAGCGGAGGGGATCGGTGGCGCTGAACCTCAGGCGTCCTTGAGGCGCACGAGGCGCTCGTGGCCGGACTCCTCGAGCTCGGCGATGTCGGCCCGCGACTTCACGAAGGCGTTGAACGAGCGGTAGCCGAGCGCCTTCTCGCTGAACGAGGGGTCCATGCGCCGCATCTGCGTCTTCACCGCCGAGCTGTGCAGCCATTCGTCGCCGTCGCTCTTGTCGTGCCCGAGGCGCAGCGCGCGCACGAGGGTCGCCGTGGCCTGCTCCTGATCGGACGTGCTGGGCACGTCCTTCTCGGTGGTCGCGCGGGACTGCTTGCGTGCGCTCTGGGTCTGCTTTGCGGCTGTCTTCTTCGGTGCCGCCTCTTCGGCCGGCGCTGCCGGCGTCACCGCGCGCTCGACGCCGGGAAGCGAGTCGTAGGCCTCGAACTCGTCGCAGGCCGCGGCGAGCGACTTGGCGGTGGAGCCGGCGACGCCGACGCCGATCACGTACCGGCCCAGGCGCTTGCACCGCTGTGCGAGCGGCACGTAGTCGCTGTCGCCGGCGACGATGACCACGTGGGTGAGATCGGGGAGGCGGAACATGTCCTCCACGGCGTCGACCGCCAGGCGGATGTCGGCGCCGTTCTTCGCGTAGGCCGCGGCTGGGAAGAGCTGCACGAGATCGACGGCCCGGGCCACCAGCTGCGACCGGTACTCGGCGTTGACCGGTGAAGACCAGTCGGCATATGCCCGCGTGAGCACCAGCGTGCCGAACGAGGAGGCGTAGTCGATGATCGCGCCGACGTCGATCATCGCGGCCTTGAGCCGCTCCGCGACCTCGGCGTCGGCCGGATTGTCCTGGATCCGCTGACGGTCCTTGCTGTACGCGTTGCGTCCGTGCACGCGGTCGTACCAGGAGATGACGATGTTGTCGAAGTCGAGATAGACGGCGACACGGGTGTCCTGCGGCTCGGCCATGGGGCTCCTTCGGTTCGGAGGTTCTCGGGTATCAGGCGGTCTCGCTCGGATACTGCACGCCGATCTGCCCGCGGATCTCATCGAGCAGACCCATGATCGCCACCGACTCCGCGACGGGCAGCAGATCGCTGTCCGGCGCCGAGCCGCGCTCGGCGGCCTCCGCGACGTAGCGCTCGGCGGCGAGCGCCTGGTACTGCATGCCGCGTCCGCCACCGCGACCATGAGCGGTGGTGCGACCGTCGAACTCCTCGAGCACGGTGCCATCGGCGGCGATCACCCGGAAGGTCGTGGGGGAGTACCAGACCCGGTCGATCTCGATGCGGGCCTGGGTGCCGAGCACGACGGCTGTGTTGGGGCCGGCCGCGCGCGACGAGGAGAGCGTCGTGGAGACGGCGCCTCCGGCGTGCGTCATGACGGTGGCGACCTCCGCGTCGGCGCCGGTCTCCACCAGGCGCCCCGTGGCCTGAACGGTCACCGGCGCGCCGAGGACGTCGTGCACGAACGAGATCGGGTAGATCCCGAGGTCCAGGAGCGCCCCGCCGCCCAGCTCGAGGGCGTTCAGGCGATGGGCCGGATCCGTCGGCAGCGACTGCGTGTGGTCGGCCGAGACCGCGCGGATCTCACCGAGCGTTCCGGCGGCGACGATCTCGCGCAGACGTGCCATGTGCGGCAGATACCGGGTCCACATGGCCTCCATGACGAGCAGACCCTTCTCACGACCGAGGTCGGCGAGATCCTGCGCCTCGGCGCGGTTGAGGGTGAACGCCTTCTCGACGAGCACGTGCTTGCCGTGCTCGAGAGCGAGACGGGCGTCGGCGTGGTGCATCGGATGCGGGGTGGCGACGTAGACGATGTCGACCTCGGGATCCGCCACGAGCGCCTCATAGGATCCGTGCGCCCGGGCGATGCCGAAGCGCGCGGCGAAGGCGGCGGCGGACTCCTGCGACCGGGATCCGACGGCGACGAGGTCGAGCCCCGCCGTACGCAGGTCGGCGGCGAAGGCGGCGGCGATGCCGCCCGTGGCGAGGATGCCCCAGCGAAGCGCTGGACGGGGGGAGTGGCCGGTCATGTCTCCAGCGTAGGGGGTATCGGATCGCCCGGCGGAGGCGCCGGGCGCCGCCCGTGCCGCTCACGAAGGAGGTTGGCATGATGGGACCATGGCAGACCTCATCACCGCCGCCGAACTCCGCGCCCTTCTCGAGAGGGAGCCGGTCGCCGACGACGGCGCCGATCCGCGGATCCTCGATGTGCGCTACCGCCTCGGCTTCGCGGACGGGCACGCGAACTACCTCGCGGGACACATCCCCGGCGCGGTGTTCGCCGACCTGGAGGCCGATCTCGCGGGTCACGGTGCGGCGTCGGAGGGCCGGCATCCGCTGCCCTCCGACGATGCGCTGGCGGAGGCGGCGCGACGGTGGGGTATTCGACAGGGGCAGACCATCGTGGTCTACGACGACTCCTGCTCGCTGCCCGCATCCCGCGCGTGGTGGGCCCTGCGCCGGGCGGGGATCGCGGACGTGCGCGTGCTCGACGGCGGTCTCGGAGCATGGCGCGAGGCCGGGGGAGAGATCGAGGAGGGCGAGATCATCCCGCGGCCGGGGGACGTCGTACTGAGCCGGCCCGGCACCGCGGACGTGCTCGACACCGATCAGATCGCAGGGTGGGGCGGAGTGCTGCTCGATGCGCGTGCTCCCGAGCGCTTCCGCGGCGAGACCGAGCCGATCGACCCCGTCGCCGGACACATCCCGGGCGCGCGCAACCTGCCGATCGCCGAGCTGCTCACCGCCGACGGGCGCTTCCGCAGCCCTGCCGAGATCGTGGCGGCGTTCGAGGCCGCGGGCGCCGGGGAAGAGGTGCCGATCGCGGCGTACTGCGGATCCGGCGTGACGGCGGCTCAGCTCGCTCTCGCCGGCGCGCTCATCGGCCGGGAGGTGATCGTGTACCCCGGATCCTGGAGCGCGTGGTCGAACAGTCCGGGCCGCCCGGTCGAGGTCGGACCCGTGCCGGCCGAGGAGGACCCGCTGGACGAGTGACCCGGCGAAGCACGCAGGAAGGGGTGCCGCCGGTCCCCTCGGCGGCACCCCTTCCCCTCGGATCGCTGTGCGTCAACCCGACTTCGCACATCCCCAGTTCACGGTGTCCCCAGTGGCCGACGCTCTTCGCAGTGGCCGCACCGTATCGATCCGCAGAAGAAGAGCACCCAGGGTGGCCGGTGATACATCGGGCTCAGAAGCCGCTGCCGTGCGTCTGGAAGGGGGAGACGACGCCCGTCTGCTCCGTCGCCCGTGCCAGTGCGTGCGCGGGGGCGAGCCCCGCGGCGAGTCCGGCGTGGACCGCGCCGAGAAGCTCGCACGCGTCGTCGTCGGCGACGATCACGGGCGACGCGATGACCGCGCGCGTGCCCGCATGCAGCCAGACCCTGGTCATGCCGATCGCCTCCCACCCCCAGCGCACGGACGATCGTCCGACCTCGCACGCCGACAGCACGACGGTGTCCGGGACCCGCCCCATCTGGTCGATGTCATAGCCGAAGAGGGCACCGTCGGCGAGCTCCAGGCCGGAGAACATGGGGTTGCCGTCGGCGTGGCGACCGTGCGCGGCGACGTGCAGTACGCTCACCCGCGTGGACAGCTCCGTCGTCGCGCCCACGGTCGCCGCGTCGGGACCGAGCACCTGCGCGCCCGGCCACGCGGTTGCGGCACGGGCGACCTCCTCGGCGCCCCGGACGACACGCGGACCGACCGCGAAACCGGCGCCCCGGAATGGCGCCTCACCGCGAGCACGCAGCCACTGCGTCGCCGAGTCGGTCAGGGTGAACACCCGGCCGCGCATCCCGGGCAGCATGCCCCAGGGGAGGCCGTTCAGGATCGCCGCCGCAGCCAGCGCGAGGCGCCGATCGCCCACGACTGGGAGCACCGGCGTCAGCAGCGTCTCCGACAGAATCATGAGCCGCTCGTCGAGCGCGCGTCGCACGACCGAGCCCATGGGACCGTCGCGGACGGTCGCTGCGACATCCAGATCGGCGCGCAGACCGGCCATCGCCCGTCGCGCCTCGGGCCAGCGGGGGACGTCGATCACCCGGGCGTCGTCGGCGGTCACGGCGATCGCGACCAGGCCGTCGCGCTGATACGCGTAGGCGACGAAGGCGCTGTCGTCATCGAGCGCCACCTGCAGCTCGTCGAGCGCGGCGCGCTCCCGGCCTCCAGCCCGGCCGATCGAGGACCACTCGCGCTGCCGCACGCGCTCGCTCAGCTCGGCGGCGCGGGGCTGTGCGAGCCAGTCGCCGGACGCGGCCTCGGAACGGAGCATCCGCAGCTCGGCGAGATCCGCGGCCAGCCCGGGGTCGGGCGGAGGGCGCAGCGGCACGGTCTGCTGGCTCAGGTGCCGGGCGCGCTCCGACCACTCGAACACCACCGCCGGCCGACGGGAGCGCACCGCTGCCTCCAGCCCGGCGTAGAGCAATCCCGTGCCGTGCATGACGAGGGCGGTGGCGAGATCCAGGCTGCCGAACGAGGCCTGCCACGCGGCGAGCTCGTCCAGGCCCGCCGCGGCGATCCGACGTGCGCCCGCGTCATCCCCGGCAGCGGCGGCCCGCGCCGCTCGCACCTCCTGGGCGAGCAGACGCACCTGCAGCCCCGCGCCCGGCGACACCCGTATCCGCGCCTGCACAACCGGGACTGCGCTGCCGGTCTGCGCGTGGTGGCGCTGCCAGGCGAGCCGCAGTGACGACGCCTCGCCCCGAAGCCGGTGGTGCTGCAGCTGCGCCTCGACGCGGTCGATGTCGGCGTCGCTCGGAGCGCGCAGCCCGGTCGGCCGTCCTTCGGTCTCCACGGTCAGCAGCGCGCGCAGCCGCACCGCCTCGGCGCGCACCGCCCATGACTCGCTCCCCACGGCGCGGAACCGCCGTGCGGCCGCGGCGGAGATCGCCGCCGCCCGCTCCGGCTCGTGACTCAGCAGGGAGCGGGCGAGATGGAACTCCGCCTCCGCGCGCGCCTGCCTCATCCGGTGCGCTCCGAACACCCGGATCGCCCGTTCGAGCGTGCGCTCCGCATCGCGGGTGAGGCCCGCGTCACGCAGCACCTCCGCTCGATCACGGTCGCAGATCGCCGCGTTCACGGCCGACGCCGCGCTCAGCACCGCCTGCGCCTCGCCCATCTTCTCGAGCGCGGGCACCAGCTCGCCCGCGAGCAGTGCCGCGTAGCCGCGATTGTGCACGGCCATCGCACGCGAGATCTCGTCGCCCGTCGCCGCGTAGTCGAGCACCGCCCGATCGAGGTCGGCGATGGCCGGCGCCAGCCGCCCTGCCTGCATGTGCGCCACGCTGCGGTTGAGCAGCATCGGCCCGCGATGCGCCACCTCATCGCCGATGCCCGCGATGCCGCGATCCAGCATCGTCACCGCTCGCGGCAGATCACCGCGTTCCAGGGCCACCAAGCCGAGCTGGCCGTAGAGCATGGCCGCCGTGGTCACGGACAGGCCGGGCAGGCGCAGCGCCTCGAGGCAGACCGCTTCGGCGGAGGCGCGGTCTCCCTGGCGGATCGTGATCGCGGCGATCGAGCCGGCGATTCTGGCCCGGAGGTTGGGGTCCTCGGTGCGCGCTCGCGCGCGCAGGAGCTCGTGCCGCGCTGCGGCGTTGCGTCCGGCGTTCAGCTGCGCGCGGCCGCGCCGGTACAGCTCATCCGCCGTCAGCGTCACTCTCACAGCATGGCGCTTCGGCGCTCGCTACGGGAGTGTCTTCTCCGTGCGTGACGCGTCCTGGATGGCGCAGCGCTCGAGCACGGCGTCCACCGCGTCGGCGGGCGCCGACGGTCCCCGCGCCGAGGGTGCTCCGGTGCCGAGCTCGTGGGCGATCCGCCCGGCGACGATCGGCGCGGCGAACGAGGTGCCGCTCCACACGGCGAACCCTCCCGCGAAGTCGTCGAGGTCGAGCGTCTCGCGCCGGCGGTCCTCCGCGTCGTTGCGCATGCCGGCCTGCGTCCCGCCGTCGAACGACACCGGCAGCGTGGAGAGCACGGAGACGCCGACCACGTAGGTCCGCACCCACGGGCCGATGTTCGAGAACAGCGCCACCGAGCGTGCGGACGGGTTGAGCGCGCCGACCGAGACCTGCGGGGCGAGGTCGGCCTCATCGGCCGGATCGATGCCGGACTCCGGGCCCCAGGCGAAGAGCGCCGCAGGCGAGGAGGGCCGGTCGGTCGCCTCGTTCCCCGCCGAGCACACCACGACGCATCCTGTCCTGCGCACGCGCTGCAGTAGGGCGTACAGCTCGCTCTGCGTCTCCTCGGCCCCGGGGGATTCGTGGAAGAAGCCGAACGAGAGCGTCATCACGTCCAGGTGCACCGTCCCGTTCTCGAGGAGTCCGACGATGCGCCCGAGCGCGCCGAGCAGGTCGTTCTCCATGATCGTGCCGTTCCCGTCCGAGACCCGGACCGGCAGGATCTGCGCCTCGGGGCAGGCCTGCAGCACGAGCCCGGCGATGAAGGTGCCGTGTCCCGCGACCGGATCCAGATGTCCGTCGAGCGGGTCGCTCATGCTCGGGTGCGTCTCGGGGTCGGTCGCCGGATCGCTCAGCCCGAGCGGCTCACCGGTGAGACTGGTCCTCGCGATCAGCACGGGGTCCGTACCCGGTGCGGTCCCCGGCATGTTCCCGAACCAGGGGTGCGCGCCGCAGCCGGTGTCCAGCACGGCGACGACGGGGCGACGTGCTCCTGCGGGCAGCGGGGTACGCGCAGGTGCCGCTCCGGTCCACGCGACGGGCTGACGTCCGCCGAAGCCGGGGAACGCGTAGCTCGCGAGTCCCGCCGGGTTTCCGGTGAAGGGGTTTCCGGTGAACGGGTTCCCGGTGAACGGGTTGCCGGTGAACGGGTTGCCCGTGAAGGGATTCCCGGTGAAGGGATTCCCCGTGAAGGGGTGGATCCCGAGCAGGTGGTTCAGCGTGAGACCGGGGATGCCCTCGTCCCGCGCCGCCACGAGCAGGCGCCAGGCGTCGGGTGCGAGCACCGGCCGGGCGTCTCGTGCGGCCCCGGCCGACACGCTGATCCGCAGACGGGTCGAATCCGCCACTCCGGGGTCGCGCGCGGGGCCCGCCCGGCCCGCGAGCGCTTCCGCCCCGGGATCGTTCCCCGGCGCTCGGCGTGTGCTCGGCGTGATGCCGCCGGCCTTCCGTGCGTCGAGGGAGTCCTCCAGGCGCTCCACGGTCACGCTCCATCCGAGCGCCGCGGCGAGGGCGGCCAGCCGCTCATCTCCGCGGCGGCCCGATGCGTCCGGCTCGAAGAACGCCGGCCGCACCAGCAGCACGTCAGGCTCGTAGACGGTCGTGTGCGCCGCGGGGCCGTGCGCCGGCTGCAGGGTCACGTCGAGCACCGCACCCCTGAATCGCGCCGCGCGCTCCCTCTCCCGCCAGCTCGGTCGCGAGCGGGGCCTCCGTCCGTCCTCGCCCTGGCCATGCTGTCCCTCATCGTCCCGTGCCATCCGTGTCTCCTGCTCGATCCGTCGTCTCGCATCACACTTCGAACTGCGGGGTGCGGAATTCCGTCGGCTCGCCGTCCGCCCCGCGCAGGACCAGCCGCAGCGCCGAAAGACCGCTCGGCACCGCGTCGAAGGCGAACCGGCCGGGGCCCGCGATCTCCGCGGACCAGTCGCGGTCCTGCTGGATCAGGCGGATCGCGAGAACGGCCCCGTCGACCCACCCGTCGATCCGGCGCAGATCCGATTCGGTCGTCGTGACGTGCACCACGACGCCCGTGGTGCCATCGCTGAACTGCAGGGTCGCCGTATCCGCCTCGCCGCGCACGGCGATCGACCCCTCCTGCTCCACCAGCGTCAGCAACGCGTACTCGCGCCCGAGGTCCTCTACCGCGACCGCGGCGACCATCCGGTCCGCAAGCCCGGCGGGCACCGGATCGTGGACTCCCCACTCGACGCGCAGCCGCGCGAAGAGCGCCGCGTCGGCCGCTGTCTCGTCAACGGTCATCGTCGTCCTCCCATCCGTCCTGCTCCAGCAGCGCGCGGAGCTTGCCCAGGCAGCGCTGCCTGGTCGGCCCGATCGAGCCGATCGGCATCGCGAGGTCCTGCGCGATCCGGGCGTAATCCGGCCGCTCCTCGAAGGCCACGATGCGCAGCAGCCGCTGGCACCGTGCGTTCAGCGCCGCGACGGCGCTCCAGAGCGCGCCGGCCTCCGTTCCGCGCTGCGCCTGGCGCTCGGCGGACTCGCCCGCGGGCAGGTGCGGCTCGAGGAACTCCGCCTCGGTGGGATCCGCTCGGCGCTGCATCCGGCTCACGCGCCACGCCTCGCGCCGGGCGCACATCGTCAGCCACCCCGAGATGGCGCGTGGTTCGGCGATCGCGGCGTGCCGGCGCATGAGGGCCATCCAGGTGGATTGCACGACGTCCTCGGCCAGGGCACGGTCCAGCCCGTATGCGCGCGCGACGTGCCACAGCACGGGCGTCATCAGGCGCACGAGCTCGTCCATCGCGCGGGGCTCGCCATCGCGCCAGCGCAGGAAGAGCGCCGTCGCCCGCTCCCATCGCGGCGGATCCGATCCGGCGCCGTCCCACGCCGCGACCCGGCCGTCGGCAGTGCCTCGATCATGCTCGACGGCGTCGCCGAAGGCTCCGTCGCGCTCGTCGAACGGCTGCGTACGGTCGCCGGTGGCCGTCATGGCGCCCATTGTCTCCACAAGGGGCAGGAGAGCGATAGTGGCTCGTTGATACAACTTCCGCGCGCGGATGTGGTGGCATCCGCGAGGGGGGGCTCAGAGCGCTTCGATGACCTCGCGCAGCACGTCGGGGTCGTACCAGGCGATCTCGCCGCCGGCGAGGGCGTGGTAGCGCTCATGGCCCTTGCCGAGGACCACCACGGTGTCCTCGGGACGCGCCATGCGCACAGCCGCGGCCATGGCCTCGCGGCGGTCGGCGATCTCGGTGATCTCGACGGTGCTCGAGCGTGCGCCGGCGATGAGCGAGGCGCGGATCTCGGCCGGATCGTCGTCGTAGGGGTTGTCGTCGGTGATGACCAGCACATCCGCGCACATCGCGGCGAACCGGCCCATCATGCGGCGCTTGGCGGCGTCGCGATGGCCGTTCGCACCGAGCACCGCGATCAGGCGGCCCTGCGGCGTCGTGGTCCGGATCGCCCGCAGCGCGGCGTTGATGGCTTCGGGCTTGTGCGCCGAGTCGACGATCGCCGTGAACGGCTGCCCGAAGTCGAATCGCTGCAACCGTCCCTCGACGCTCGGCAGCGCGGCGATACCCGGGGCGAGGTCGGCGAGCTCGCGCCCGGACTCGACCAGGGCGGCGACGGCGGCGAGGATGTTGTTCACATTGAACGCGCCGGTCAGCTGCGTGGTGAACGGCACGCGCTCGCCACGGGGGGAGCGCACGATGAACGAGGATCCGTGCGCGTGCAGTTCGACGTCCTCTGCGCGCCAGTCGGCGGAATCGGATCCGCTCGCCGAGGTCGTGCGCACCGGCACCGTGGCCTGGGCGGCGAGCACGCGGCCCCAGTGCGAGTCGATGTCGACGATGCCGATCTTGGCGTGCTCGGGGGTGAGCAGCAGCGCCTTGGCGGCGAAGTAGTCGGCCTGGGTGGGGTGGTAGTCGCGGTGGTCATGGCCGAGGTTCAGGAAGATGCCCGCATCGAACGCGAAGCCGTCCACACGGCCCAGGGTGAGGGCGTGGCTGGACGCCTCGACGGCGACGGTGCCGAGCTTCTGCTCGCGCATCACCGCGAACAGCGCCTGCAGCTCGGGCGCCTCCGGGGTGGTCAGCACGGGCGGGAAGAAGTCGTCGCCGACCGTCGTGCCGATGGAGCCGATCGTGCCGGATTGCGACATGCCGGCCGCGGCGGCCACGTAGAACGCCGTCGTGGTCTTGCCCTGGGTTCCCGTGATGCCGATCGAGGTCATCGACGCGACCGGGTCCCGGTACAGGAACGCGGAGGCGGGGCCGGCCGCCAGGCGCGGATCATCGACGACGAGCGTCGGCACGTCGTCGGGCACGAGGGCCGCGCCCTCGGCATCGGTGAGCACTGCGGCGGCACCGGCCTCGACGGCCTTCGCCGCGAATCGGGCGCCGTGCGCGTTCGCGCCGCGGATTCCGAGGAACAGATCTCCGGATCGGACGTGCTCCGTGCCCAGGGCGACACCCGTGAACGCCGCGTCGGCGCGATCGGGGACGGCGACGTCGAGGTGCGCCGCGAGGTCGCCGAGCGTGGCGCGGAACGTCTCGACAGGGCGGGAATCCAGGCGCGGGGCGGGATAGTTCGACACGGAGGGCATGACCGTCCGAGTCTACCGGGGCGCGGGGCGGATCCCTTCGGGGGCTTCGTGGCCGAGGCGGCTCACTGCGCGCGCATGAACTCCTCGGCGGCGCGCACCTGCTCGTCGGTGGGGCGGACGCCGGTGTACAGCACGAACTGCTCGAGCGCCTGCAGCGTGGCGACCGAGGCCCCGTTGATGACGGTCTTGCCCGCGGCGAGTCCCGCGCGCACGAGCGGGGTCTCGGCGGGGAGCGCCACGACGTCGAACACGACCCGGGCGGCCTCGACCGCGGACGGCGGGAACGACAGCGCCTCGGCCTCGGCGCCCCCGGACATGCCGATCGGGGTCACGTTGACGAGCACGTCGGCGGCGTGCCCGTCCACGTCCGCGGCCCAGTCGAAGCCGTACAGCCCGGCGAGCGCGCGTCCGGCGTCCTCGTTGCGCGCGACGATCGTGACGTCCGCGAAGCCCGCGTCGCGGAAGGCGGCGGCGGTCGCCTTCGCCATGCCGCCGGACCCGCGCAGCAGCACGGACGACGCCGGGTCGATCTCGTTCCGGGCGATGAGCTGGGCGATCGCCGAGTAGTCCGTGTTGTAGGCGGTGAGCACACCGTCGTCGTTCACGATCGTGTTGACCGAGTCGATGGCGGTGGCGGAGGGATCCATCCGATCCACTAGCGCGATCACGTCCTCCTTGTAGGGCATGGAGATCGCGCAGCCGCGGATCCCGAGGCCGCGCACGCCGGAGATCGCCTGCGCGAGGTCGGTCGGGGCGAACGCCTTGTAGATCCAGTTCAGCCCGAGCGCTTCGTAGAGGTGGTTGTGGAACCGGGTGCCGTTGTTGCTCGGTCGCGCGGACAGCGAGATGCACAGCGTCATGTCTTTGTTCAGGATCGGCACGGGACCAGCGTACCGACGCGGGCTCAGGCGTTCGCGAACTCCTGCGGCACGGCCGTCGTCGCGATCGCGAGAGCGAGGGCCTGCTCGAGGTCGGCGAGGATGTCCGCCGGATCCTCGATGCCGATCGACAGACGCACCGTCGTGGACCCGATGCCGGCGGTGGCGCGCTGGGCGGCGTTCAGGTGCGAGTGCGTCATGGAGGCGGGGTGGGAGACGAGCGAGCGGGCGTCGCCGATGTTCGCCACGAGGCGCACGATCTTCAGACCGTCCACGAACCGCTCCACGCGCTCCTGATCCAGGGCCTCGTCACCGGTGGAGACGAGATCGATCGAGAACACCGCGGGGGTCCCGCGCGGGAGGTAGCGGGCGGCCAGGTCGTGCCACGGGTTGCCGGCGAGACCGGGGTGGTGCACCGCGGCGACGGCGGGGTTCTGCGCGAGTGCCTCGGCGATGGCCTGGGCGGACGCGCTCTGCCGTGAGACGCGCAGGTCGAGCGTCTCGATGCCCTGCAGGATCTGGTGCGCGTTGAACGGGGACAGCGACGGCCCCAGGTCGTGCACGTACTTGGCCTTCACGAGCGCCGCGAAGGCGAAGCCCTGTCCGAACCGCTCCCAGAGCGAGAGCGGACCGAACCGGTCGTGCTGCGCCGTGAACTGCGGCCAGCGCGCAGGGTCGGCGCCGAAGTCGAAGGATCCGAGGTCGACGGCGACTCCGCCCAGCGACGTGCCGTGGCCGCTCAGGTACTTCGTCGCGGAGTGCACGACGATGTCGGCGCCGTGCTCACCCGGGCGGATCAGGTACGGGGTGCCGACCGTGCTGTCGATCACGAGGGGGACTCCGGCGGCGTGCGCGGTGTCGGCGACGGTGCGGATGTCGAGCACCTGCGCGAGCGGGTTCGCGACCGATTCCGCGAAGAACAGCCGGGTGCGCTCGTTCGCGGCGGCGCGCCAGGCCTCCGGGTCGTCCTGGTCGACGAAGCTCACCGTGATGCCGAAGTCGGCGAGCGTGTCCTGCAGCAGATCGACGGTGCCGCCGTAGAGCCGGTCCGCGGCGACGACGTGCCCGCCGCGGCCAGCGAGCGCGAGGATCGTGACGGCGACCGCGGCCTGTCCGCTCGCGACGGCGACGGCTGACACACCGCCCTCGAGCGCGGTCACCCGCTCTTCGAGCAGCTGCTGCGTGGGGCTGGCGTTGCGGCTGTAGATGTTGCCGGCACGGCGCAGCGCGAACAGGTCGCGGGCCTCGGCCAGCGAGCCGAACTCGTAGGCGGCGGACTGGTACAGCGGTGGGACGGCGGTGTTCTGCGGCGTGCCGGCGACGTACGCGGCCTGCACCTGCTTCGTCGCGAAACGGGTGTCGGGGGCGGAGGCGGCGGTATCGGTCACGGACCCATCCTCGGGCGCGCGGGTGCGGATCCGCAGGGATGTTTCCGACTGTTGCGGATCCGAAGGGTCAGAGCCCGCCGGGTGGCTTCAGGGGCGCAGCACGATCTTGCCGTCCGCGGCGTGCGCCTCGATGAGGCGGTGCGCCTCTGCGGCGTCGGCGAGAGGCAGCTCCGGTCCGAACTCGATCGAGAACCGGCCCCTGGCGATGAGCCCGAGCGCCGCCGGCACGGCCTCGGCGCGCCAGGCGAGCTCCTGCTCCGTGAGCGGCACGGGGCTGCCGCCGCTGAACGCGCGGATGCCGAGCGCGGCCGCGTCGGGGCCGCGCACGATCGTGGCGATCCGGTCACGGTCGGAGACGAGCGCGAGCGACGTCGCGATCGCCTCGTCGGTGCCGGCGCCGTCGAGCGCCACCGTGATCTCTCGCCCGTCTGCGGCGTCGCGGATCCGCTGCTCCAGGCCTTCTCCATAGATGACCGGGATCGCGCCCAGCGCGCGCATCCGCTCCTGCGACGAGGGGCCGCCCGTCGCGATGACGGTGGCGCCCCAGTCCACGGCGAACTGGATCGCGGCCTGGCCGACCGCCCCTGATCCGGCGTGCAGGAGCAGCAGATCCCTCTGCTCGACCCCGAGCGAGAGCAGCGACTGGTATGCGGTGCCGGCGGGAATGCCGAGTGCGGCGCCCTGCGCGGCGGTGACGCCCTCAGGAATCACCGAGGCGTGCGCGGCCGGTACCGCAAGCGCGGTGGCATACGTGCCGCGGGTGTCGCGGATCGCGACGCGATCACCGACTTCCAGATCGTCGACGCCGGATCCGATCGCGGTCACCACGCCCGCTCCGTCGAAGCCGAGGTGCCGGGGCTCTGTGATCGGCGGCAGGGGGCGCAAACCGCTGCGCTGCTTGGCGTCGATCGGATTCACGCCGGCTGCCTCGACGCGCACGACCACCTCGTCGGCGGCAGGCACCGGATCCGGAACCTCCACGAGAGTGAGGACCTCCGGTCCGCCGAGCTCGGTCTGCACGATCGCCTGCGCCATGGCTCCAGGCTACGACGCGTCGGAGGGGGCGGGGCGGTGCAGCCGAAGGTGGTCAGTCACCTCATGATCAAGCAGAAGGGTGGATCCGACATCAAAGACGCGCCTTTTGTAAAGGGACCGCAGCTTCTTCTTCCTGGGTATTCCGTTGGAGTTTTCCTATGCGCTAGCTTGATGCCTGGTCGGCTCTTCGCCGGTCGAATCTGCGGTTTCGCCCGGTGGAATGAGGAGACGCGTGCGCGCACTACCGACGTTTGTTGTGTCCGCAGTCATTTGCGCGCTGGTGGCGACCGCGGCGCCAACAGCCTCAGCGACACAGCGACCTATAGCCCAATCAACGGCCTCAGTTCCCAAATCGAGCGTCCTCTCGGCTTCCCAGACATATGCGTCGGTTCGTTCGATGGCATCGGGCGTCCCTGTAGTGGTGGATGATCTGACGACTTCTACGTCGCTTACGAAGGCGATGCCGGACGGGTCGATGCAGCTGGAGATGTCGAGCCGTCCCGTACGTGTGAAGCAGGACGGTGGATGGGTTCCCGTCGACACAACCCTCCAGCGTGACGGGGACTGGTTCTCCCCGGCCGCGTCGGCCGTGCCGGTCCGCTTCTCACCCGGTGGGACAGATGTCATCTCCCAGACGCAGACGACGTCCGGAGAGTGGGTGTCGGAGTCGTGGGCGCACGGACCGCTCCCGACGCCGACGGTCGACGGCGACACCGCAACGTATGCCGAGGTGATGCCCGGCGTAGACCTCAAGCTCGTGGCCACGAAGACGGGTATGGCTTCGATCTATGTGGTGAAGTCGGAAGAAGCGGCCAAGGGGAGCGGGCTTGCGAGTCTGTAAGTCGCTGTGGACGGGGCGGAGCTCACCTCCCCCGACAAGGGCCGGGTGGGAGCCAAAGCGGCGGACGGGTCCGCGTTGATCGCTGCGCAGCCGCTGTGGTGGGACTCGTCGGACGGCGCCACGTACAAGGAGCCGGGGGACAAGGACTCGCCGGCGCCGGTGACGCACACGCTGACGTCGGATCAGCTGACCATGGACGTCGGCGCATCCGTGGTCACGGAGGAGAAGGCCAGTAAGAGCCCGGTGCAGTACCCGATCTTCGTGGACCCGGATTGGAGTTCGGGCACGACGGCCGCGTGGTACACCGATGCAGCATACCCGGACGCGTCGTATCTCACCGCCGGTGCCTCCGACGTGCTTCGCGTCGGGATCTACGGGCAATACAACTCGGACATGTTCTTCGCGTTCCCGAACACAGCGCTGGCAGGGAAGCAGATCCTCAACGCAGTGCTGAACACGACGCAACTGTCAGTCGATGCGTGCCCGGCCGGTCCGATCAGCAGCCACTTCGTGAGCGTTTTCGACCCGGGATACACCTGGAATCAGGAGCAGTTCTGGCGGGCGACTGGGCAGCAGTGGTGGTCTGGCACCTATCAGCAATGGGTGGGGCAGTCCGGCTGCGGTGATGTGTGGCAGCCGATCGGGTGGTCGGTGACCTCGATCGTGCAGTCGATGCAGGGTCGGGCGAACAATCTGCATTTCGCTTTCACCGGGGACAACAGCATGTCGCGGAAGCACTTCAGCCGGGATGCGTCCCTGATCGTCTCCTACAACACGCCCCCGGACACCCCCACGAACCCGGCCTTCGCCTCTCCATCGAGAGCATGCGGAACCGCGAGTGCGCCGGCGTTCGTGGGAGCGGCGAACGTGACGGTCAGTTTCAACCAGACGGACCCCGATGGCGGAAACGTCGACGACAACGTGAACCTGTTCAAAGCGACTGATCTTGTCAACCGAATCCAGTGGCAGCATCCGGGAATGGTTGCGCAGGGGCCGAGAAGCGTCACCTTCACGGGGCTCTCGGACGGTATGACATACGCGTGGGACGCGCGGGGGAGCGACTGGCAGGCTGATGGTGCCACCGCGACACCGCTCTGCTATTTCACCGTTGATCTGACCAAGCCCGCGGTGCCGTCGGCGACGACCACCGCGTCCTCATTCACAGTCGGTAGCCCGACGAGTGTGCAGGTCACTGGGGCGGCAGACGTCGCCGGCTACACGTATTGGGTGACTCCGACGCAGTTGACGTCCCCGGCCCCTGCGGTGCCCGTGGATGGCACGGTTAACACCGCTGCGGCACTTCCGGATTGCAACGGCCGGGTAACAGCGAGTGTGCGGTGGGCATGCGGAAACGGCACGGCCGCAGTGACGATTACCGTCGCCCCTACGAACTCGCTGTCCACGCTGTGGGTCTCGGCGTATGACAAGGCGGGTAACCAGTCGACCGCTCAGGGGCTCCCGCTGTACCAATCGACGGGTGCCCCGGCCGCCGACGCCAACGTTGATGCCGGTCACATGTGGCAGGTCTCCACGCTGTCGTCGCCGCTGCCGTTGGTGATCCCGGACAGCAACCCGTGGGCGGGAGCCAATGCGATCAGTCTTCAGCTTCCGTCTGGCTCGGTGAGTTCAACGGACAGCGTCTTTCCGCCGCTCGCCGGACCGGTGCTGAAGACGGGCCCCCTCGCCCTGTCTAGTGACCAGATCGTGGCGTCGAAGGTACCGGTGAACGCTGCGAATAGCTTCACCTGGAGCATGTGGGTCAAGGCGACGAGCGTGCCATCGGGCCAGGATCAAGTCGTCGCGGTTCAGACAGCGGGCGCCGGGCGGGGCCAGGTCCAGTTGAAGGCGACGAAGGACAACACTTACTCCTTCTGCATCACGGGCGCCCCTGCCGCAGACGACAACGGCCGTCCCGTCAGCAGTTGCGCGACGGGTGGATCTCTGTCGATCAATCACTGGCAGCTGATGACGGGGATCTGGGATGCAGGCAATCAGCAGCTACGGCTGCTGATCGGCAGCTCCATTGTCCCGGTGGCGGCGACCGAGCATGTCGTCGGGTCGGGCGATTGGTCCGCGAACGGGTCTCTCATCCTCGGTCCTGCACCGGAGACGGGGAGGTTCGCTGGATTCATCGCGGACCCCGCGTTCTTGCCGGGTGTGATCGATTCCCATCAGCTGTCCCAGCTGGCCAACCAGCAATTGCCGTTCAGCAGCTAAGACGACACCTAACGAAGCAAGGGATGAGGAAGCGATGAAGCGGATGTCGATGCGCCGGTCCTGGGCGCTATCGGTGGTGTCGGTCGTGTCTTTGACCGTCGGGGTCGTCGCGGGCACGCCGGGCGCGGCCTTGGCGGCGATTCCCCCGGCGCCGACCGTGCCGGCGCCGATATTCGGCGACCCGGTGCCCGGTTCCTCCTTGGGCGAGCTGGCCGACCTCGGCGGCGGTGACGCTTCGCAGAGTGTCAGCGTGCCATTCCCGGCAGACATCCCGGATACCCCGGCCGCGTCGATCGACACCCCCGCCACCGACGTGCAAGGGGTGACAACAACCGGTGAGGCAGAATCCACCCCCGCGACAGTCGTCGGCGACTGGAAGGACGTGGGCAATTCGCGGATCAAGGTCGCCGCTGCATCGAACGGGAACCATCCGGCGAAGGCTTCGAGCAAGCCGCAGACCGGATCGAAGCCGCCGAAAACGCCCCAGCCGAAGGGCAGCGAACCTGCCACGCCCACGCCCACGCCCACGCCCTCTCCCTCGCCGAGGCTCACACCGGGCACGTCACCGACCGAATAGCCTTCCCCAACGCCCACCCCCTCGCCGACACCCAGCCCTGAGCCCACCGACACACCAACCCCAGCGCCTGCTCCCAGCGAAGAGCCGACCTCGCCTCCGGCCGACGACACGACCGCGTCCCCGTCCGTGGAGGTCGGCGTGCTCAGCAGGGCCGCGGCGAAGAAAGCCGGTTTCGACGGCGTAGCGATCTCGCTCGCCCGAACCGACGGGGAGAGCGAGGCGCCCGTTGCCGTGCAGGTGCCTGACGAACTGCTGTCGAACCGATTCGGCGGCAACTACGCCTCGCGTGTGCGCTGGACGCTGGTCCCTGACCCGACGGCCAAGAAGGGGGGCGCGAAGGGCAAGTCCGTCCCCGTGGCTTCGGCGAAAACTACTGGCGCCACGGTGCTGACTCCGACGGTGGCGGCGCAGCCGATGATGCTGGTTGCTACTTCGACGACGTCCTCATCGGATGGAACCGGATCGTACGGTGCGACGCCGTTGAAGTCCTCGTCCTCGTGGGACGTTGCCGAGCAGACGGGTGCGTTCACCTGGAAGTACGACATGCCCGTCACTGCCCCCGGGGCCGGCCCCGTGCCGGCCCTCGGTCTCTCTTACAACTCGCAGTCCGTGGACGGGGAGACAGGATCGACCAACAACCAGACGTCCGCGGTTGGTGAGGGGTGGGATCTGTCCGCGGCCGGGTTCGTGGAACGCAGCTACGTCCCCTGCGCGAAAGACGACGGCGCAACCGGTGCGGTCACAACCTCGGGCGACCTGTGCTGGAAGACCGATAATGCGACCGTGTCGTTCGCCGGCCACTCGGGCCCGCTCGTGAAGGACTCGTCGTCGGGAAAGTGGCGGCTCGAGCACGACGATGGCACGCGGTTCGAGCACCTGACGGGCACGGCACAGGGCTGTCAGGCAAACGGGACCGTGTCGACCGACTGCTGGAAGATGACGACCACCGACGGTACCCAGTATTTCTTCGGTCTCAACCAGCTTCCCGGCTGGTCGGCCGGGAAGGCGACGACGAATTCGACCTGGACGGTGCCGGTGTATGGCAACGATTCGGGCGAGCCCTGCAATACGGGCACGTTCGTGGCATCGTCGTGTATGCAGGCGTGGCGGTGGAACCTCGACTATGTCGTCGATGTGCACGGCAACGCTGAGGCGCTGTACTACACGGCCGAAACGAACAAGTACGCCAAGGGCGGGTCCGGCGCGACCGCCTATCAGCGTGGTGGTGTGCTGTCCAAGATCGAGTACGGGCTGCGCGCGAGCAATGTCTACGGCGCGAACGCGGCCGGCTACCGGGTGAACTTCACCTACGACCCGCGCGGTCGCTGCAGCGATGCCTCCGGCGCGACCTGCACCACCGGCGCCCTCGACAGTGCGACTGCACCGACGAACCCGTCCTCCTACCCGGATGTCCCGTTCGATCAGTTGTGCACCGGCGCGTCGTGTTCCGCGTCGCAGATCGGGGCGAGCTTCTTCACGAACGCGTCCCTCACCCAAGGTTGACGCGCAGGTCCTTGTGGCGGGCGCTTATTCGACGGTGAACTCGTGGGCGCTGTCGCACTCGTTCCCCGCGCCTGGGGATGGTACCTCGCCGGCGTTGTGGCTGACCCAGGTGCAGCGCACCGGCACCGCGGCTGGTCAGGCGGCGATCGCGGAGCCGGCGACGGTGTTCTCCGGAACGACGATGCAGAATCGTGTGTGGGTCGTCGATGGGCTCGCGCCGCTGGACAAGTGGCGGCTCAGCTCGATCCAGACCAGCCTCGGCGCGGTGATCAGCGTCAACTATCAGGGGCAGCAGTGCACCCCCGCGCAGGCATCCGCGATCCTCGCCGACCTGCCGAACAACACCAAGTGGTGCTTCCCGGAATGGTGGGTACCGCAAGGATCGATCCCGCTCGGCGGTCGTCAGGACCTGTTCCACAAGTACCCGGTGAGCTCGATGATTGTCGACCCGCGCACCGGAGGCCCGCTCAGCAAGACCCAGCAAACCCAGTACTTCTACGGCACCCCCAAGTGGCGATACAACGACTCCCCGACCACTGTCGCGAACACGCGAACCTGGAATGTCTTCGCCGGCGTCGACACCGTCGAAGTTCGCGAGGGCAATCCGGCCGCACCGGCCGCCCAGAAGGTCTCGAAGTACACCTACTACCAAGGCATGAACGGCGACCGGGCATCGGCGTCCGGTGGGACGAAGACCGTCACCGTGAACGGCACCACGATCCCCGATGACCGCTGGTTCGCGGGACAGACCTACCGGCAGCAGACCCTCGCAGGTGTCGGCGGGACGAGCGTGACCGACCTCATCAACACCCCGTGGACGTCACCGGTAACGGCGAACGACGGCACCCGGCAAGCCCGCATCACCGCTGTCGGAACCACAGTCAGCACCGAACCGCTCTCCACCGGCGGCAACCGGACCTTGACGACGTCTACGACGTTCGACAACACCTACGGCTACCCGCTGACGGTCTCGAAGGTGCCATCGGATGCCGGCGCGACCTGCACGACAACGACGTACGCGGCGGCAAACACGTCGGCATGGCTGATCGGGCTTCCCAGCGAGGTGCGCACGCTCGCCGTGTCGTGCCCGAACACGGGCACTGCTGTGATGCCGCGGGATCTCGTCAGTGATACGAAGACCACCTACGACAATGGTTCGTGGGGGGCTGCCGCGACGCGGGGACTCGCGACATCCACCCAGGCGATCGATCGATACGACGGCGCCACCGCCCACTGGGCGGGCACCGGATCCGTCACCTACGACGCCCTCGGACGACCCCTGGTGAAGACGGACGCCCTGGGCCACACCGCATCCAGTGGTTACACGCCGGCGGCAACGCTGCCGGTGACGAGCACGACCACGACGAACACAGCACCGTTCTCCTGGGTCACGACGACCACCTACGACGCGTCCACCGGGGCTGTCACCTCGGTCGTCGACGCGAACGGATCCCGCACGGACGTGTCGATCGACGCGCTCGGTCGGACCAGCCAAGTCTGGCTACCCCTCGTCCCCAAGGCGACGAACCCGTCGTCACCGTCGATGGCATACACGTACACACTGTCGCAGACCGCGCCGAACGCCGTGAGAACCGACAAACTCACCAGCGGAGGGGTCGTCACGACCTACGACCTGTATGACGGGCTCGCCCGCGCCGTGCAGACACAATCCGCGGCAGGGGGTGGCGGCACGGTCGTGAAAACCACCAACTACGACGACCAGGGCCGCACCTACTTCGTCGACAACGACTACTGGACCTCCTCCGTCAACCCCGGCACCGCGTTCTTCACCCCCACCAGCGAGAACAACATCCCCTCCCAGGTGGTCACCTCCTACGATGCCGTCGGGCGGGCCCTCACGAGCATCTTGAATGGGACCGGCACCGAGGTCTCGAGAACGACGAACACCTACCCGGGCGCGGACCGCACCGACACGGTCCCGCCGACCGGGGGAACAGCGACGAGCACGTTCACGAACACGCTCGGGCAGAAGACGAAACTGCTCCAATACCTGACCGGTGCCATCAGCGGCACCAGCCAGGCGACGACATACGGGTACGACGGCGCCGGTCACATGTCGAGCATGCTCGACCCTGCCGGCAACACGTGGACGTGGACGTATGACCTGCTGGGTCGCCGGGTGGGGCAGAAGGATCCCGACTCGGGGACGTCCTCGGCGACGTACGACCTCGCCGGGAACATGACCTCGACCACGGATGCCCGTGGCCAGCTGGTCACGACGACCTACGACGAGCTGAACCGCAAGACCAAGATGTTCTCCGGCGACGCTCTCGGGCCGCTGCTCGCGTCCTGGACGTACGACACCGTCAAGAAGGGTCTCGTCACCGAGTCCACGTCCTACACCGATTCCGGATCCGGAGCTCTCGGGGTCCCCGGCGTTCCTGGCAAGGCGTACAAGACAACGGTCGTCTCATATGATGCGGCGGGGAACCCGACCAAGACGACCGTGTCGTTGCCGTCGGACGCCCCCGCGTTCGGGGGGACGTCGTTCACGAAGACGAACTACTACAACGTTGACTCCACACCTCAACTGACCCAGTTCCCGGCGGTGGGTGGGCTTCCTGCGGAGAACCTTCGCTACAACTACGACTCATGGGGGCGACTGTCCGGGCTCAGCGGGTACACAGCGATCCTCGCAGGTACGGTGTATACGCCGATCGGGCAGTTGTCGCAGTTCGATCGGTACAACGGCACGAACAGCGCATACTCGACCTACGGGTATGACAACGCGACCGGGCAGGTATTGCAGATCACCGACAACGCCGTGTTCGGTGGTGCCGGCCACTACGTCGCCGACCGGTCGTTCACCCGTGACAAAGTCGGGAACGTGACCTCCTCGACGGTGAACTCGGTCCTGCCGACCACGGGTACGCAGACGACGTGCTACACGTATGACGGGCTGAGGGAGCTGACCCGCGCATGGACTCCGAACTCCTCGTCCACGTGTGCGACGACACCGTCGGCGGGGGCGATGGGTGGCATCGCACCGATGTGGAACGACTACACCTACGACACCAAGACGGGCGACCGCACCGGCCTCACTTACCACTCGTCCACGGGCGTTGCCTCTCCCGTGGCGTACACGTACCCGGCTGCCGGTGCTGCACGTCCGCACGCGCCCGGCACGGTGACAGGACCGGTGGATCTCGGTGCGGGTTCGTATTCGTACGACGCGGCGGGTAACCAGACGGGTCGGCCCGGTCAGACGCTCACTTTCAACGAGGTCGGGAAGGTGTCCAAGGTCGTCACCGGCTCAACGACGCAGACGAATGTGTACAACCCGGATGGGTCGCTGCTGCTGCGTGTCTCAAGTGCAGAGGGTGCCGCGCTGATCCTCGGGGAGACCACGCTCACCCAACCCGCAGGATCGACCGTGACCTCCGCCGTCCGCACCTACATCGCGGCCGGTGGAAAGGTCGTCGCGGAGCGTTCGGCGACGACCGGTGTGACCGGCACAACCCTGACCTGGTTGTTCAGTGGACTCGACGGAACCGTCGACACCCAAACTGACGCGAAGACGGGAACCACATCCCGCCAATACCGGGACCCCTTCGGTATCCCGATCGGCGGAGCAACCGGCGTATGGGCAGACGGCACAGGGTTCCTCGGCAAACCCGCCACCGCATCGAGCAAGCTCACCACCGTCGGCGCGCGCACCTACGACCCGCTGTTGGGTAAGTTTGCTTCGACCGATCCGATCATCGACCCCACCAATCCGCAACAAAACATCGGGTATGCGTATTCTCAGAACAACCCGGTCACTTTCAGCGACCCAAGTGGTTTGATCATCGACGAAGGATGCGGTGGATGGCACGTAAGGTGCGGTCAGATGGCCAGCACGCCAACTATTCCAACCAAGGCAGGCGGCAACACGCCGCCAAACTCGTCAGGAAACTGGTGCAGCGGTCTTGACTTCGGTTGTGAAGTCAACAAGAACCTCAGGGAACCTGTACTGAAGGAAAAGAAACCACTTGTCACTAGGGACTACGAGTACAGCTATTCATGGCCGACCGACCTAAGGCACTCGGCGAGCGACGTCATGTCCCTCTTTAAGCATGCTCCCGGCAAGATCTTTCCGTTCAAGATCGACGGATGTTCCGAATTCAGTGCCGGGAGTAAGTGTTGGCTTCGAACTGACGAGGCCGCGAACGGTGCGCTTGCTTTTAACCCGTTGGCCCCGAACGGTCATGTTGGCGTGAGCACAACCCCGACCAGTGTCACCTTTACGGTCCTCGATTGGGGCTACTTCGACGGACCCGGATCTCAAATCACATTTTCGACAAAGCAAAACGATGATGGGACTGTTACATTTAGTCAACATGGTAATGCGCAGTATGCTCTGGTTGTCTCTGAGCTCTTGATCAATCGGGGACACGCATCCGAATACCCTTGGTGGCGACAGGCAGAGAATCTCCAATGCGTTGGTGGAGTTTTGACCCACTGCGTTGGGGGGTAGCGACGATGGAGACGAAGACGTTGGATGCGGGGCAGGTGAGATCGCAATGACCCGTGAATGCGAGGATCCGCGGAACGCTGCTGCGCATCAACGAAAATGGAAATTCTTGTCAGCGTGGGCGCGAACGTCTATCGGAACGATTATCGCGGGTATCGCGTGGAGTATCTCGTATCAGGTCTTGTATATAGACTCATTTCCCGTACTCAATCCTCCGTCGGCTTCGGAATCGATACAGAATGCTGCGATTCTCGCTGCTATTGTTTGCGCGCTTGGAATGATTCCGGCGGTTTTGGTCGCAGCACTTCTTGTTGGCGCATCCCGGTCGAATATAACGCGCATCCTCCTGGCGCCGATTCTGGTCAACCTTGGTGCGGGCGTCCCGTTATTCTTCATAGCTGGCTTGATGCCTTCATTACTACTGCTGATTCCGCTCGGCGCCATTTCAATGATCCTTTCATTGATGGTAGGGACCCGAACACAGAGAGGATCATTCGTCGAGTGAGATTACGCGGTCGGTTGGACGGTCCCGTCCGAATGTAACGACGATTGCAGCAATCAATCTGGAGACAGGACCCTTATCGGTGATATGGACACGGTGATGAGGGGGAACTCGCCTCAGCAGCGGAGCGCAGTGAATCGGACTGGGTTTTGTTCCGATCGCTATTCCTGTCCGGCGGTCGCAACCGGGTGAGTGGGATTCAAGCCGGTGTCACACGCTGGTTCCTGATGAGCCAGGAATCCCCGAGTCTCACTTCGCGGCGAGTGCCTTCACGATACGCTGCGGAGACACCGGTTGCGCGGTGCCCAGACGCTGGGCGAACAGGCTCACGCGGTACTCCTCGAGCAGCCAGCGCACCTCGACGAGGCGGGGCTCGGCCCCCGCGGGCAGCGGGATCGTGCCGTCGGCATCGGCGTAGGCCTGCGCCATGCGCTCGTACTCGCTCTGCCGGGTGCGATCCTTGCCCGGGGCGTCGGCGAGGGTGCGCAGCCGATCCAGGATCCCGTCCAGGTACCGCGGATAGTGGGCGAGGCGCTCCACGCCTGCGTTGGAGACGAAACCGTTCGGCAGCAGCCCGCCGAGCTGGCCGCGGATGTCGTTCAGCGGCCCGAGCAGGGCGAGAGAGTTCTGACCCTTCATCGCGCGCTCGACCTCGCGCGCTTTCGTGAGGATCTTCGCGATCAGCGACACCAGCGCGAACAACTCGTCCACGACGACCGCCGAGACGCCGTCGCGCACGCGTGCGAAATCGGCCTCGGAGCGCACGATGCCCGCGGTCCCTGAGTCTGTCGAAGGGGCCGTCAGACGGTCGATCGCCGCCCTTGCAACCGCGGCACGAGAATCCTCGATGAGTGTCGCGACGTTCGGGTACGGCGACGCGGCGAGTGCGAGCTTCTCGGCGCTGGTCAGGTGCTGCTGCACGTAGGACGCGGGGGAGGGGATCCCGAGGAGCACCAGCCGCAGCACACCGTCGCGCGTCGCCGCGCGCGCGGCCTCTGCGGTGGCCTCCACGCGCAGCGCGACGGACTTGCCCTGGTCCACGAGGGCGGGATAGCCGCGCACCACTCCGCCGGCCACCCGCGTGTCCAGCACCTCCGGCAGATCTCCGACGTCCCAGGTGGTGATGCCGTCGCGCTCGGCCGGGGCTGCGGCGTGGGCCGAGCCCGCCTGAGCCACGTCCGCCGCACCGCGCCGACTTCCGGGGCGGCCCTGTCCGGGACCCCGTTCGATCGATCGGGCCACGCTCTCGCGCGACCGATCTGCCAGATCCCGCTGCAGGGTGGTCAGGTCCCGGCCGGATCCGACCGCGCGGCCGCGTTCATCGACCGCGCGGAAGTTCATCCGCAGGTGTGCGGGAACCCGCTCCAGGTCGAAGTCCGCGGCAGACATGGGCTGGTTCGCGAGCGGCTGGATGAGACGGGCGAGCGCCTCGCCCAGGCTTCGGACGGGAAGGCCCCGGAACGATTCCGGTCCCTCTGCGGCGAGCTCGGCGCCGAACTTCTCCGCCCAGTCGGCGGCAGGCACGACGTGCCGCCGGATCGCCTTTGGCAGCGCCCGCAGCAGCGCCGTCACGAGCTCGGCGCGCAGTCCCGGCACCTGCCAGTCGAAGCCGGCGTCCCGCACCTGCTGCAGCAGTGCGAGCGGGATCACCACGCTCACGCCGTCATCGGGAGCCCCGGGCTCGAAGCGGTAGGCGAGGCCGAGCACCTGATCGGCCTGGGTCCAGCGGGTGGGGAAGTCCTGCTGATCCGCGCGCTCGTCGTCCTCGAGCAGGTCTGCCTCGCGCATGACGAGCAGCTTCGGGGTCGCCTGGAGGGCGTGGCGCCACCACGCCTCGAACGAGTGCACATCGAACACATCGGTCGGGATGCGCTCGTCGTAGAACCGGAACACGGCCTCGTCGCCGACGAGGATGTCGCGGCGGCGCTCGCGCTCCTCGAGCTTCTCCAGGCGGCGGCGCAGCTCCGCGTTGCTGCGCCAGAACGCCGAGACGCGCTTGTCGATCCGGGACGGATCCCATTCGCCTTCGACCAGCGCGTTCCGCAGGAAGAACTCGCGCGCCGCGGGTCGGTCGATGCGCGCGAACTGCACCCGTCGGCGCGCCACGATCTCGACGCCGAACAATGTCACCTTCTCGTACGCGACGGCGGCGCCCGCCTCCTTGGACCAGTGCGGCTCGGAGACCTGCCGCTTGGCGAGGTCGCCGGCGAGCGCCTCGGCCCACGCCGGGTCGATCGCTGCGGCCGTGCGCGCGAACGTGCGCGAGGTCTCCACGATCTCGGCCGCCATGACCGCACGCGGGGCCTTCTTGCGCAGTGCGGAGCCGGGGAACAGCGAGAAACGGATCCCGCGCGCGCCGCGGTATTCGGCGTTCCGACGCTTCGGATCCTTCTGCCCGCCCTTCGTCGGCGGACCCTTGGTGAGGTTGCGCTCGTCCAGGATGCCGATGTGGCTGAGCAGCCCTGCGAGCAGCGCGCGGTGGACGGCGTCCGGGGCGGCGGAGTCCGTCGCCGCGTCGCGGCCGGTCTTCACGAGCGTCCGCAGCTGCCGGTGCACGTCGAACCATTCCCGCACCCGGACGTAGTTCAGGTGCTCGGAACGGCAGAGCCGGCGGAACGCGCTGGATCCGAGCTCCTTCTGCTGCTCGCGCAGGTGGTTCCACAGGTTCAGGATCGACAGGAAGTCGCTGGTCGGGTCCGCGAAGCGCGCGTGCATCCGCTCCGCCTCGTCGCGCACGCCCTGCGGCGCGTCCGCCGACGGGCGCTCGCGCACGTCCTGAATCGACAACCCCGCGACGATCGCGAGCACGGGCGCCGTCACGCCTGTCCGGCCCGCTTCCACGAGCATGCGAGCGAAGCGCGGGTCGATCGGCATGCGCGCGATGTCGCGGCCGATCCGGGTGAGCCGGGGGGCCGCGGTCGCCGAGCTCGTCGAAGCCCCCTGGCCCGTCTGCACCGCGCCCAGCTCCACGAGCAGATCGAGCGCGGAGCGCACGTCGCGCGACTCCGGGGGAGTGAGGAACGGGAACTCCGCGATGTCGCCGAAGCCGAGGCTGAGCATCTGCAGCACGACCGAGGCGAGCGAGGTGCGCAGGATTTCGGGCTCGGTGAACTCGGGGCGCTTGTCGAAGTCGTCCTCGCTGTACAGGCGGATCGCGATACCGGCGCTCGTGCGGCCCGCGCGCCCGGACCGCTGGTTCGCCGAGGCCTGCGACACCGCCTCGATCGGCAGCTGCTGCACCTTGGATCGGCTGCTGTACCGCGAGATGCGGGCCGTGCCCGTGTCGATCACGTACTTGATGCCGGGCACGGTGAGGCTCGTCTCGGCGACGTTCGTGGCGAGGATCACGCGGCGGCGCAGGCCGGCCACCGTCGACGGCTCGAAGACGCGATGCTGCTCGGCGGCGGACAGGCGCCCGTACAGCGGCAGCACCTCGACCGGCGCCGTCTGAGAGCGGTAGGCGCCGCGGATCGCGTCGGCGGCGTCGCGGATCTCGGCCTCGCCCGGCAGGAACACGAGCACGTCGCCGCGCTCCTCGCGGTCGAGCTCCTGGAGGGCTCGCACGATCGCGGTGACCTCGTCCTCGGGCTCGGACTCGGTGCGCTTCCTCGGTCCCTGAGCTTGTCGAAGGGACTTCGTGGATCCGGGCCCTTCGACAAGCTCAGGGACCGGATCCACGAGCGGCCGGTACCGGATCTCGACCGGATAGGTCCGCCCCGATACCTCGATCACCGGGGCAGGCTCGCCGTCCGCTTCGGCGAAATGCTTCGCGAAGCTGTGCGGGTCGATCGTGGCCGAGGTGATGACGACCTTGAGGTCCGGGCGCTCGGGCAGGATCCGGTGCAGGTATCCGAGCAGGAAGTCGACGTTGAGGGAGCGTTCGTGCGCCTCGTCGATGATGATCGCGTCGTAGCGGCGCAGCAGCCGGTCGCGGTGGATCTCGTTGAGCAGGATCCCGTCGGTCATGACCGCGATCCGGGTCTCGTCCGAGACCTGGTCGGTGAAGCGCACCTTGTAGCCGACGAGCCCGCCCAGCGGCACGCGCAGCTCCTCGGCCACGCGCTCTGCGATGGTGCGCGCGGCGAGCCGGCGGGGCTGGGTGTGCGCGATGCGCTCGCGACCGAGCTCGAGCAGGATCTTCGGCAGCTGCGTGGTCTTGCCGGATCCGGTCGCGCCGGCGACCACGACCACCTGATGGTCGCGGATCGCCGCGGCGATCTCGTCGCGCGCGGCACTGACCGGGAGTTCCGGCGGATAGGAGATCACGGGCGCAGACATAGCCCTCCAGCCTATCGCGGTGGAGCGCCTCTGTCGGGCTCGTCCGGCGAACGACGAGCGGCAATACTGAAGGCACCATGAGCATCCCCGTCATCCTCGACTGCGACCCCGGCCACGACGACGTCTTCGCGATCTGGCTCGCCGCCGCGAACTCCGCGATCGACCTGCGGGCGATCACCACGGTCGGCGGGAACGGTCTGCTGGAGTTCACCACGCTCAACGCCCGCATCGCCTGCACGGTCGCGGGGATCGAGGGCATCCCGATCGCCGCCGGCGCGGCCGGGCCGATCCATGGCCGGCTGCATCCCGCCGAGCAGATCCACGGCGCGAACGCGCTCGGCGGACCCGTGCTGCCCGAGCCCACCGTTCCCGAGGATGACCGGGACGCTCCGACTCTCATCCGCGCGGTGCTGGAGTCGTCGGAGGAGCCGGTCACGATCGTCGCGACCGGGCCGCTCACCAACGTCGGCCTGCTCGTGCGCGACCATCCCGACCTGCTGCCGCGCATCGCGCGCGTCGTCTGGATGGGCGGGTCGACGGGCCGGGGCAACGCGACCCCCTACGCGGAGTTCAACGCCTGGACCGATCCCGAGTCGATAGCGCTCGTGCTCGACAGCGGCGTGGACTTCACGATGGTCGGGCTGAACATCTCGCATCAGGCGCTCATCACCAGGGAGGTGCGGGAGCGGATCCGCCGCATCGCCACCCGCACGGCGGCGTTCGGGGCGGAGCTGCTGGAGTTCTTCTGTGCAACCTACGAGGTCGCGGAGCATATGCCGGACGGGCCGCTGCACGACCCCATCACGGTCGCGATGCTCATCGATCCCTCGGTGGCGACGACCGAGCGTGCACGCCTCGACGTGGAGACGGAGGGCGTCTTCACGAGGGGCGCCACGAGCGTGGATCTCCTCGGCGTGCTCGGCGCGGAGCCCAACGCCACGATCGCGATGGACCTGGACGTCGATCGGTTCTGGGCGCTCATCGAAGAGGCGGTCGGCGCCCTCGCCTGAGAGTGCCGACCGCCTCGAGGGATCAGTGGACCGCGCGGCTCAGAAGTGGGTGCCGCCGTCGATGCGCACCTCGGTGCCGGTGATGAAGGCGCCGTCGGCGCTCGCGAGCATCGCGACCACGCCGGCCACGGACTCGGGACCCGCGAAGCCCTGGCCGATGGCCGGGGCGAGCTTCATGAACAGGCTCATGTCGGCGTCCTCGGGCAGCCCCGGTCCGCGGCTCTGCCCGCTCTGGCCGGATCCGTCGGTCATTCCGGAGGAGATCGACCCGGGCTGCACGGCTGTGAAGCGGATGCCCTGCTTCGCATACTCCGCCGCCAGCGCGTGCGTCATCGACTGCACGCCGCCCTTGCTCGCCGCGTAGGCGGCCATGTACGGGTGCGCGAACATCGCCGAGGTCGAGCTGAAGTTGACCACGGCGGCGTCGCTGCCTTCGAGCAGTGCGGGGATCGCTTCGCGGATCATCAGGAAGGTGCCGACGAGGTTGACCTGGATGACCTGCTGGAACTGGTCGAGCGTGGTCTCGGCCGTGTGCGAGGAGCGCAGGATGCCCGCGGCGTTCACCAGCACGTCCAGCCCGCCCAGTGCCTCGACCGCGGCGGCGACGCCGGCCCGGACGGAGGTCTCGTCGCCGATGTTGACCTCGATCGCGGTGAGACGATCGGCGGCGTCGCCTGCCTTCGCGATGGTGTCCGCGAGCCCGGCAGCGCTGACGTCAGCGGCGACCACGCGCCCGCCCTCGGCGAGCATGCGCAGCACCGTGGCCTGTCCGATGCCGGATCCGCCGCCGGTGACCAGTGCGCGGCGACCTTCATAGCGGTTCATTCGAATCCTTCTTCCTTGCGGTCTTGTCGTGCCTGAATGGCACAACGTGCCATATTGACACATAACACCTCACAACGGAAGGTATTCCCGTACGCTCGGAGCATGCAGACCCGCACCGGACTCATGTCGCGTCGCAAGGCCGCGACCGCCGGTGAGATCGCGGCGGAAGCGGCTCGCCTCTTCGCGGAGCGCGGCGTCGCCCAGGTGACCGCGGCGGAGATCGCAGAGGCCTCAGGAGTCTCGCTGCGCACCTTCTATCGCTACTTCGCGACCAAGGAGGACGCCGTCGCGCCCGTGCTCGAGATCGGCGCCGCACGGTGGCAGGCAGCTCTCGAGGAGGCCGAGGACGAACCCGCGGTCGCGATCCCCGCAGTGCTCGCCGCGCAGCTGACCCCGGAGACACCCGAAGACGCCGAAGGTCTTGCCCGCATGCGTCCGCTGCTGCGCGCGCTCGCCGAGGATCGCGAGCTCAGGGCCGTCTGGCATCGCGTGAACCACGAGTCCGAGGAGCGCCTCGTGGCCCTCATCGCCGAGCGCGGCGAGAGCGACCGGCTCGCCGCGCGAGTGCTCGCCGCGGCGGCGACGGAGGCGATCCGCATCGGCCTGGAGGAGTGGGCGCAGTCGACGGCAGGGGTGCGCGGAGCCGGATCCCCGGCGGCGCTCGCCGCCCGTGCCTACGCGGCGCTTGCCCCCAAGCGCTGAGCGCTTGTCGGCGGGAGCCGGGCCGGAGGACGCCGACCCGACCTCCGGAGCGGGAACCTAGGCTGGAGGCATGACGACGATTCCCGGAATCCTGCTCAACGACGGCCACACCATCCCTCAGCTCGGCTACGGCGTCTTCAAGGTCGACCCGGCCGACACCGAGCGCACGGTCACTGAGGCTCTCGAGATCGGATACCGCCACATCGACACCGCGGCCATCTACGGCAACGAGGCGGGCGTCGGAGCGGCGATCGCCAAGAGTGGCATCCCGCGTGACGAGCTGTTCGTGACCACCAAGCTGTGGAACGACCGGCACGACGGCGACGAGCCCGACGCGGCCATCGCGGAGAGCCTGGAGAAGCTCGGTCTCGACCACGTCGACCTGTACCTCGTGCACTGGCCGACCCCCGCCAAGGACAACTACGTGCACGCCTGGGAGAAGGTCGTCGAGATCCGCGACCGGGGCCTTGCCCGTTCGGCCGGCGTCTCGAACTTCCTCGTGCCGCACCTGGAGCGCATCGTCGCCGAGACCGGCGTGACCCCCGCGGTCGACCAGATCGAGCTGCACCCCGCCTATCAGCAGCGCGATGTCGGCTCCTGGGCGCGCGATCACGACGTGAAGATCGAGGCGTGGGGTCCGCTCGGCCAAGGCAAGTACGACCTGTTCGGCATCCCGGCCGTCGCGGACGCCGCAGCGGCGCACGGCAAGAGCCCGGCGCAGGTCGTGCTGCGCTGGCACCTGCAGAAGGGCAACATCGTCTTCCCGAAGTCGGTGCGCGCCGAGCGCCTGCGGGAGAATCTCGACGTGTTCGACTTCGCCCTGAGCGACGTCGAGTTCGCCGCGATCTCCGCCCTCGACCCGGGTGACGGATCCGGCCGCGTCGCCTCGCACCCCGACGAGGTCAACTGACCGTTCCGGGAGCCGGCCCGGCGTAGCGTGAGGCCATGAGCAATCGCCTCGCCGGCACCGGCAGCCCCTATCTGCGCGCGCATGCCGACAACCCCGTCGACTGGTACCCGTGGGGGGAGGAGGCGTTCGCCGAGGCCGCGCGCCGCGACGTCCCGGTGCTGATCTCGATCGGATACTCCACGTGCCACTGGTGCCATGTCATGGCGCGGGAGTCGTTCCAGGATCCGGCTACGGCGGAACAGCTCAACCGCGGATTCGTGTCGATCAAGGTGGACCGCGAGGAGCATCCCCAGGTCGACACCGCGTACATGGCGGCGGCCTCCGCGTTCACGCAGGATCTGGGCTGGCCGCTCACCGTCTTCGCCACGCTGTCCGGGCGGGCCTTCCACGCCGGCACGTACTTCCCGCCCGTGGCTCGGGGACAGCTCCCGGCGTTCGGCACCGTGCTCGCCGCCGTGCGCGAGGCCTGGACCGAGCGCCGTGCCGAGGTGGAGGGGCTGGCCGGCGCGGTCGCCGAAGCGCTGGAGTCGTCGGAGTCGGCGGATCCCTCGCCGGTGCCCGATGAGGCCGCGCTGACGGCGGCCGCGAACGAGATCGTGGCGCGAGAGGACCGCCGGCACGGCGGGTTCGGCACGGCGCCGAAGTTCCCGGTCGCCACGACGCTGCGCTTCCTGCAGGCGCAGGGACGCACCGATGTCGTCGCGCGTGCGCTCGACGCGATGGCCACCTCGGAGCTGTGCGACGAGGACGGCGGCTTCTTCCGCTACGCCACGCAGCAGGACTGGGCGGTGCCGCACTACGAGCGGATGCTCACCGACAACGCCCAGCTGCTGGATGTGGCCATCGACGCCGGGCGCGCGGACGTGGCGCGCGGCATCGCGCATTTCCTGCTCACTGTGCTGCAGCGCGCCGAGGGCGGGTTCGGTGCCGCGCAGGACTCCGAGTCCGTGATCGACGGGCAGCGCAGCGAGGGCGGCTACTACCGCCGCCCGGTGGCCGAGCGGGAGAGGCTGCAGCCGCCGGCGGTCGACGGCAAGGTCATCACGGGCTGGAACGGGCTCGCGATCGCCGCGCTGGCCCGCGCCGGCGCCGCGCTCGGCGAGCAGTCCTGGATCGACGCGGGCGTCCACGCCGCGGAGACCGTGCTGGCCGTGAACCGCGACGCGGCCGGGCGCCTCGTGCGCACGTCCTTGGACGGGGTGCCCGCGGCGGCTGTCGCCACGGACGCCGACCTCGGGCTGCTTGCGAACGGGCTGTTCGCCCTCGCTCTCGCGACGGGCGATGTGCGCTGGGCGACGCGCGGACTGGAGGTGCTCGACGCCGACGCGGCGGCCGATCCGGTGCTCGCCGCGCATGCGATCCCCGCCGCCGCGGACGGCGGCGACGGCGACCTGCCGTCCGGCACGTCTGCGCGGGCGGCGGCCGAGTTGACCGCCTGGCGGCTCGGGGCGGGGGAGCAGCACCGCGAGCGGGCCGCAGCCCTGGTCTCGGCGCGGGCAGCGCAGGCGATGCGGCAGCCGTTCGGATCCGGCTCGCTCCTGCGTGTGGCGGCGGGGCTCGCTCGGCCGCCACGGCAGATCGTCGCGGTGACCTCGGAGCCGCGCGGGGCGCTCGCGATCGCCGCGCGCTCCGCCGAGGCCGATCTCACCGCGGTGCTGGCTCCGCAGCAGGTGCGGGCTTTCGCCGCGGCCGGCTTCGCCCTCTTCGACGAGCGCGACGGCGTCGACGGCGTCGTGCACGACTGCCGCGGCTTCGTCTGCCGGCTGCCGGTGTCGGATCCCGCACTCGTCCCTGTCGCGCGCTGAGCGTCGAATCCGCGACTGCTGTACATTCTGACCAGGCGTACGGCACCGGGGCTCGGCAGACTGTGCGACGTGCGCAGGTCTTGCTGATCCGTTTGTCCAGCGATCGTGGCCACGGATACAGTGGCCCGGATCCCCGGCGACGTCGCCGCTGCGGCCCCGCCGCCGACGCGCCTCCCACCGGCCCGAACGAACCGCAGCAAGGACGCCCTCGACGATGACCCTCCCTGTCACCACGCCCCCGGCCACTCCGCCGACCAACGCCCGCTTGGACGCCGTGCCGGCCTACAAGCAGGGACGATCCGCCCCGGACGGCGCCTCGAAGCTGTCCTCGAACGAGTCCCCGCACCCGCCTCTGCCGTCCGTGGTCTCCGCGATCGCCGAACGGCTCGGATCCATCCATCGCTATCCGCAGATGGCGGCGCCTGAGATCATCGGCCGCCTCGCCGAGCGCTACGGCGTCGAGCCGGAACTGGTGACGGTCGGCGCAGGTTCCGTCGAGCTCGCGTCGCAGCTCATCCACGCCACGGCCGGCGAGGGCGACGAGGTCATGTTCGCCTGGCGGTCGTTCGAGGCCTACCCGTCGTTGGTCCGGATCGCAGGGGCGACCCCGGTGATGGTCCCGCTCGACGCGGAGCACCGGCACGACCTCGACGCGATGCTCGCCGCGATCACCGACCGCACGCGCCTGATCTTCGTGTGCAACCCGAACAACCCGACCGGCACCGTCGTCGGGCCCGAGGAGCTCGAGCGCTTCGTGGCCGCAGTACCCCGCGACGTGCTCGTGGTGATCGATGAGGCCTATGTGCACTTCGACGGGTCGCCGTACTTCGCCGAGCACCCGACCGCGACCGATCCGGAGCGCGGCGCCGGCCTCGAGCTGTTCCGCCGCTACCCGCATGTCGCAGTGCTGCACACGTTCTCCAAGGCCTACGGGCTCGCCGGCCTGCGGATCGGCTACGCCATCGCGCCCGCCGGGATCGCGGCCGCCCAGCGCAAGGTCGCCGTGCCGTTCGGCGTGACCGACTTGGCTCAGGCCGCCGCCGTCGCCTCGCTCGACGCGCAGGATGAGCTCGCCGTGCGCATCGCGGAGGTCGCTGAGCAGCGCGACCGCCTGCTCGGGGTGCTCTTCGACGCGGGATGGCCCGCCGTGCCCTCCGAGGCGAACTTCGTCTGGGTGCCGGCGGGGGAGCGCGCCGTCGAGCTCGATGAGCTCCTGCACGCGGGCAGCGTCGTCGCCCGCACGTTCCCCGGCGAGGGCGTGCGCGTCTCCGCCGGATCCGCCCTGGACATCGACCGCGTCGCGGCGGCCCTCGCCACCGCGAACCCCGCTCACCCCACCGCTGCCGTTCGCGAGGAGGCGACCGCATGACCATCGAAGTACCCCTGACGACGACCACCACGAAGGGCCTGCACCCCGGGCTCACCCGTCGGCAGATCTCCATGATGGGGCTCGGCGGCGCGATCGGCGCGGGACTGTTCGTCGGCTCCGGCCAGGCGATCGGCATCGCAGGGCCCGCGGTGATCGTGTCCTATCTCGTGGCCGGCACGATCGTGGTGCTCGTCATGGCGATGCTCGCCGAGATGGTCGCCGCCAACCCGTCCTCGGGCGCATTCAGCTCGTACGCGCAGAAGGCCATGGGCCGCAGCGTCGGCAGCGCCGTGGGCTGGCTGTACTGGATCCAGCTCGTCGTCGTCATCGCCGCCGAGGCCACGGGCGCCGCGGGCATCGTCGCGCATCGCTTCCCGGGCCTTCCGGAGTGGGCGTGGGTGCTGCTGTTCGTGCTCGCGCTCACGATCGTGAACCTGCTCGGCGTGCGCAACTACGGCCGGTTCGAGTTCTGGTTCGCCGCGATCAAGGTCGCCGCCATCATCGCCTTCCTCGTCGTCGGCGTGCTCGCGATCGTCGGCCTGATCCCCGGCGTGCCGGCGACCGGCGTCGGCAATCTCGTCGATCAGGGCGGCTTCGCCCCCACGGGCATCGCCGGCATCGCGGGCGCCCTGCTGATCGTCGTGTTCGCGTTCGGGGGCACCGAGGTCGTCGCGATCGCGGCGGCGGAGTCGGACGACCCTTCGCGCAACATCAGCCGGATCGTGCGCCAGGTGATGGTGCGGATCCTGGTGTTCTACGTCGGATCCATCTTCGTGATCGTCACCGTGCTCCCGTGGAACTCCAAGGAGGTGCTCGCCGGTCCGTTCTCCGCCGTGCTGGACACGCTCAAGATCCCCGGGGTGGGACTCGTAATGGACCTCATCGTCATCGTGGCGCTGCTGTCGGCCATGAACGCGAACATCTACGGCGCCTCGCGCATGGCGTTCTCGCTCGGCGAGCGCGGGCTCGCACCGCTGGCGCTCACCCGCACGAGCACGGCAGGCGTGCCCCGCGTGGCGGTGCTGGCCTCGGTGGCGTTCAGCTTCGTCACGGTGATCCTGAATTGGATCTGGCCCGAGCAGGTGCTGCCCACGCTGCTGAACGTGGTGGGATCCACCCTGCTGGTCATGTGGACGGCGACGGCGATCACGCAGCTGATCCTGCGCCGCCGGGCCGACGCCGAGGGCACACCGCTGCCGATGCGGATGTGGGGCTTCCCGTGGCTGTCGGTGCTGACGCTCGTGCTGCTGGGCGCGATCATCCTGCTCACGATGCTCAACGAGGGTGCGCGCACCCAGCTGCTGCTGACCATCGGCCTCACCGTGGTGCTCGTGGTGCTCGCCCGGGCCACCCGGGGCCTGTCCCGCCCCGGCGTCCTCAAGGACGGCGCGGACGACGTGTTCCGGGGCTGACGATGCGCATCGATGCCCTCGACGCGGCCCTGATCCGGCTGCTCACAGACGCGCCGCAGCTGCCCGTGCTCGAATGCGCGCGGCGGCTGGGCGTGGCCCGTGGCACCGTCACCAGCCGTCTCGCGCGGCTGCACGAGAACGGCGTCATCGAGGGCATCGTGCCGCGCATCGATCCGCGCGGCTTCGGATACGCGCTGACCGCGTTCTGCCAGGTGGAGATCGATCAGAAGGTCGGCCACGACGAGGTCGCGGAGGCGCTGGCGTCGGCGATCCCGGAGGTCGTCGACATGTACACGGTCACCGGCGCGAGCGACATGCAGCTGCGCCTCGTCGCGCACAGCGCCGAGCAACTGCAGGGGGTGCTGGACCGGATCGCCCTGGTGCCCGGCGTCGCCCGCACCGCGAGCTCGATCGCGATGCGCACGCACTTCAGCGGCCGGGTGCTGCCGCTCGTGGAGCACGCCGCCCGAGGCTGAGCCCTACTCGTCGTTCCCGGTCCAGCCCTTGCGGCGGAACCACCACCACATGATCGCGCCCGAGACGACCATGGATCCGATGCCGAGCAGGAAGAACGACCACGGGCCGGACAGCACGTGCGCGATCGACCAGTCGAAGTTCATGCCGAAGAAGCCCGTGAGGAAGCTCAGCGGCAGGAAGATCGACGCGATGATCGCGAGCTGCTTCGACGTCTCGCCCTGGCGGTTCGCGACCGTCGAGAGATACAGGTCGGTGCAGCCCGACACCATCTCGTGGTAGCCGTCGATCTCGTCCGTGATCCGGATGAGGTGGTCGTAGATGTCGCGGAAGTAGTCGTGGCTGTCCGCCTCCAACCCGGCCAGATCCGTGATCACCTCGGCCTGCCGGGCGAACAGGTCGCGCATCGGGACGACGACCCGGCGCAGCTTCAGCAGCAGTCGTTTGAGACCGAAGGTCTGTTGCAGCTCCTTGCGCCCGCCTCCCGCAACGATCGCGTCCTCGAGGGCGTTGATCTCCTCGTCCAGGTCGCTGAGGATCGGGAAATAGCTGTCCACGATCACGTCGACGATCTTGTAGACGTAGTAGCGCTCGGTCTTGGGGGCCGTGGAGTTCTGCAGCAGCGTGCGCACCTGGCGAAGATCCTGGAAGCGTTCGGAGTGCACGGTGACGATGAACTCGCCGCTGAGGTGGCAGTGCACCTCCTCCAGCGGGTGGTCGTTCTCATCCTCGGGGTGCCGCTCGACGGCGCCCTGCAGCACGAGGAGCGCTCCGTCGCCGTAGACGTCGAGCTTGGGGCGCTGGCCCATCCGCTGGGTGTCCTCGATCGAGAGCGGATGCCAGCCGAGCAGGGTGCCGAGCCGCTGGATCTCGTCCGCGGAGGGGGAGACCAGGTCGAGCCAGAAGAACTCCTCCTGATCGCGCAGCTGCGCGATCAGTGATTCGTCGATGGTGTCGAGGATGCGCATGTCAGATCCAGGTGATCATCCAGTTATGGGCCTGCCAGAACCACCACGGCACGGGCAGACCGATCCACAGCGGGTAGAAGAACGCGCTCAGCAGCACGATCATCACCACGACGATCGCGACGGTGCGCTGGCCGGACTGCCGGCGGTGCCGCGGAGCGCTCCGGTGCCCGGCGATGTCCCGCAGCGCGAGCACGAGCGCGAGGATCAGGAAGGGCGTCATCACGACCGTGTAGAACTGGAAGATCGTGCGCTCGGGGAATGCCAGCCACGGCAGGTAGGTCGCCGCGAGGCCCACCAGCGGGATCGCGTAGCTCCACGGCATGGGGGAGCGCAGCACCAGTCCGCGCACGAACCGCACCAGCAGGTAGACGGATGCTGCGACGCCGAGGTACCAGATGAGCGGGTTCGGGATCGAGGTGATCGTGCCGATGCAGTGATCCGTGCCGAAGCACGGCGCGTTCTGCCCGCCCACCCAGAACGCGGTGGGGCGGATCAGCAGGGGCCACTGCCATGCCGGGCTCGCATAGGGGTGCGAGGAGGTCAGCCCGACGTGGAACGCCAGGATGTCGGAGTGGTACTTGAACCACGACGTGAGCGCGTTGTCCGTGATGTTCCGGTCGTAACCGCCCTTGGTGAGGAACCAGCCGCTCCAGGAGGCCAGATACACGGCCGCCGCCACCGGCACGAGCAGCACGAAGCTCGCGAGGCCCTGCCGGAGGACGGCATCCGTGGGCCAGAGTGCGACACCCGCGCGGCGGCGGGCGAGTGCATCGGTGACGACGAGGTAGATCCCGGCCGCGGCGAGCACGTACGCGCCGGACCACTTCACCGAGGTCGCGGCCCCCAGGGCCAACCCCGCGGCGATCACCCACGGGCGGCGCCAGAACACGCGGCCCCAGAGCGTCGGGTCATCGCCGCGCTCGTGGGAGGCGCGATCCTCGAGCCGTGGCATCGTCTGGCGCCGGTCGTACACGAGGAACAGGATCCCGAGCACGATGAAGAAGGTGAGGATCCCGTCCAGCAGCCCGATCCGGCTGAGCACGATGCCGAGCCCGTCGACGGCCATGAGCAGGCCCGCCAGGCTCGCGACCGTGACCGAGCGGGTGAGGGCCTTGGCGAGCAGGTAGACGACGAGCACGGTGAGCGTGCCGATGATGGCCGTCGAGATGCGCCAGCCGAAGCTGGATCCGGGGCCGAAGGCCGCGATGCCGAGCGCGATCAGCCACTTGCCGAGGGGCGGGTGCACGACGAAGGAGGCGGATTCCTCGAGCGCGCTCGTATCGCCCTTCACGAACAGGTCGTTCGCCCCGGTGCGCCAGGTTCCCTCGTAGCCCTGCACCCACAGCGACCAGGCGTCCTTGACGTAGTAGGTCTCGTCGAACACGATCGCGTGCGGATGCCCGAGCCCTGCGATGCGCAGCACTGCCGCCAGGAGCGTGACGAGCAGCGGCGCAAGCCAGGACACGAGTCGGAGCCGGACCGGATCGCCGAGCCAGGCATCGCGCAACCGCTCCCAGGCAGTGGGACGGTCGTCGTGCCGGGCGTCGACGCCGGGCAGCAGAGGCGCGGTCACCCGCTCAGCCTATGCTGGGGCGGGTGATCATCCTCGCGGCCACTCCGATCGGAAACCTGGGCGACGCGTCCCGCCGGCTCATCGAGGTGCTGGAGAACGCGACGATCATCGCCGCCGAGGACACCCGCACCACCCAGCGGCTGCTGCAGGGACTCGGCATCGCGAACCGGCCGAGGCTCATCGCGCTGCACGATCACAACGAGAAGGCCAAGGCCGCCGAGCTCGCCGAGGCGGCCGAGACCGAGGATCTCGTGGTGCTCAGCGATGCCGGCATGCCGACGGTGAGCGATCCCGGCTACGGGCTGGTCGCCGCAGCCGCCGAGCGCGGCGTGACGGTGACGGTGATCCCCGGCCCGAGCGCGGTGGTCACGGCCCTCGCCGTGTCGGGCCTTCCCACCGACCGGTTCACGTTCGAGGGTTTCCTGCCGCGCAAGCCGGGGGAGCGCCGCTCGGCGTTGAAAGCGCTCGCCGCCGAACCCCGCACGATGGTGTTCTTCGAGTCGCCGTCGCGGCTAGCCGCGACCCTGGGCGACATGGCCGCGGCGTTCGGCGCTTCCCGGCGCGTGGCGGTGTGCCGCGAGCTGACCAAGCTCTACGAGGAAGTGCGCCGCGGCGGCGCCGCCGAGCTCGCCGCATGGGCGGCGGAGGGCGTGAAGGGCGAGATCGTGGTGGTCGTGGAGGGAGCCGCGCCACGAGTGGTCTCGCCGGAGGATGCGCTGGCCCAGGTGCAGGCGCTGGTCGCCTCGGGTGTGCGCCTCAAGGACGCGTGCGCCGAGGTCGCCGCCGCCACGGGCCTCGGCTCGCGGGATCTGTACCAGGCGGCGCTCGCCGCGCGCTGAGGCCGGCCTCGCGTTGGCGCGCGCTGCGACCTGCCGCCGCCGGGACGCGCCGCCTCTGGATCCGCCGTCGCGCTCGCCCGCCGAGAGCACGGCCTGCCGCCGAGAGCACGGCTTGTGGACGCGATGTTCCCGTGCACGCGACAGGATCCGGTGCCTCGAGAAGCACCGGATCCTGTCGTCGTGTCACCGTCGCGGGAGCGGCGGCGACGGCGGCACGGCGGCGAGTGGCACGGGCACGCTGATCGTCGGGGGCAGCGTCAGGGCGGCGGGGCTGAGTGTCGGGCGCATCGCCGGTCAGCCGTTCTCGTCGCGCGCCGGCGTGGTCGCCGGCGGCACGGTGTCGACCACCGTCGTGGACATCGCGGTCAGGGCGGTCTGCTCCTCGCCGGCCGACACCGTGCCCGCCGGGTAGAAACGTCGTTCGCCGATGACCTGACCCGTGCTCGGGTCGATGATGATCTCCTGGCGCTCGCCCGACCGCTGCGGTTCGTTGCGCCCGATCGCGACGCCGATCTGGCCGTCGAGGTTCGCGACGCCGTCGGTCGACGTGGTGCCGGGGATGAGAGCGAGCGCCTCGAACATGCGGGCCCTGAGCGTGGCCGGCACCGGGTAGTAGCGCAGGATGTCGGTGATCCGGACGAAGTCGTCCTCTTCGCGGCTCGCCGATCCGCCCTGGTACTGCGCATCGAAGTACGCAAGCGTCTCCGCCCCGGATCCGGTCGGGATCGCGCTCAGATCCTGGCGCGCCCAGGGGCCGCCGTAGAACTCACCGCGTGGCGCGTGGATAGTCTCGGTCTTGAAACCGCTGTCGCCGGCCTCCCCGTGCTCCCAGTCCCGGTACAGCGCCCAGTCGGCGCCCGCGTCGGACGGGATGTAGACGTCGATGTTCTGGATGTTCGAGGGCATCCGCGTGGTCGTTCCGTCGCCCCCGCCCTGGTAGCCGGCCCAGTCCGCCCGGATGTGGAACTTCAGGTACTGCCCCGGCCCCGCCGCAGGGTCGCTATATGTGATCGCCTCGGCCGCCGCCTTGCGCAGCACGATCGCGGCGGCGCTCGCCGATTCCGGATGCGGCGGGGCGAGCACGCCGCCCACCACGACCGCCGCGGCGACGGCGGCTGCGGCGGTGAGGCCGACGGCAGCCCAGCGGATCGGGTGCCGACGACGCGGCGCGCGGGACGCCGGCGTCTTCTCGGCGGCGTGGATCGCGGTCTCGAGCTTCAGGTACGCGGGAGCGAGTCGAACCGCGTCGGGCTCGGCGACGTCGTCACGCAGACTGCGGAGCAAGGTCAGGTCGTCCATTTTCACCCTCCTCAGGTGTGGAGCGGAGCAGGCGCCGGGCGCGGTTCAGTCTCGACTTCACCGTGCCGACAGGGATGTGCAGGGCTTCGGCGATCTCGTCGTACGAGAGCTCGGCCCAGGCGAACAGCAGCAGGCAGTCGCGGTCCCCGGCGGAGAGCCGGCGGATCCGCCCGGCGAGACGTCCGACCGCGAGCTGCGCGTCCAGCGCCTCGTCGGGATGGTGTGTCGTCGCCGGCTCAGGCGCGCTGCGCTCCATCGCCTTCAGCACGCGCGCGGTGGCGATGCGGTGGCGGTGGATGAGGTTCGTCGCGATGCCGAACAGCCAGGGTCGGGCATCCTCCCGTGCGGGGTCGAACCGGGCGCGGCGCTGGAACGCGATCAGGAAGGTCTCGCTCGTGACGTCGTCGGCGACGACGTCACCGGCCCGTCGGGCCGCGTAGCGGTGCACCGATCCTGCGTAGCGGTGGAAGATCTCGCCGAAAGCCGACGGATCCGTCACCGATCTCGCGATCACCGTGTTGTCGTTGTTCACATCCTGTATTCCTCGGAGGGGTCGATCGTGTTCACGATTCTTCCGGTTTCGCGCTCGACCGGGTGGCGAACACCGTGAGACGGCACGTGAGAGGCAGGATGCTCGTCGTGGATGACGAGACGGTGGCCGCCGCCTACGACGCACGCGCAGCGGAGTACATCGCGCTGATCGGGAGCATCGACCAGATGGAATGCGCCGATGTCGCGATGATCGGCCGGTGGCGGGATGAGACCGCGGGCGGGTTGCTCGACGCCGGATGCGGACCGGGGCTGTGGACGGCGTTCCTGGCCGAGCCGGGGTCGCGACCGGGATCCGGCCGCGATGTCGTCGGCGTCGACCTGTCAGCGGAGCTCCTCACCGCCGCCCGCGAGCGGCATCCCGGGGTGCGATTCGAGTCGGCGTCGTTCCGTGACCTGCCTTTCCCGGACGGATCCTTCGGCGGAGTGCTCGCCTGGTATTCGCTCATCCATCTGCCGCCGGACGAGCTGCCAGCGGTGCTCGGCGAGCTCGCCCGCGTGCTCGCGGTCGGCGGCCGGATCCTGATCGGCTACTTCGACGGCGAGCCGCGGGAGCGGTTCGCACACGCGGTCGCCCCGGCGTACTACTGGTCCGCGGAAGCCCTGGGCGTCCTTCTCCGGGATGCGGGCTTCGCGGTGACCGACGTCGAGCGCCGCGAACGGGAGCCCGGCACCGCCGGCAGCGTGCGCCCGCACGGCGCGATCATCGCCGAGCGGTGCTGAGGGCCTGCCGTCGTCATCGTCCGAACCGGCCCTCGCATCCCGCCTAGAATCGAACGCATGCCCGCAGGCGAGTCCTTCTACATCACCACGCCGATCTACTACCCGTCGGACGTGCCCCACATCGGGCACGGCTACACCAGCGTCGCCGTGGACACCCTCGCGCGCTGGCACCGCCAGTCGGGTGACGACACCTGGATGCTCACCGGCACCGACGAGCACGGCCAGAAGATGCTGCGCGCGGCAGCGGCGAACGGCGTGACCCCGCAGGAGTGGGTGGACAAGCTCGTCAGCGAGAGCTGGTTCCCGCTGCTGACGACCCTCGACGTCGCGAACGACGACTTCATCCGCACCACCCAGGAGCGGCACGAGACCAACGTGCAGGTCTTCTTCCAGAAGCTCTATGACGCGGGCTACATCTACGCCGGCGAGTACGAGGCGCTGTACTGCGTGGGCTGTGAGGAGTTCAAGCCCGAGTCCGAGATCGTCGACGGCACCGGTCCCTTCGAGGGCCTCAAGGTCTGCGCGATCCATTCCAAGCCGCTCGAGCTGCTGCAGGAGAAGAACTACTTCTTCAAGCTCAGCGAATTCCAGGACCGTCTGCTGGAGCTGTACAAGACCGAGCCCGACTTCGTGCGCCCCGACTCGGCGCGCAACGAGGTCGTCTCGTTCGTCTCGCAGGGGCTGAAGGATCTGTCCATCTCGCGTTCCACGTTCGACTGGGGCATCCCGCTGCCGTGGGACACCTCGCACGTCATCTACGTGTGGGTGGACGCGCTCCTGAATTACGTCACCGCGGTCGGATACGGTGCTTCGACAGGCTCAGCAACCGGGTCGGCGGAATTCGATCGCCGCTGGCCCGCCTACCACGTGGTCGGCAAGGACATCCTGCGCTTCCATGCCGTGATCTGGCCGGCCATGCTCATGGCTGCGGGCCTCGAGGTGCCGAAGGGCGTCTTCGCGCATGGCTGGCTGCTCGTCGGCGGCGAGAAGATGTCGAAGTCGAAGCTCACCGGTATCGCCCCGACCGAGATCACCGACGTGTTCGGATCCGACGCGTACCGGTTCTACTTCCTCTCCGCGATCGCCTTCGGGCAGGACGGATCCTTCTCCTGGGAGGATCTGTCGGCGCGCTACCAGGCCGAGCTGGCGAACGGCTTCGGCAACCTCGCCTCGCGCACGATCGCGATGATCGAGCGCTACTTCGACGGCGTCGTGCCCGCGGCAGGGGAGTACACGGCGCAGGACCTCGCGGTGCAGCAGCTCGTCGCGAAGGCCGCCGCCGATGCGGACGCTGCCGTCGAGCGATTCCGCATCGACGAGGCCATCGCCGACGTGTGGACCATCGTCGACGCGCTCAACGGCTACATCACGGAGAACGAGCCCTGGGCACTGGCGAAGGACGAGGAGCAGCGCGAGCGCCTCGGCACCGTGCTGTACACCTGCGCGGAGGGTCTGCGCGCGCTCGCCGTGCTGCTGTCGCCGGTGATGCCGCAGTCGACCGCGAAGCTCTGGAACGCTCTCGGGGCCGAGAGCGGCCTCGGCGCGCTCACGGCGCAGCCGCTGCGCGAGGCGGGACGCTGGGGCCAGCTGCCGGCGGGCACCACCGTGCAGACGCTCGCGCCGCTGTTCCCGCGCATCGAGGCCACGGCCTGATCCGGAGGACGCAGCGGATGCGCGCCTCGGGCGTGCGTCGGACAGGGGGATGAGATGGGATTCGAAGCGCAGGAGAGCGTTGAGGTGGCCTCGGCCGCGCCCGTCGTCGGCCAGCGGATCGCCGAGGTCCTCGGCGCCGAGAAGGCGACTGTCACCGCGGCCTCGCCGGACGGGCTGACCGTCGACTTCACGACGCGCAAGACGCTGCTGTCGTGGGAGCTCGAGGGCCGGATCGCGGTCACCCCGCTCGCGCAGGGCAGCCACATCGGCCTTGTGCTCAACACGCATCACAACCGTCCGGCGGCGGCGCTGGACGGCGTGAAGAACGCGAAGAGCGCGAAGAAGCTGATCGACAAGATCACCGCCGGGCTCTGACCCGGCGCCGAAGGGCGGAGGCCGCAATGGGCGAACCGGACACCTACGTGCGCGAGCGCGCGACCGAGGGGCGCAAGGACCTGCGCTATCCGGCCGCGCCCGAGCCGCTCGCAATGCCCGTCTACGACAACCACTGCCACCTCGAGATCACCGATGGGGAGTACTCGCTGACGCTCGTCGAGCAGTTGGACCGGGCGCAGGCCGTGGGCGTCGTCGGCGTCGTGCAGGCCTCGGGCGACATCGAGTCGTCGCGCTGGGCCGTGGAGGCCGCGGAGTCGGATCCGCGCGTGCTCGCCGCCGTCGCGATCCACCCCAACGACGCCCCGGCCTATGCCGAGGCCGGACGCCTCGACGAGGCGATCGCCGTGATCGATGAGCTCGCTGCACGCCCGCGCACCCGGGCGATCGGCGAGACCGGGCTCGACTACTTCCGCACCGAGGAGCCGGGGCGCGCCGCCCAGCACGCCTCGTTCGAAGCGCACATCGCGCTCGCGAAGCAGCACGGGATCGCGTTGCAGATCCATGACCGCGACGCGCACGACGACGTTCTGGAGACGCTGCGCCGCGTCGGCGCACCGGACCGCACGGTGTTCCACTGCTTCTCGGGCGACGAGGCGATGGCGCGGATCTGCGCCGACGCCGGTTACTACCTGTCGTTCGCGGGCAACGTGACGTTCAAGAACGCGCAGAACCTGCGCGACGCGCTCGCGGTCACGCCACGGGACCGGATCCTGGTCGAGACCGATGCGCCGTTCCTGACGCCGGTGCCGTTGCGAGGGCGCCCGAACGCGCCGTACCTGATCCCGCTCACCCTGCGCTTCATGGCTGCCGAGCTCGGTGCGGGCGCCGACGAACTCGGCGCGCAGATCGCCGCGAACACCGTCGAGGTCTACGGCTCGTTCGCCTGAACCTCGTCCAGAACGGGGCGCGCGGAGACGATCTGCGAGATCGGGCGCCAGACGAACAGCAGGGTGAGCGCCGCACCCGCGAAGGCGAACCACCACGGCGCCGTGAGGCCCCAGGTCTGCGCGATCACGCCGCCCAGCGCCTGCCCGATCACCATGCCGCCGAACACGCCCACCGAGTTCACCGAGGACACCCTGCCCTGCAGTTCGTGCGGCACGAGCCGCTGCCGCACGGTCGTCGAGATCGTGCCCCAGACGAACGCGTAGAACCCGAACACGAACATGATCAGCAGCGCGATCCAGCCCTGCGTCGTCAGTGCGAACGCGAGGTGCATCATCACCTCGAGCGACAGGCAGACCCGCATCATCGTGGCGAAGGACACGTGGCGCTCGAGCCAGCCGAAGCTCAGAGTGGCGAGCAGACCGCCGGTCGCGGAGGCCGTGGTCAGCATGCCGTAGCCGACGGCGCCCATGTGCAGGTGCTCGGTCGCGTACAGCACCAGCACTCCCCACGGCGCTGCCCAGGTCACGTTGAACAGCAGGATGATCAGCACGAGCATCCGCACCGGAGGATTGCGCCACAGCCAGCGCAGGCCCTCCGCGATGTCGGTGTGCACCTTCGTGCCGGCGGCGGAGGATCCGGTCGTGCCGGTCGCGTCCCGCGGCGGTATCGGCGTGCGCGCGATGCGGGAGATCAGCACGATCGCCAGGCTCACGCACACCGCCTCGAGGAGGAAGGGCCACGCGTGCCCGGCCGCGAACAGGAACGCGCCGAGCGGGGGGCCGGCGAACTGGTTCGCGACGAGATACCCGGCCTGCAGGCGGGCGTTGCCGAGTCCGAGATCGGCGGGCTTCAAGAGCATCGGCAGCAGCGTGGATCCTGCGGTGTCGACGAACACCTCGGCGGTGCCGTAGAGGAACGCAGAGGCCAGCACGATCCAGATGTTCGCGACGCCGGTGATCAGGAACGCGCATAGCGCGAGCAGCACCACGGCACGCGCGGCGTTCGCGACCATGACGAGCCGGCGGCGGTCGAAGCGGTCGGCGATCGCCCCGGCGTGCAACCCGAACACCAGCCAGGGCAGGAACTGCAGGATCGCACCCGCCGCGACGAGGATCGGCGACGACGTCATCGACGCGATCAGCAGGGGAGCGGCGGCCAGGGCCACTCCGTCGCCGACGTTGCTGGTCCAGCTGGAGGCGAGCAGCCAGCGGAAATCCCTGCCCATGCGCCGAGGCGCGACGAGTTCACCGATCGAGGGCATCCGAGAAGACTACCGACGGTAGGGGACAATGGTCAGATGACCGTCTCCCTGCTCGGCGCCGCCGACATCCGCCGGCTCGCGGCCGAACTCGATGTGACGCCCACCAAGAAGCTCGGCCAGAACTTCGTCGTCGACGCGAACACGGTGCGCAAGATCGTCCAGGCCGCCGATGTGCAGCCGTCCGAGCGCGTGGTGGAGATCGGGCCCGGCCTCGGATCCCTCACCCTTGCGATCCTCGAGACGGGGGCGACGGTTACGGCCGTCGAGATCGACCACCGTCTCGCCGCGCGCCTGCCGCAGACCGCCCTCGAACGTGGCGTGCCCGAGGGGGCGCTGACCGTGGTCGATGCCGACGCGATGCGCGTGACGGCACTGCCGGGGGAGCCGACGGTGCTCGTCGCGAACCTGCCCTACAACGTGTCGGTGCCCGTACTGCTGCACTTCCTCGAGACGTTCCCGTACCTCCAGCGCGGCGTCGTGATGGTGCAGGCCGAGGTCGCCGAGCGGCTGGCCGCGAAGCCCGGCTCGAAGATCTACGGCACGCCCAGCGTCAAGGCCGCCTGGTACGGTCCGTGGAAGCTCAGCGGCACGGTCTCCCGGCAGGTGTTCTGGCCGGTGCCGAACGTGGACAGCCTGCTCGTCGGGTTCCACCGGGATCCGCAACCGCGCGGATCCGAAGAGGAGCGCCGTCGCACATTCGCGATCGTCGACGCCGCATTCAACCAGCGTCGCAAGATGCTGCGTCAGGCGCTGTCCGGCATCTTCGGCAGCTCGGCCGAGGCATCGGCCGTGCTCGAGGCGGCGGGCGTCGCACCGACCGCGCGTGGCGAAGACCTCACCGTCGACGACTACCACCGCATCGCGCTGGCGGCGCCGGTCGCCTGACCTTGTCGAGGTCGCCCCAGGGCAAAGTTGTGCCCTCCCGGGATCGGGTTCCCGAGAGGGCACATTCACTTCGACTGGAGGTACCTTCATGTCGGCCGAGTCCCCAGTCCCGGTCGACATCCTCAGCTGAGGACTAGACAGTAACACCGGATGGCCTTGTCCCCCAAATGGGGGACAAGAACAAATGCTGAGAATTTGCCGTGAATGGCGCGGCGGGCACGCTCGGGAATCGCTTCGCGCGTGTCTCGAGGGCATGCAGCCAGGTGATGACCGAGCCGAAGGCGAGCGCTTCGAACACCGTCAGAGTGAGCAGGCCCGCGACCAGACCGGCCATGCCGAGGGACAGCACGACGACCGCTCCGATGGCGATGCGGTCCAGACTCCGCGACAGACCCCGCAGGTAGCGGCGATGCAGGAGCAGCAGGCCCGCGGAGGAGGCGAGTGCTCCGTTCGCCGCGCGCTCGTGCGCGAAGATGTTGAACGAGAGCGGCAGCGCCCCGATCAGGATGAGGCTGAGACCGAGGGTCGCGATGAGCAGCGGCACGAGGGTGGGAGCAGCACTGTGCGCCCGGAATCCCGCGGCGGAAGCGGCACGGAGGCCGCGCATCACGGGCAGCGCGGAGAGCGCGATCACGATGCCGGTCAGCACCATGCCGCCGTTGAACAGCAGGCTGGAGGCGTCGTCCATCGCGCCGAGTCGGCTGAAGCAGGACAGCCACCAGCGCGGGTCGGACGTCGTCACCGCGGCCGCGGGGATGCTCGCGCAGAGCACGCCTGCCGCGATGAGGACGAGCGGTAAACGCCGGTGCCGGTGCATGACGATCCTGTCGCCGCACGCTCGGGCGAATGCACTGGCCGGGTTTGGATCCGCACTCGGGCGAGCGTGATCGGACGCGGATCGGGCTCGGTCCGCGGTTGGCGGATCATCATAGCGATCCTGGGATGCCACGGCGAGCGGTGCGGCCGCGGGGAGGCGTCGTCTCCTGCGCCCCCTCGCGTCGGACCAGCGTCGAGAAGGACCGGCGACGCTAACCTGGGACGGTGACCGAGCCGCGCTTCCGCCCAGACGTCCTCGACATCCACCGCCCTTACACGGCCGCGGCGGACCGCTATGAGGGAGCCCATTTCCGGCAGGTCGGAACCTCGGGTCTCTACTTGCCGGCGATCTCGCTCGGGCTGTGGTGGAACTTCGGCGACAACATCCCGCTGGACGACCAGCGCGCCCTGTTGCGGCACGCCTTCGATCGGGGCATCACGCACTTCGACCTGGCGAACAACTACGGTCCGCCCTACGGATCCGCGGAGAAGAACTTCGGCCGCATCTTCGCGGAGGACTTCCGGCCCTATCGCGACGAACTGATCATCTCGTCGAAGGCCGGCTGGGACATGTGGCCGGGACCCTACGGCGACCTCGGCAGTCGCAAGTACATCCTGGCGAGCGCCGAGCAGTCGTTGACGCGGATGGGACTGGACTACGTCGACATCTTCTACTCCCACCGCGTGGATCCGGTCACCCCGGTCGAGGAGACCATCGGCGCCCTGGACACCCTGGTCCGCCAGGGCAAGGCCCTCTACGTCGGGATCTCCTCGTACAGCGCGGAGCGCACCGAGGCCGCGATGGACATCGCCCGGGAGCTCGGCACGCCGCTCGTGATCCACCAGCCCTCGTACTCCATCCTGAACCGCTGGATCGAGGACGGCCTCACCGAGACGCTCCGCGAGGAAGGGATGGGTGCGATCGCGTTCACGCCGCTCGCACAGGGGCTGCTCACCGACAAGTACCTGGGCGACGGCACCGCCGCACGCGCCCAGAAGCGCGGCTCGCTGCCGGACAAGCCCCTCAGCGATGAGGGGCTCGCCGTCCTGCGCGCCCTGAACGACCTCGCGAGAGAACGCGGGCAGAGCCTCGCCCAGCTCGCGCTGCAGTGGGTGCTCCGCGACGGCGTCGTGGCCTCGGCGCTCATCGGCGCCTCGCGTCCGGCGCAGCTCGACGAGAACCTCGCCGCCCTGGACGCGCCCGAGCTGACCGCGGCGGAGATCGCCCGCATCGACAGCATCGCCGGCGCGGGCCTCGACGTGAACCTGTGGTCGGTCTCATCGGAGCTGTGAGCCGATGAGCATCGCAGAGGAGCAGTCGGACGAGCAGCCGCTGCAGCGCGTGCACGTGCGCGCACCGGGGAAGGTCAACCTCTTCCTCGGAGTCGGAGATCTCGACGAGGACGGCTATCACGAGCTCTCCACGGTGTTCCAGGCGGTGTCGCTCTACGAGGATGTGATCGCGACGCACGCCGACGACTTCACGATCAGCGTGTCGGGCGTCGCGGATCCGTCCACGGTCCCGCTCGACGACCGCAACCTCGCCATGCGCGCGGCCAAGGTGCTCGCCGCGGCCACCGGCTACGACGGCGGTGTGCATCTGGACGTGCACAAGACCGTGCCCGTCGCGGGCGGCATGGGGGGAGGGTCCGCCGACGCCGCCGGCGCTCTCGTGGCCTGCAACGAACTGTGGCGCACGGGGCTCGACCACGGTCGCCTGCACGAGCTGGCGGCCCGCCTGGGCGCTGACGTGCCCTTCTCGCTCATGGGCGGCACCGCCGTCGGCTCGGGGCGCGGCGACGTGCTGACGCCGGCGCTGTCGCGGGGCCGGTACGAGTGGGTGCTGCTCCTCGACGACGAGGGGCTGTCCACGCCGGCGGTGTACCGCGCCTTCGACATGGTCATGGCCGAAGACCTGCAGAGCGACCCGGAGGGCCACGCTCAGCGGCGCCGGCTGGACCCCGTGCAGGTGCCGCCGTCATTCTTCGAGTCCCTGCTGTCCGGCGAGGCGTTCGAGCTCGGGCAGAGTCTGCGCAATCAGCTGGAGGCCGGATCCTTCCGGCTGCGGCCGTCGCTGGAGGAGCTCATCGACGAGGTGGTCGGCGGGGGCGGCGCGCCGGTCGTCGGAGGGATCGTGTCGGGTTCCGGCCCCACCATCGCCTTCCTCTGCGAGACCGCCGAGGGCGCGGACGCCACGGCCGAGCGACTGCGCGGATCGGGGCGCACGGCCCTGCGCGCGCACGGGCCGGTGCGCGGGGCGCACGTGGTCTCCGCTGACGACTGAGCCGGGCAGCGTGCGCGCCGAGGGCTGCGACCCCATAATGGACTCATCCATGTGACCGTGCACATCGAGGAGGCTATGCATGTCGACCTCCTCCGAGCGTGCCCGGATGCCCAGCATCCGCGACGTCGCGCGGCTGGCCGGCGTCTCGCATCAGACCGTCTCCCGCGTGCTGAACGATCACCCCAGCATCCGGCCGGAGACCAAGGACCGGGTTCTCGACGCGATCCGCGTGCTGGATTACCGGCCGAACATCGCGGCGCGAGCGCTCGCCACGAGCCGGTCGAACCTGCTGGGCATCCTGTCCGCGACGACGGGGGAGTTCGGCCCGACGTCCTCCATCGCGGCGATCGAGGATGCCGCGCGGGCCGAGGGCTATTCGGTGAGCACGCTCAATCTGCCCGACACGACGCCCGAGGTCATCGGCGCGGCGGTGCGCCAGCTGGTGCGGGAGTCCGTCGACGGGATCGTCGTGCTCGCGCCGCAGGTGCGCGTGTTCAACGTGCTGCGGGGGATGGCGGTGTCGGTGCCGTTCGTCAGCCTGCAGACCGCGTCCGGCTCCGACGGGTTCAGCCACTCCGCGGATCAGCTCGCCGGAGCGCGAATGATCACCGAGTACCTGATCCGGCTCGGGCACAGCGACATCCTGCATCTGGCGGGGCCCCAGGACTGGATCGAGGCGGAGTCGCGCATGCGCGGCTACCTCGACGCGATGCGCGATGCCGACCTGCCGACGATCCCGCCCATCCGCGGCGACTGGACGGCCGACTTCGGATACTTCGCGGGCCAGGAGCTCGCCCGGCGACGCGACTTCTCGGCGGTGTTCGCCGCGAACGACCTCATGGCGATCGGGCTCATGCACGGCTTCCGAGACGCGGGGTTGCGGGTGCCGATCGATGTGAGCGTCGTCGGTTTCGACGACATTCCGGTGGCCGCACATGTCGCGCCGCCGCTGACCACGGTGCATCAGGACTTCGCCGAGCTCGGCCGACGTGCGGTGCAGATCCTGCTGGCGCAGTTGCGCGGGGAGACGGTGCCGACGTTCGGACCGGTCGTCCCGGTGCTGTGCGGACGCGAATCCGCCGCGTCACGGTAGGGACACGAAATGGGCGGTGTGACTTGACACTGTCCGCCCGGGCGGTGCACGATGTATCCCGATGTGAACGGTAACATTGACCGTAACATCACCGGACCTGGTATCGAAGGAGATCCGTGAGCGAGACGACGACGCTGCCCACTGTGGCCGGACCGATCCTCGAGATGCGCAGCATCACGAAGGAGTTCCCGGGTGTGAAGGCCCTCTCCGATGTGTCGATCACTGTTCGCACCGGCGAGGTGCACGCCATCTGCGGTGAGAACGGCGCGGGGAAGTCGACCCTGATGAAGGTGCTGTCGGGCGTGTACCCGTACGGCAGCTACGACGGCGAGATCCTGCTCTACGGACAGGAGCAGCGCTTCAAGGACATCGCAGCCAGCGAACATGCCGGAATCGTGATCATCCACCAGGAGCTCGCGCTCATCCCCGAGCTGTCCATCACCGAGAACATCTTCCTCGGCAACGAGATCCGCCGCGGCGCCCGCATCGACTGGACGGCGCAGAAGCAGCGCACGGTCGAGTTGCTGGCCCGCGTCGGCCTCCGGGAGGACCCCGACGTCGCGATCAAGCACCTCGGCGTCGGAAAGCAGCAGCTCATCGAGATCGCCAAGGCGCTGAACAAGGACGTCAAGCTGCTCATCCTCGACGAGCCCACCGCGGCGCTCAACGAGAACGACTCGCAGCACCTGCTCGACCTGATCCTCGGCCTGAAGGCGAAGGGGATCACGTCGATCATCATCAGCCACAAGCTCAACGAGATCGAGCAGATCGCCGATGAGATCACGATCATCCGCGACGGACGCACGGTCGAGACGCTCGACGTCGGCCGCGGGGAGATCAACGAGGACCGCATCATCCGCGGCATGGTCGGCCGTTCACTCGAGAGCCGCTATCCCGATCGGACCCCGGAGATCGGCGACGTCTTCTTCGAGGTCAAGGACTGGTGGGTGCGCCACCCCAGCGTGTCCGAGCGCATGGTCGTGAAGGGCTCCAGCATCGAGGTGCGCCGCGGCGAGGTCGTCGGCATCGCGGGCCTCATGGGCGCAGGCCGCACCGAGTTCGCGATGAGCATCTTCGGGCGCTCGTACGGCCAGTTTCTCTCCGGCACGATCATCAAGGACGGCCAGGAGATCACGTTGCCGGACGTGCGAAGCGCGATCAGGCATGGGCTCGCCTACGTCAGCGAGGACCGCAAGGTCCTGGGCCTCAATCTGCTGGACACCATCAAGCGCTCGATCGTATCGGCCAAGCTCTCCAAGATCTCCCGCAACGGCGTCGTGAACGACGTCGAGGAGGCGCAGATCGCGGAGCGCTACCGCAAGTCGCTTCGCATCAAGACGCCGACCGTCGACCAGGGGGTCGGGACGCTCTCCGGCGGCAACCAGCAGAAGGTCGTGCTGGCGAAGTGGATGTTCACGGATCCGGATCTGCTGATCCTGGACGAGCCCACCCGAGGTATCGACGTCGGCGCGAAGTACGAGATCTACGGCATCATCAACGAGCTCGCCGCACAGGGCAAGGGCGTCATCGTGATCTCCAGCGAGCTGCCCGAGCTGCTCGGCATGTCCGACCGCATCTACACCGTGTTCGAGGGACGCGTCACCGACTGCCTCCCCGCATCCGAAGCCACCGCGGAGGCGCTCATGCGCAGCATGACCTCCCTGACGCAGAAAGCATCCGCATGAGCACCATGACCACTCAGACCCCGCCGACGACGACGCCGGCGCCCGAGGAGGGCTTCCGCTTCCGCGACCTCGGCAAGATGATGGGCGGCGGCCAGTCCACCAGCCGTCAGTTCGGGATCCTCGGATCCCTGGTCGTGATCATCATCATCTTCCAGATCTGGACCGGCGGGCTGACGCTCTCGCCCGGCAACCTGATCAACGTCGTCAGCCAGTACTCCTACATCCTGATCCTCGCGATCGGCATGGTGATGGTCATCATCATGGGCCACATCGACCTGTCGGTCGGCTCGGTCGCCGCGTTCGTCGGCATCATCGTGGCGCAGTCGATGGCGAACTGGCACTTCCCGTGGTGGGCGGCGATCCTCCTCGGCCTGGCGCTCGGCGCCCTGGTCGGCGCCTGGCAGGGTTTCTGGGTCGCGTTCGTGCGCGTGCCCGCGTTCATCGTGACTCTGGCGGGCATGCTGTTCTTCCGCGGTGCCAACCAGTGGTTCGGCCAGTCGACCTCGGTCGCCGTGCCCGCGGACTTCCAGTGGATCGGCGCCGGCTATCTGCCCGAGCTCGCCGTGCCCCTCGCCTTCAACGTGCTCACGATGGTGCTCGCGCTGCTCGCGGTGGTCTGGGTCGTCGTCTTCGAGGTCTTCCTGCGTCGCTCGCAGCGCAAGGCCGGCACCGAGGTCGCACCGGTCTGGGTGAGCGTCGTCAAGGTCGTCATCCTGTCCGCGCTGATCCTCGTCGCTGGCTGGCTGTTCGCCACCGGCCGTCCGGGCACGAGCTTCCCGATCTCCGGCGTGATCCTGCTGCTGCTGGTCATCGTCTACACGTTCGTCACCCGCAACACCGTGTTCGGCCGCCACCTCTACGCGGTCGGCGGCAACCGTCAGGCCGCGCGCCTGAGCGGTGTGAAGGACCGCTGGACCGACTTCTTCGTGATGATGAACATGTCCGTGCTCGCCTCTGTCGCCGCCATGATCTACGTGGCCCGTGCGACGGCCTCCGGCCCGCAGGACGGCAACGGCTGGGAGCTCGACGCGATCGCCGCGGTGTTCATCGGCGGCGCGGCCGTCTCCGGCGGCATCGGCACCGTGATCGGATCCATCATCGGTGGTCTGGTCATGGCGTTCCTCAACAACGGCATGGCGCTGCTGGGCTTCGGCGCGGACGTCGTCTCGATGGTGAAGGGCCTCGTGCTGCTGCTCGCGGTCGCCGTCGACGTCTGGAACAAGCAGCAGGGCCGCCCGTCCCTGACCGGTTTCATCACCCGACGGTTCTCCCGCGCGGAGGAACCTTTCAGCACCACCGCTCCCGGCAGCGCGAGCGGCAAGTAAAAGAGGTCCGGGCCGTTCGCGGCACGATCCTGCATTCACCTGAGATGCACACACCAAGAGAGAAAGAGATCCCAATGAAGAAGATCCTCCTTTCGGCGACAGCGGTCGTCGTCGCGGGTGCCTTCGCCCTCACCGGCTGCTCGTCCGAGCGCGGCGGAACCCCCGCTTCGAGCGGTGCGGCAGCGAAGGGCTTCGCCGCCGACGCCAAGATCGGTGTCGCCCTGCCGGACAAGACCAGTGAGAACTGGGTGCTCGCGGGCAAGCTGTTCACCGACGGTCTGACCAAGGCAGGCTTCAAGCCCGACGTGCAGTACGCGCCGGCCAGCAACACGGTCGCCGAGCAGCAGAACCAGATCCAGGCCATGGTCACCGGCGGTGCGAAGGTCATCATCATCGGGGCGAAGGACGGCAAGCAGTTGTCCACCCAGGTCAAGGCGGCGCACGATGCCGGCGCGACCGTGATCGCCTACGACCGCCTGATCGAGAACACCGACGCGGTGGACTACTACGTCGCGTTCGACAACTTCAAGGTCGGCCAGCTGCAGGGTCAGGCCCTGCTCGACGGTCTCGCCAAGCGCGCGGGTCACCCGGCGCCGTACAACATCGAGCTGTTCTCCGGATCCGCCGACGACGCGAACTCGGCGGTCTTCTTCAAGGGCGCGATGGATGTGCTCGAGCCGAAGATCAAGGACGGCACGCTCAAGGTCGTCTCGGGTCAGACCGAGATCACCCAGACCGCGACCGACGGCTGGAAGGCGGAGAACGCGCAGCGCCGCATGGACGCGCTGCTCACCGCCAACTACAGCTCCGCCACGATCGACGGCGTGCTGAGCCCGAACGACACCCTCGCCCGCGCCATCATCACCTCGGTGCAGCAGGCCGGCAAGCCCGTCCCGGTGGTCACCGGTCAGGACTCCGAGGTCGAGTCCGTGAAGTCGATCATGGAGGGCGTGCAGTACTCCACGATCAACAAGGACACGTCGCTGCTCGTCGCCCAGGCGATCAAGATGTCGCAGGAGCTGCAGAAGGGCGACAAGGTCGATGTCAACGACACCAAGTCCTACAACAACGGCGTCAAGGTCGTCCCGTCGTTCCTGCTCGCGCCGGTCATCGTGACGAAGGACAACGCCGCCGAGGCGTACGCCAACGTCCCGAACCTGCTCGATGTCGTGAAGTCGTACAACAAGTAACACCCGCACCACGAGGGGCCGCGCGGACAGCACCGCGCGGCCCCTCGCCGTCTCCGGGAGCGGTGCGTCATCCTCAGCGGGCCGAGGGCGGCTCCGACTAGACTGGGCCGCGGATCGACGTCGCTCCACCACCCCACTTCCCTCTTGAACAAGGAGCACCCTGTGGCACTGATCGAGGCTGTAGGCGCACGCGAGATTCTCGACTCCCGTGGCAACCCGACCGTCGAGGTGGAGGTGCTCCTCGACGACGGCATCGTGCAGCGCGCCGCCGTGCCGTCCGGTGCGTCCACCGGTGCCTTCGAGGCGTACGAGCTGCGTGACGGCGACAAGAGCCGCTACGGCGGCAAGGGCGTGCTGAAGGCCGTCGAGGCGGTCATCGACGAGCTCGGGCCCGCGATCGAGGGGGTCGAGGCCAGCGAGCAGCGCATCATCGACGAGATCCTCATCGAGGTCGACGGCACCGAGAACAAGGGCCGCGTGGGCGCGAACGCGATCCTCGGCGTGAGCCTCGCGGTCGCCAAGGCTGCGGCCGACTCGGCGGATCTGCCGCTGTTCCGCTACCTGGGCGGTCCGAACGCGCACCTGCTGCCCGTTCCGCTGTTCAACGTCATCAACGGCGGCTCGCACGCCGACAACGGCATCGACATGCAGGAGTTCTTCCTCGCCCCGATCGGCGCCGACAGCTTCTCCGAGGCGCTGCGCTGGGGCACCGAGGTCTACCACGTGCTCAAGGGCGAGCTGAAGGCCGCGGGCTTCGCCACCGGCCTCGGCGACGAGGGCGGTTTCGCCCCCGACCTGCCGAGCAACCGCGAGGGCCTGGAGTTCCTGGTCAAGGCGATCGAGAAGGCCGGCTTCACGCCGGGCGCCGACATCGCGCTGGGGCTCGACGCCGCCGCCACCGAGTTCTACAACGACGGCGTGTACCGCCTCGACGACAAGGACTGGGATGCGGCCTCGCTCACCGACTACTACGTGGGCCTGGTCAAGGACTTCCCGATCGTCACGATCGAGGACGCCCTCGCCGAGGACGACTGGGACGGCTGGAAGGGCCTCACCGAGAAGCTCGGATCGCAGATCCAGCTCGTCGGCGACGACCTGTTCGTGACCAACCCGGAGCGTCTGCAGAAGGGCATCGACCTCGGTGTCGCGAACTCGTTGCTGGTCAAGGTGAACCAGATCGGCACGCTGTCCGAGACGCTCGACGCGATCAGCCTGGCGCACCGCTCCGGCTACACCACGATGCTCTCGCACCGTTCCGGAGAGACCGAGGACACCACGATCGCCGACCTCGTCGTCGCCGTCAACTCGGGCCAGATCAAGAGCGGCGCGCCCGCTCGGTCGGAGCGGGTCGCGAAGTACAATCAGCTTCTGCGCATCGAGGAGGAGCTGGGCGACGCGGCGGTCTTCGCCGGGCGTTCCGCCTTCCCGCGCTTCAAGGGCTGAGCGGCACATCCGCACATTGCCGGTCCGGTCGGCTGATCGATACGGAGGAGGAGTCATGACGACACGTCGGACTCCTCCTTCGTCGTCTGCGCCCGTCGCACCGGGAGCCCGGTCGGCGGGGCGCGCCGACCGGGCCGCCCCCGCCCGCGCCGTCGACGTGCGGAGCTGGGTCGGCGGCATCCGGCTCAGCGGCTTCATGGTCATCATGCTGTCGCTCGTCGTCCTCGGCGCGTGGGTGCTCGTGCCCACGCTCGGCACCTATCTCGACCAGAAGCAGCGGATCGCGGCCCTGGAGCACTCGGTGCAGGTCACACAGAAGCAGATCGACGATCTCACCGCGGAGCGCGAGCGCTGGAACGACCCGGCGTACATCACCGCGCAGGCCAGGGAGCGCCTGTTCTACGTCAAGCCGGGCGAGGTCGTCTACCTCATCGACAACGACATAGATCCGGCCGCGCAGCCCGTCGAGCAGGCCGCCGTCAGCGACACCGCGCAGGTGAAGTCGTCCGACTGGGCGGGCCAGTTGCTGCGCAGCGTGACCGGGGCGGGCCTTGCCAAGACCGCCGCGGGCTCGGCCGCGCGCTGACGCGTCCCGGAGGCGGACCCCGTACCCTGGAGGGGTGACCACGCCGCCCTTCGCCCCGCCCACCGACGCCGAGATCGCGGTCGTCTCCGCACAGCTCGGCCGCGACGCCAGGGGAGTCGTCGGGATCGCCGCGCGCTGCGTCTGCGGCAACCCCACCGTCGTCGCGACGCTGCCGCGACTGGCCGACGGGTCGCCGTTCCCCACGTTCTACTACCTCTCGCACCCGGCCGCGGCCGCCGCGATGTCGACCCTCGAGGCCGAGCACGTGATGCCCGAGCTCGCCGCGCTGCTCGAGGAGGAGGACGCTGCAGTCGCCTACCTGCGGGCCCACCAGGCCTACCTCGCCGACCGCGCGCAGTACGGCGACGTCCCCGAGATCGCCGGGGTCTCCGCCGGCGGCATGCCGACCCGCGTGAAGTGCCTGCACGCCCTGGCCGGCCATGCCCTGGCCGCAGGGGAGGGCGTCAACCCGATCGGCGACGAGGCCTTGCGGCGGGCGCGATGGTCGCCCGAGCGCTGCGAGTGCCTGGAGCCGGGAGCCGCCCTGGGGCGGTGATCCGAGACCGATGACGTCGACCACACGCATCCTGAACGCCCGGCGGATCCGCTCCGCCGTGGCGGTGCTCGCGCTCGCGCTCGTGGCGCCGCTCGCGATCGGGGCGACCCCGACGCCCAGTCCGACGGACACCGAGCGCACCGCGGAGTACTGGCTCGAGGGCGCGCACATCGACGCCGCGTGGAAGACCACCCGTGGTGCAGGTGTCACCATTGCCGTCATCGACACGGGCATCGCCAAGGGACCGGCCCCGTTCGAGGGGGCCGTCACCGATGGCACCGATGTGTCCGGCATCGGATCCGACGATGGTCGAACGCCGCTCGGGCCGCTGGACAGCGATCACGGATCCCGGGTCGCCTCCTTGGCCGCGGGCAGGCCCAAACCCGACGGCACCGGCATGATCGGCGTCGCACCCGAGGCGAAGCTACTGTCCATCTCGCTCGGATTCGGAACAACGGCACCGGTGCCGTTCACGAAGCAGGTTGCGGAAGCGATGAAGTGGGCCGTCGACCACGGCGCCAACGTGATCAACCTCTCGTTCACCACGAACACCCTGGAATGGGACCGCAGCTGGGACGACGCGTTCCTCTACGCCTTCCAGCACGACGTGGTCGTGGTGGTGGCGGCGGGCAACCGCGGCAGCGGCACGGCCATGGTCGGGGCCCCCGCCACGATCCCCGGAGTGCTCGCGGTCGGGGGAGTCGATCAGCACGGCGTCGCCAGCCGTGCTGCCTCGACGCAGGGCATATCGATCGCCGTCTCGGCGCCCAGCGAATCGCTGCTCGGCGTCGACGCGAACGGATCGATCGAGACGTGGAACGGCACGAGCGGCGCGGCTCCCATCGTGGCGGGCGTGGTCGCGCTCGTGCGTGCGGCGCATCCGGACATGGACGCGAACAACGTGATCAACCAGATCATCCAGACCGCCCGCCCGGCACCGCAGATGACGGCGCATCCGGATCCGCTGTACGGCTATGGCCTGATCGACGCGGCCGCGGCGGTGACCGCGTCGCTGCCGTCGGTCGATCAGAACCCGCTCGGCGACCTGGCCGACTGGATCCGCCTCAACCGCCGCGCCGAGGCTCCCGCGCCCGCGGCGCCGACCTCCACGCCGGTCGCGATTCCGCCTCTGCCGGAGGCCGATACCCCGACGAAGGCCACCTCGCCGCTGATCCCCAGCCCCGATTCGCTGCTGTACGGTACCCTCCCGCTCGTCGCGCTCACCGTGCCTGGTATCCTGATAGCGCTTGGCGTCACCGCTGCTGCCCGGCGCATCCGTTCGGCGCGCGCATCTGCACGCCAAAATCCCGATGACTGAGGAGTAAGCCTCCGTGACTGAGAGCACCGTGGCAAAGAGCGCTGCCGCGCCCAAGATCTTGATCGTGGGCGGTGGTTACGCCGGCTTCTACACCGCGTGGAAGCTCGAGAAGCATCTCCGCAAGGGCGAGGCCGAGGTCACGATGGTGGACCCGCTGCCGTACATGACCTACCAGCCCTTCCTGCCGGAGGTCGCTGCCGGGTCGATCGAGCCGCGGCACGCGGTCGTCGCCCACCGCCGCCACCTGAAGCGCACGAAAGTGGTGACGGCCAAGGTCACCGGCATCGATCACGCGAACAAGGTCGCCACGATCACGCCGTCGCAGGGTGAGCCGTACGAGTTCGCGTACGACCAGATCGTCGTGACCGCCGGTGCCGTCTCGCGCACCTTCCCGATCCCCGGCATCGCCGAAAACGCGATCGGGCTCAAGACCATCGAAGAGGCCGTCGCCGTGCGCGACAAGCTGCTGTCGAACTTCGACAAGGCCGCCTCCATCCCCGCCGGCCCCGAGCGGGACCGCCTGCTCACGGTCGTCGTCGTGGGTGGCGGATTCGCCGGCATCGAGGCGTTCGCCGAGCTGCGCTCGTTCGCGTCGTCGCTGATCGCGAAGTACCCGCAGCTGTCGTTCGAGGACACGCACTTCCACCTCATAGAGGCGATGGGCCGGATCATGCCCGAGGTATCCCTGAAGACCAGCGAGTGGGTCCTGAAGGACCTCGCCAAGCGCGGTGCGAACGTGCACCTGGACACCCAGGTCAAGGGCGCCGTCGCGGGCAACGTCGAGCTCTCCACCGGCGAGGTCATCCCGACCGACCTCATCGTCTGGACCGCGGGCGTTATGGCCAACCCCACCGTCGTGCGCGGCGGCGACCTGCCGGTCGAGGAGCGCGGCCGCATCCAGACCCGCGCCGACCTGCGTGTGGGCACCCCCGACGAGATCGTCGAGGGCGCCTGGGCCGCCGGTGACGTCTCGGCCGTCCCCGACCTGTCCGGCGGCGGCGTGGGCGGCATGTGCGTGCCCAACGCGCAGCACGCCGTGCGCCAGGCCAAGCTGCTCGCGAAGAACCTCGTGGCGGTGCTGCGCGGCGAGACGCCGAAGGACTACTTCCACAAGAACCTCGGCGCCGTCGCCGGCCTCGGCCTTTACAACGGCGTCTTCCAGTCGGGCAACCTCGCTCTGAAGGGCTTCGTGGCCTGGATCGCGCACCGCGGCTACCACGGCCTCGCGATGCCCTCGTGGGAGCGCAAGTGGCGCGTGCTGTGGGGTTGGTGGAACAACCTGTGGCTCGGTCGCGACATCGTCGGCCTCGAGGCCGTGCAGACGCCGCGCGCCGTTTTCGACGAGTTCGCCGCCCGTCCGCGTCCGGCCGCCGAGGCCGCTCCGGCCAAGGTCGAGAAGGCCAAGGAGACGGTCGGCGCCGCCAAGTAGGCCCCGTCTCGTTCGGAACACCCCCGATCCTCTGCGCAGAGGATCGGGGGTGTTTCGCATCTGCCGCGGCGCCGTCGGGCGACGTCGTGCCTGCGAGCGAGGTCGTGGTGCGGATCGGACAAGCCGCGAGCGCGAACGCCCACGCGGAGAGCGCGAGGGGGTGCCCCCGCCGGGATTCGAACCCGGACTGAGGCGATTTTAAGTCGCCTGCCTCTGCCGTTGGGCTACGGGGGCGCCTCTCGAGCCTAGCCGGGAGCGCCCCGCGTCCTGAGCGTCACACGGAATGACGGCGGCCGGACATCATCCGGACGAGCCACATGATGACGGCTACGGCGAGCAGGACGATTCCCACCCAGAGCAGCCATTGCACGGTGGGAACGAAACCGCCGAAGAAGAGCAGAACGATCGCGATCACCGCGACGACCACAAGGAGTGCGTTCATTGTCGATCACCTCCTTCTCGATGAGCAGTGCGCTCAGAGCTTCTGGTTGCGGTTGATCACTCGTCGGGTGATGCCCAGGACGAGCGTGCCCACGAACAGGACGATGCCGACGATCGCCAGCCATAGGAGTCCCTTGAACGCGAATCCGACGATCGTGAGGACCGCCCAGATCACGGCCAGCAGGATGATGACGGTCATATGCTCTGCCTCATTTCCAGGAGGGGGCAGGCGAATGGGTCGTGTTCGCCCAGGCCTACCCGGTTGATGTAGCGCAGGACGATCCCGTACGACGCCCAGAGGCCTGTCTGCGTGTACGGCACGTCGTGATCGGCGCAGTAGGCGGCGATCATCGGTGCGGCGTGCTTCAGATACGGCCGCGCCATCGAGGGGAACAGGTGGTGCTCGATCTGGTAGTTCAGCCCGCCCATCGCGGTGTCGACGAACCAGTTGCCACGGATGTCCCGGCTCATCATCACCTGCCGGCTCAGGAAGTCGAGACGGGCGTCGTGCGGGACCAGCGGCATGCCTTTGTGGTTCGGGGCGAACGAGACGCCCATGTAGAAGCCGAACAGGCCGAGTTGCACGGCGAGGAAGACGGCGGCCTTGTCCGGCGAGAGCACGAGGAACACGAGTGCGAGGTATCCGAGGATGCGGATCATCAGGAAGCCGATCTCGATCGGACGGCGTGCGAGCGGTTCGCGGTGGAACACGCGGTACAGGCTCGACGCGTGCAACGAGATTCCCTCGAGCAACAGGATCGGATAGAAGAAGACGCCCTGGTGGGAGATGACCCAGCGTGCCAGCGGCGGGCGATCCCTCGCTGCCTGCTCCGGGGTGAATGCGATCACGGGCAGGTCGATATCGGGATCCGAGCCGATCATGTTGGGATTGGCGTGATGCCGGGTGTGCTTGTGCTGCCACCACCCATAACTCATCCCGACGAAGAGGTCCCCGAGGATGAGGCTGATCCAGTCGTTCCAGCGCCCGGATCGGAAGATCTGGCGGTGTGCGGCATCGTGTCCGAGGAACGCGATCTGGGTGAACAGGATCGCGAAGGCGGCGCCGGTGAACATCTGCCACCAGGTGTCGCCGATCACGATGAACGAGACGGTCGCGGCGGCGACGACGATGGGTACGCAGATCAGTTTCGTCCAGTAGTAGCCGTATCTGCGGCGCATCAACCCTGCGGACTTCACCATCCGTGCCAGATCGGTGTAATCGCTGTTGCCGGCCTGCCGCACCGGACCGAGGCTTGATGCCCCCGGACGGGTCGTATTAGAAGTCATGATCCCGCTCCTCTCGGCGTTGCGCCGGGGTCTCGAGCGGATCTGTGTTCAGACTACGCCCGTTCGGGGGCGATGGCCCCGAACGGGCCGAATCGTTCTCAGCGGCGGTGCGATCCCGTCAGTGCGGAGACGGGGAGCGATCGGTTCGTGATCGCCTCCGCGAGAGCATGGAGCGTGAGATTGTGCTCGCGGGCGTAGCGGCGCAGGACAGCGAAGGACTCGTCCATCGAGGTGCCGTTCGTCTGGGCGATCGCCCCCTTGGCCTGCTCGATGAGCACTCGGCTGTCGAGGGCTCTCTGCAGCTGTTCTGCGACGACCTGCGCATGCGCGGAGATGCGCTGCTGCAGGATGCCGATCGTGGCGACGTCGGCGAGCGCCTGAGCCGCGGCCGCGTCGCGATCGCTGAGCGCGCCGACCGATTCGCCGAAGAGGTTCATCGTGCCGATCGTGTCGCCGCGCAGCCGCATGGGGATGGCGTGCGCGGAGTGGAATCCTCGGCGCAGGGCCTCCTGGGTGAAGGCGGGCCATCGGTCGGTGGCGGCGACATCGGGCACGGAGACCTGTTGGCCGGTGGCGAAACAGTCCAGGCACGGTCCGACCCCGGCCGCGAGCTGCAGGACCTCGACGAGTTCGGCGCTCTCGGTGGTCGATGCCACCACCTGGAGATCGCCGACCGCGTCGAGCAGCATGAGCCCGCCCGCCTGCGCATCGACGATCGCGGTGCACTCGCTGACCAGCGTGTGCAGCAGCTCGACCACGTCATAGTCGTCGGTGAGCGTGTCGGCGACCATCACGAAAGCGGCGTTGAGGCGGCTCTCTCTGGATGTGCTGGTCATGATCGACCCTTCCTTGTCTGGCATCGTATGCCGGGATCAGCCGGACAGATCCCGGAAATCGATGCGCCTCTGCACGACGTCCCGGGCGACGTCCTCCAGTGGGCGGTTCCTCGAGAACGCGTACGCGCGCAGGAGTGCGAGAGCTTCGAGCGTGCTCACCTCGAGCTGCACGAAGACCATCCCCACGGCCTGATGCACCTCGCGTCGGAGCGTGGGCGCCTTCGGCGGCGGCTCCTCCCCGTCGGCGGCGGAGCGCAGCGCTTCCCGCACAGCCGGGGCGGCGACCTTCCTGGCGAGGGAGAGCGCCTGGGCTGTCGCCTCGCGATCGAACGGACCCGGCGTTCGGCGGTACAGATCGACGACGCCCAGCATGACCGGACCGGTCAAGATGGGAAAGGCGAAGAGTGCTCCCACCTCGAGCGCGGCGAGGCCGACGCCGAACACGGGCCAGTCGGGGTGGCTCTCCCGGGCGACGTCCGCGCAGATCGACGGCTTTCCGGTGCGTGCGACCACCCAGCGCGGGCCCTCACCCAACTCGAACTGCATGGCATCCAGACGCCGCGCGAGCGGATCGCTCGTGCACACTGTCGTGGAATCGCCACTGCGTCGGAACACCGAGACCGACGCTCCGGATACGGGCAGCAACTCCACGAAGGGCGCGCAGAGATCGTCGCCCCACTCCCATTCGGGAGTACCCGCAGGGGACGGCATGCCCCCAGCTTGGAATGCGTCTGTCATGAACCACTCGCCGTCGCCCTCGACAGGATCGGCTCACGAGACGCGTGCCGATCATACGCGCAGGGCGTACTACGCGCTTCACCACTCTACTCCGGGCGTGACGCGGTCCGGCGGGTCTTGACGCCCTCCCGTCACCAGCGTAGGTTTGCGGCATTGCCCCGGACCCTGGCAGCCATCATCAGTGCTGCACCCGGGAGACCTCATGGACGTCCTGCAACCTCCGCGACTCGCCGTGGTCCGCGTCGCCACCATCCACCCCGCGGATCTGGACCTTCCGGATATCTGCTCCATCGACCTCAGCCACCTCGTCATCGTGGAAAGCGCGAGCGCGGGTTCCGGCTGACCGCACTCCTGCGGATCGGAGGGGTTCGGGGTCCGAGCCGGCCGGGTGGCGCAGCTCCTGGGGAGGGCACACCTTAGGCTGGGGGAGTGCTCGAGCTCACCGCCGATCAGGGCCGCGCGCCGGCGCCCCGCCGATCCGCAGGACTTCCCTGGCAGACCCCGGCTTCGTGGTGGCCGCGCCTGACGGAGGCCACCGCGCACCTGCCCGCGCCGGTCGCCGTGATCGATCTCGACGCGCTGCGCTACAACACGATGGACATGGTGGTGCGCGCGGGCGGGCTGCCGATCAGGATCGCCACGAAGTCGGTGCGCGTGCGCGAGGTCATCGATGCCGCGCTCCGAGTGCCCGGGTACCGAGGCCTCCTCGCCTTCACACTGGCTGAGGCGCTCTGGCTCGCCGAGGACCACGACGACATCGTGCTGGCTTACCCGACCGCCGATCGTCCAGGGCTCGAGCGCCTGCTCGTCGACGAGCGCGCGGTCGCCCGGATCACGTTGATGGTCGACGACGAATCGCAGCTCGACCTCATCGACGCGGTCGCCGCACCCTCGCGCAGGCCTCGGGTGCGCATCGCGATCGACGCCGACGCCTCCTGGCGCGCCCCGGCCCTCGGCCACATCGGCGTCTTCCGCTCGCCGCTGCACACGCCGGAAGAGGTGGCGCGCTTCGCCCGCAGGGTCGCCGAGCGCGACGGCTTCCGCCTCGTCGGACTGCAGATGTACGAGGCGCAGATCGCCGGCCAGGGCGATGACACCGGCAGCGGCGACACGCTGATCCGCACCGTGCAGGCGCAGTCCCGGCAGGAGCTGCGCGAGCGGCGTGCGCGCATCGTTGAGGCGGTGCGCGCGCTGGTGCCCCTCGAGTTCGTCACCGGAGGAGGCACCGGATCCCTGGAGTACACCGGATCGGATCCGGCGCTGACCGAGATCACGGCCGGAAGCGGGCTGCTCGCGGGGCACCTGTTCGACGGCTACCGTTCCTTCGCGCCGGCGCCCGCCAGTGCCTTCGCATTCGACGTGGTGCGCCGTCCTGCGTCTGACATCGCGACGATCCTCGGCGGCGGGTGGATCGCTTCCGGACCGCCGGTCGCCTCGCGTCAGCCACTGCCGGTGTGGCCGCAAGGCTTGCAGACGGCGCCGCGGGAGGCCGCGGGTGAGGTGCAGACGCCGCTGCGCGGTGAGGCCGCCCGCACGCTCCGAGTGGGGGATCGCGTCTGGCTGCGGCACGCGAAGAGCGGCGAGCCCGCCGAACGGATCCTGAGTTATCACCTCGTCGACGGCGATCGCGTCGTCGACGAACTGCCCACCTATCGCGGTGAGGGAAAGGCGTTCCTGTGACACGCATGGGCGGAACCTGGCAGAACTGGGGCCGTTCGGCCTCGATCCGACCGATCCGCGTCGAGCGCCCGCGCTCCCCGGAGGGTGTGCAGCGCGCCGTTCTGGCTGCGGCCGCCCAGGGACTGCGCATCAAGGCGGTCGGCGCCGGTCACAGCTTCACAGAGGTGGCGGTCGCTCCCGATGTGCTGCTGGAGCTCGACGACCTGCAGGGGCTCGTCTCGGCCGATGAGGCACGGGGCCGCGTCACGCTGCTCGCGGGGACACGTCTGCACCGCATCCCCGCGCTGCTGGCGCCGTACGGCCTGGCCATGGAGAACCTCGGCGACATCGACCGGCAGTCGATCTCCGGCGCGATCTCCACGGGCACGCACGGCACGGGCGCAGCCTTCCGCGGCATCGCGGCCCAGGTCGTGGGCGCGACCCTGATCACGGCGGCGGGCGAGTTCCTCCGCGTGGACGAGGAGCACAACGCCGAGCTGCTTCCGGCCGTCGCACTGGGACTCGGCGCGCTCGGCATCCTCGTCGAGGTGACTCTGCAGTGCGTGCCCGCGTTCGTGATGCACGCGGTCGATGAGCCGGCTCCGCTGGACGAGGTGCTGGAGAGCGTGCACGAGCGTGTGGCCGCGGCGGACCACTACGAGTTCTACTGGTTCCCGCACACGGACGTGGCGCTCACGAAGACCACCGAGCGGCTTCCGGAGTCGACGGTGCGGCGCCCGTTGCCGAAGGTCGGCAAGTGGATCGACGAGACACTGCTCTCGAACGGCGTGTACCGGGCCGTGTGCGCGGCCGGTGTCGCCGTGCCCGCGATCACCCCCTCGTTCAGCCGTCTCGCGGTGAAGCTCACGGGTGACCGCGAGTACACCGATCTCTCTCATCGCGTGCTCACGCAGAGCCGCACGGTGCGGTTCCGCGAGATGGAGTACGCGCTGCCGCAGGATCAGATCGTGCCCGTGTTCCGCGCGGTGCAAGCCCTCATCAAGAAGCGCGGCTGGCGCATCGAGTTCCCGATCGAGGTGCGCTTCGCGGCGGCCGACGACCGCTGGCTGTCCACGGCGCACGAGCGCGATTCCGCGTACCTCGCGGTGCATCGCTACTGGCGCCACGACCCGCGCGAGTACTTCGAGGCCGTGGAGCGGATCTGCCTCGCGCACGGTGGCAGGCCGCACTGGGGCAAGCTGCACACGCTGGGATCCGACGAGCTCCGGGAGCGCTATCCGCGCTTCGACGACTTCCTCGCGGTGCGCGACCGGCTGGATCCGGAGCGCCGATTCGGCAACGGCTATCTGGAGCGCGTGCTCGGTGCCTGACGGTTCCCTGGCAGCCCGGCCAACACGGAGCATGCCGGGATAGGATGGGCCGAAACCGCGTCTGCAAGGGGGGTCGTCGTCCGTGGATGTTCTTGTTCCAGTACTCGTCGTCGTCGGAGTGATCGTCGTCCTGATCATCGCCGTCGGCATCTATCTGTGGGCCACGTACAACTCACTCGTGCAGCTGGGGGTCCGCGTCGACGAGGCGTGGAGCGACATCACTGTGCAGCTCAAGCGCCGGGCCGATCTGATCCCCAACCTCATCGACACGGTGAAGGGCTACGCCGCGCACGAGAAGGCGGTGTTCGAGAACGTCACGCGCGCCCGCGCCGAGACGTTGTCGGCCTCCAGCCCAGGTGAGGCAGGGGCCGCTGAGGGGCACCTGCAGCAGGCGCTGAAGAGCCTGTTCGCGGTCGCCGAGGCGTATCCGCAGTTGCAGGCCAGCCAGAACTTCCTGCAGCTGCAGGCCGCTCTCGTCGACACCGAGGACAAGATCCAGGCCTCGCGCCGGTTCTACAACGGTGGTGTGCGCGAGCTGAACACCAAGATCAAGGTGTTCCCGAACAACCTCTTCGCCCGCAACCTCGGATTCACCGAGCGCGAGTTCTTCGAGGTGGCCGACGGCGCCGCCATCGCGGAGCCCCCGCGCGTCCAGTTTTGATACGGAAGGGCTCAATGCCGCGAAGCGGCATTGAGCCCTTCGCGTATCAAGGTTGAGCGAGGACGCCGAAGGCGACCGAGCCGAAACCCTCACGTCCCTCTCGGGCTGACGATCAGATCCCGAGCGGCACCTGATCGGATCGTCCTACGTCGTGCCGGTGGACCCGCTCCGGATGCCCGTCCAGCACATCGGCGAGGGCTGCGGAGGCGTCACCCCAGCCGGACACTGAGACGTGCTCGAGGCCCTGCCACTCGGCGGCGATGCGCAGCTCAGCGGCGATGGGCTCGAGGTCGTCCGTGGGGCGGGCCTGCGGTTCCCACCATGCGGACTGCACGCGCAGCGTGCCCGCGGCGCGATCCGCTTTGAGATCCAGCCGGGCGGCGATCCGATCGCCGACCAGGACCGGCAGCGAGTAGTAGCCGTAGCGGCGCTTGGCGGCAGGCGTGTAGATCTCGATCCGGTAGTCCAGCGAGAACGCCCGCAGCGCGCGGTCACGGAACCACACGACCGGATCGAACGGCGTGAGGATCGCGGTGGTCTCGATGCGCCGCGGCAGGACGGCCTCGACGTGCCGCCAGGCCGGCACGGGGCGACCGCCGCGCTCCCACCCGCGCACCCGGACGGGCTCCAGCTCGCCCTGCTCCACGAGGTCGTCGATCGCGCCGAGCACCCCCGCGCGGTCCTTGATCCGGTAGTAGTCGGCGATATCGGCGGCGGTCGCGACTCCGTGCGCCCGGGCCGCTCGCCGGACGAGTTCGCCGATCGCGGCGGTGCGGTCCAGATCGCGCCCGAGCAGGTCGGCCGGCACCACGTCCTCCGCGAGCGCGTACCGGCGCTCGAAGCCGTCGCGTCCGGCGATCGCCACCTCTCCGATGCGCCACAGGTACTCCAGAGCGTGCTTGACCTCGTCCCACTCCCACCAGCCCGCCTTGCCGCCGGGGGCGTCGCCGCGGATCTCGGCGGGGCGGGAAGCTCCCCGCTCGCGCAGCTCGGACCGGACCCAGTCCAGCGTGCGCGCCGAGGAGGTCCGCCCCCAGAACTCGCCCCGCTTGGCGCGGAACGCGTCGCGGCGGAAGCCCCACAGGGGCCAGTCCTCGACGGGCAGGAAGGTCGCCTCATGAGCCAGGTACTCGGTGTACCGGCCGGATCGCGCGGCGGTCGGGCGGGACAGGAACGCGCGCTCCAGCAGGGCGGGGTCGTATGCGCCCAGGCGCGAGAACAGCGGCAGGTAGTGCGAGCGCGCGAACACGTTCACCGAATCGATCTGAAGTACGCCCATGCGCGCCATCGCCGTGTGCAGGTGGCGCACGCCCGGCTCCGCGGGGCGCCGCCGGGAGAAGCCCTGCGCGGCCAGCGCGATCCGCCGGGCCTCGCCGGCGCTCAGCGTGGCGGTCGCGGGGCGTGCGGCTGTCCGGCGGGCGATGGCGGGGGGGTCGGTCACGTCGGTCAGCGTACCGACAGCCATCGACATCGGACGTGCCCGGACACCGCCGCACGGACGAGGCGGACGCCGTCGCACGGACGAGGCGCCCGGCGTCGCGCGGACGAGGCGCCCGTCGTCGCGCCCGTAGACTGGGCCGATGAGCGAGGACAGCACCCCCCGGCTGCGCGATCTCATCCGCCAGCGCACCGTCACCGGCCATGTGGACGTACGCGACGACGTGCAGCGATCGCTGCCTCCCGGGTTGCGCATCGCGACCTCCTACGCCTGGCGGCTGCTGGTGATCGCCGCCGCGCTCGGTGTCGTGATCTGGCTGGTCATGCTGTTCAAGATCCTGGTCATCCCGCTGATGGTCGCGATCCTGCTCACCGCTCTGCTCTGGCCCGCGTTCAGCACCATGTTGCGGGCGCGCTGGCCGCGGTGGCTTGCGATCGTCGTGGCGCTCGTCGGCACCCTGGCGATCGTGGGCGGTCTGCTGTGGCTGGCGGTCTGGCAGATCACCCAGCAATGGGACGGCGTCCAGACGCGCACCGTCGCCGCCTGGGGGCAGCTGCAGCAGTTCCTCCTCGACGGTCCGCTGCACCTCACGGCGAAGCAGATCCAGGATCTGCTCGACCAGTCGGTGAAGTTCCTCGGTGAGCAGGGCGAACTGCTGAAGAGCGGAGCGATCGCGGTCGGCACCACGTTCGGGCATGTGGCGACCGGAGCCGTGCTGACGCTGTTCATCCTGCTCTGCCTGCTCGCCGACGGCGGCGGGATCTGGGGCTGGACCGTGAAGCTCTTCCCGAAGGCCTCCCGCCCGGCCGTCGACGCTGCCGCGCGCAACGGCTGGGCCACCGTCATCAACTACGCGCGCACGCAGATGCTGGTCGCCTTCATCGACGCGGTCGGCATCGGTCTCGGCGCGTTCCTGCTGGGCGTGCCGCTGGCCGTGCCCGTCGCCGTGCTGGTGTTCCTCGGATCCTTCATCCCCATCGTCGGCGCAGTCGTCACGGGCACCCTGGCGGTCTTCCTGGCGCTCGTCTACAACGGACCGTGGATCGCGCTGTGGATGCTCGTCGTCGTGCTTGCGGTGCAGCAGATCGAGGGCCACATCCTGCAGCCGATCCTGATGGGATCCGCCGTCAAGGTGCACCCGCTCGCGGTGGTGCTCGTGGTGGCCGGCGGCGCTCTGATCGCCGGCATCCCCGGAGCCCTGTTCGCGGTGCCGCTCGCGGCGTTCGTGAACGTGGCCGCCGTGACCGTCAACTCCGGTGCGTGGCGCACCGGCGCCGCCCCGAACGGCGACTACATCTGGCAGACCGTGCCCCGGGCGCGGAGAAGGAGCAAGCGATGACGAACGACACGATCCCGACCGGCGCCCACGTCCCCACCCTGGCGGAGATCCAGCAGGCGGCGGACGGCCTGGACGGCGTGATCGTGCGCACCCCGACGCTGCCCTCGGTCGCGCTCACGAAGGTGCTGGGCTCGCCCGTCCTGTTGAAGATGGAGAACCTGCAGCGCACGGGGTCGTTCAAGATCCGTGGCGCCGTGCACCGGCTCTCCACGCTCACGGCGGAAGAGCGCGGCCGCGGCGTGGTCGCGGCCTCCGCCGGCAACCACGCGCAGGGCGTGGCCCTCGCGGCGCAGGCGCTGGGCATCCCCGCCACGATCTTCATGCCCATGGGCGTGCCGGTGCCGAAGCTGCTCGCCACCCGCGGATACGGCGCGGAGGTCGTGCTCGAGGGCGAGACCGTGGCCACGTCGCTGCGCCTCGCGGCCGAGTTCGCCGAGCGCACCGGTGCGGTGCTGATCCCGCCCTTCGACCACCGCGACATCGTGACCGGCCAGGCGACCCTCGGCCTCGAGCTCATCGAGGACGTGCCGGACGTCGACACGATCCTCGTGGGCATCGGCGGCGGCGGCCTCATCGCCGGCGTCGCGGCGGCGGTGAAGGCACGTGCGGCGGAGCAGGGACGCACGGTCCGGGTGATCGGCGTGCAGGCGGAGAACGCCGCGGCCATGGGCCCGTCCCTCGCTGCCGGGCACCCGGTCGAGATCACCACGCACCCGACCATCGCCGACGGCATCCTCGTGGCGCGCCCCGGCGACGTTCCGTTCGCGATGATCGCCGAGCTCGTCGACGAGGTCGTCACCGTCAGCGACGACGACATCGCCCGCGCGCTGCTCCTGCTGCTCGAGCAGGCCAAGGTCGTGGTGGAACCCGCGGGTGCGGTCGGCGTCGCGGCGATCCTGGCGGGCAAGGTTCACGAGAGCGGCACCACGCTGGCCGTGCTCTCGGGCGGCAACATCGACCCGCTGCTCCTGCAGCGCGTGGTCTCGCACGGCCTCGCCGCCTCGGGGCGCTACCTCACGCTGCGCATCCCGCTGCCCGACCGCCCCGGCCAGCTCGCCCGGGTGTCCGAGCTCATCGCGCACGCCGGCGCCAACGTCATCGAGGCGATGCACACGCGGCACGGCCATGGACTTCAGATCAACGACGTCATCCTCGAGCTCAGCGTGGAGACGCGCGGTCCCGAGCACTCCGAGCTCACCCTCGACACGCTGCGGGCGGCCGGCTTCGAGCCGATCGTGGTGCAGGACTGACGGCTCGAGGAGTCCTCTGCATACGACGAACCCGCCGGCCCTCGATGGCGCGGCGGGTTCGTCGTCTGCGGGATGCGATCAGCCCGCGAAGGTCTCGACCTTCAGGATCTCGACCTCGATGGAGCGGCCGTTAGGCGCCTCGTACGAGGTCTTCTGACCGACCTTGAGGCCCTGGATCGCGGATCCGAGAGGGCTCGCCTCGCTGTAGACGTCGAGGTCGGTGCCGCCGGCGATCTCCCGGCTGCCGAGGAGGAAGACCTCCTCGCCGCCCGCCACTGTCGCGGTCACGACGGTACCCGGCTCGACGATGCCACGGCTGGCCGGGGCCTCGCTCACCTTGGCGGTCTTCAGCAGCGTCTCGAGCGTGCGGATACGGGCCTCGATCTTGCCCTGCTCGTCCTTGGCGGCGTGGTAGCCGCCGTTCTCCTTGAGGTCGCCCTCCTCGCGCGCGAGCTCGATGCGCTTGGCGATCTCCTCGCGGCCGACCGTGGAGAGGTTCTCCAGCTCCGCGACAAGACGGTCGTAGGCCTCCTGCGTGAGGAAGGGGACCTGTGCGTCGTTCGACACGGTGAACTCCTTGCGAATCGGATCCGGGAACAGCCGGTCCCGGATATGCCAAGACGCCCCGGCACGTGCCGGGGCGTCGCTCAACACGATGAGCCTAGGACACCCAGCAGGAGTTCACCAAACCCGTTGTCGCAGCCGAGACGACCGGCACATGCTCGGTGAACGCCCGGGCGTGCTGCTCGGATGCAGGGTAGGTGACGAGTCGCCAGCCCACGATCCCGAACTCCTCGTCCTGCGCCTCCACGATGCAGTGCACAGGCCTGTTCGTGGGCGCCGAGATCTGGAATGACACCGTCACGGTGTGATCGTCGCCGAGGTGGAAGCCCGTGCCGGTGACGTCGACGGTGTCGGCGGATCCCTGCCATGTCCAGCAGCCGAAGACGCCGACGACGACCGCGGCAGCGGCGATCGTGAGGATCATCGGCAGGCGCCGTCGGGGTCCGCGGCCGTAGCGCTCGTCGAGCTGGGCGGGGGTCGTCACGGCGGGGTGCATCCGATCGTTAGGCTGGTGGTTCCAGGTTATCCCGATCCAGGCCTGGGGCCCGAACGGGGCCGTGCCCAGAAAGGCTGAGACATGATCGAGGCGATCCTTGCCGCCGTGACGGCGACTCCCACCCCGACCCCGACGGTCGACCCGAACCTGGTCACCCCGGGACCCGTGGGATTCGTGATCGTCGCGGTGATCGTCGTGTTCGCGGCTCTGCTGATCTGGGACATGCAGCGACGGATCCGCCGGGTGCGCTACCGCGAGGAGGTGCGCGCCGAGCTCGACGCCGAGGAAGCCGCGCACGGTGATGACGCGGGCGAGGGCGAGCGGGACGCTCCCCGGTCCTGACTCCGCCGGATCCTGACTCCGCAGGCAGGGCGGATCCGCCCGGCCAAATCGGCTGCAGGAAGGCGGGCCCGGTTCAGCCGGGCAGGCCCAGTGACGGCTGCAGCGGCGCCAGCGAGATGAGCAGGCACGCGGTCCAGTGGCAGAGGAAGGCCAGCACGGTGCACACGTGGAAGATCTCGTGGAATCCGAACCTCCCGGGCCACGGGTTGGGCTTCTTCATCGCGTACACGATCGCGCCGCCGGTGTAGAGCAGTCCGCCCACGCAGACCAGCACCATCATCGCGACGTTGGCGTGCAGCAGGTCGACGATGTACATCATCGCCGCCCAGCCGAGCAGCAGGTACAGCGCGACGTACAGCCAGCGGGGGGCGTTGATCCAGAAGACGCGGAACAGGATCCCGAGGATCGCCCCGGACCACACCAGGATCAGCAGCAGCGTGCCCTTTTCCGGCGCGAGTGCGAGCGTCGCGAGCGGCGTGTAGGTTCCGGCGATCAGCAGCAGGATGTTGGCATGGTCGATGCGCTTGAGGATCGCCTTCGTCTTCGGCTTCCAGTCGAAGCGGTGGTACAACGCGGAGTTGCCGAACAGCAGCAGCGACGTGACCGTGAAGACGACAGCCGCCCATTTCGCGGGGGCGCCGTGCGCGAGCGCGATGAGCACGATGCCCGCCACGATCGCAACAGGGAAGGTGCCGGCATGGATCCAGCCCCGCCAGGTCGGCTTGATGTCGAGCTGTGCGTCGGCGGCGGCCGCCTCCATGAGGGGCAGCTCCGGCACATCGGGGGCAGCGGGTCGGCTCGCTCTGCGCATGGTTGAACTCTAGGCGTCCGCCCATGCCGCAAGCCGCACATATCCCGTGGGCGACATGGCGGCCGGGCCCCCTCCGCGCGGTAGCGTAGGGGAGTGAGCGCACGGTCCGAACAGCCAGGGAGTGGCCCCCTCTATCGGCTGTACTCCCGACGCCTTCGGCGACGGATGGACCCGGCCACCATGCCGCACCACATCGCGATGATGATCGACGGCAACCGTCGCTGGGCGCGGCAGCTCGGCTACGCGACTCCTGCGCACGGCCATCGCGCGGGAGCCGCGAAGATGCGCGAGTTCCTGGGCTGGTGCGACGAGCTCGGCATCCGGGTGGTGTCGCTCTACCTGCTCTCCGCCGACAACCTGCTCAAGCGGGATTCGGCGGAGCTCGCCGACCTCATCGAGATCATCGGCGAACTCGCCGACGGCCTCTCTCACGAGGGCAACTGGCGGGTCAAGCACGTGGGGCGCGCCGACATCCTGCCCGCGGAGCTCGCGCGCGTGCTCGCCGAGGCAGAGGAGCGCACCCGCGACCACACCGGGCTGCACGTGAACCTCGCCGTGGGCTACGGGGGACGTAACGAGATCGTCGACGCGGTGCGCTCGATCATCGCCCAGCACGAGGCCTCGGGCGGCACGCTGGAGGACCTCGCCGCGCACCTCACCCCCGAGATGATCGGCGAGCATCTGTACACCGGCGGCCAGCCGGATCCGGATCTCGTCATCCGCACGAGCGGCGAGCAGCGGCTCAGCGACTTCCTGCTCTGGCAGAGCGCGCACAGCGAGTTCTACTTCGTCGAGGCGCTCGGACCGGATCTGCGACAGGTCGATTTCCTGCGCGCGATCCGCGACTACGCCGACCGCGACCGCCGCTTCGGCCGCTGAGCGACGGGCGGAGCCGGGAGCCGGCCGCTGAGCCGCTCCGCTGCGTGTCAGACTGACGGGATGCGTGCCATCGACGACTACATCGCATCGTTCGACGAGGATCCGGGATATCTGAACTGGGCGGCATTCGGTCCGCTGTCTCCGGCCGCGCGTGCCGCTCTGGTCTCCGACGCCGAGCTGCTCGCCACGGGGCGACCCGAAGGCATCGCCGCGACGGCGGGTCGGACGACCGAGGCGCAGACGGCGGTCGCCGGGCTGCTCGGTTCGCGTCCGGACGAGGTCACGGTGCACCCGTCGTCCACGCACGCGCTGCAGCAGGCACTGGCGGGGCTCAATGGCGCCGTGATCGCCTCGGCGGCCGAGTTTCCCAGCGTCACGATCACGCTCGAGCGAGCTGCGGCCGCGTCCGGCGGACGGCTGGCACCCCGCTGGATCGCGCCCGCCGGCACCCGGGTCACCGCCGATGCCGTCGCCGAGGCGCTGGACCCCGCCGCGACGGCGCTCGTGGTGAGCCATGTCGACTTCCGCTCCGGGTACCGCGCCGATCTCGCAGGCCTCCGCGAGGTGCTCGGCGACGATCGGCTGCTCCTCGTCGATGCCGTGCAGTCCTTCGGCGTCGTGGAGGAGGACTGGGCCGCCGCCGACGTTGTGGTGGGCCATGGCTACAAGTGGCTGCGCACAGGGCGGGGCACCGGATTCGCCCGGTTCACGGATCGTGCGCGGGAGCGGATCCGCCCCGTGCTCAGCGGCCGGATCGCGACCTCTGCGGCGGGTCTGCCTGCTGACGTGCTGCCGGATCCGGCGCTGTCGGCGCAGGCGTACGCGGTCAGCGCGCCGGATCCCTTCGCCGCCGCACGTCTCGCAGCGGGCGCCGCCGAGATCCAGGCGGCCGGAGTCGGCACCGTCGCGGAGCGCCTGTCCCGCAACGTCGACGCCCTGCTCGCCATTGCGGACCGACACGGGGTCGACGTGGTGTCCGCGCGCGAGCCCGCGCAGCGCGCCGGCATCGTGGTGCTCGCGCCTGCGGATCCGCAGGCGCTCGGCGACGCGCTCGCCGCAGCCGGCATCCAGGTGACGGTGAGGTCCGGAGCGGTCCGGGTGGCGCCCCATGCCGGTACGACGGCGGAGACGCTCGGCCTGTTCGATGCCGCCCTCGCCGGCGCCCGAGAGTTCACACGTTCTTAATCGGACAGAGGGCGTGTCCCTCCTGCGCGATGTCGGTGGGGAGTCGTACGTTCATGGCATCGGACACGGCGTCCGATCGAGTCGGCCTCAAGGATCGCGACTCGTGGCCCTGGCCGACTCGCCTACTACCGGGAATCCCCGGGTCGGGAGAGGGTTGTGGCCGCACGTACCGCACTGAAGAGCAGCACCCGCACCAGCGCCGTGAACGCCGCCAACGAAGCGGCAGGACCGAACGGAGGTGCAACGCCCGATCAGGATCTGAAGACGTACGTGCTCGACACGTCCGTGCTGCTGTCTGATCCGCAGGCGTTCTTCCGCTTCGCCGAGCATTCCATCGTGCTCCCGGTCGCCGTGATCGGCGAGCTGGAGGGCAAGCGGCACGACCCCGAGCTCGGGTACTTCGCCCGGCGAGCGCTGCGCCACCTCGACGAGCTGCGCGTCGAGCACGGCCGCCTCGACTTCCCGGTCCCGATCGGCGACGGCGGCACCCTGCGCGTCGAGCTGAACAACTCCGACCAGACCGTGCTGCCCAGCGGCATCCGCCTCGGCGACAACGACAGCCGGATCCTCGCCGTTGCGATGCACCTCGCCCAGGACGGTCAGGACGTCACGGTCGTCTCCAAAGACCTGCCGATGCGCGTCAAAGCGGCCTCCCTCGGGATCAACGCCGAGGAGTATCTCGCCGAGCAGGCGGTGGACTCGGGCTGGACAGGGATCAGCTCGATCTCGCTCTCGGGCGATGAGATGAGCGACCTCTACGAGAGCGAGGTCGGCACGAGCGAGGAAGCGATCGGGCTTCCGGTCAACACGGGGCTCATCATCCACTCGGAGCGCGGATCTGCGCTCGGACGGGTCACGGGCGACGGCGAGTACACGCTGGTCCGCGGAGACCGTGAAGTGTTCGGCCTGCACGGCCGCTCGGCCGAGCAGCGCATCGCGATCGACCTGCTGTCGGATCCCGAGGTCGGCATCGTCTCACTGGGCGGCCGCGCCGGCACCGGCAAGTCGGCCCTCGCCCTGTGCGCGGGCCTGGAGGCGGTACTCGAGCGGCAGCAGCAGAAGAAGATCATCGTGTTCCGGCCGCTGTTCGCCGTCGGAGGGCAGGAACTCGGATACCTGCCCGGCGACAAGGACGAGAAGATGAGCCCCTGGGGACAGGCGGTCTTCGACACTCTCGGATCCGTGGTCTCCGGCAACGTCGTGGAAGAGGTCGTGGAGCGCGGCATGCTCGAGGTGCTCCCGCTCACGCACATCCGCGGACGCTCGCTGCACGACGCCTTCGTGATCGTCGACGAGGCGCAGTCGCTCGAGCGCAATGTGCTGCTCACGGTGCTGAGCCGCATGGGGCAGAACTCGCGGGTCGTGCTCACCCACGATGTCGGCCAGCGCGACAACCTGCGAGTGGGCCGCCACGACGGCATCGCCAGCGTGATCGAGACGCTGAAGGGGCACAGCCTCTTCGGCCACGTCACCCTGCAGCGCTCCGAGCGCTCCGCGATCGCCGCGCTCGTGACCGAGCTCCTGGAGGGCGGCGAACTCAGCTGAACCACGCGCCGTGGACGAGCCTGGATGCTCGTCCACGGCGCGGCTCGCTAGCGGGCCGCGCGCCGCCGCGGGACGCGACGACCACGGTGGAGGGCGAGCAGAAGGATGAGCGCCCCGGGGAGGCTGAGGGCGCCCGCGATCCACAGCGCCGTCGCCGGCGAATCCCCGCCCGTTGCGGCGAGTCGGGCACTCGGAGCGTCGCTCGCCTGCGGCACCGGCATGCTGACTTCCTGGGCCGCTCCGCAGGCTCCGCGATGGTAGTCGACGGGAAGCCCCGAAGACTGGATCCAGGTGGCGATCTCCTGCCACACGACGGGGAAGCGGATGTCGTGGACGGCCGGGCTCAGGTACTCGCCCGGACTCGAGGTCACGGTCACCGGTGTGCGTCCAGCGGGAGCTGGTTCTCCGCGGTGCAGACGGTGCTCAGATCCGCCGGGCCTTCTGGTCCCCGGAACGCCTCCCACCGCACCGTGATCGCGCCTGTTCCCGGCAGGGGGCCCGCGACGTGCGCCGTATCCGTGGCGCTCCCGCCCCACGGGAGGTCGGTCTGGGCGACGGTGGTGACGGTCGGCAGCTGTATGCGCTGCGTCTGTTCCGGCAGCCCGAACTTCTCGTTCGACGGGATCACGAGTTCGGGAGACGTCTGCGCCGCGAGTGGGATGGACCACTGCCAGGACATCGCTCCCTCGGCGACCTCGGGTGCGGATATCTCGCCGGAGAGGACCTCGAGTGACGTCGTGTCCTGCGTGCCGGCCGTCGTGAAGACGGCCTTCACGGTTCCGCGCACCTCGGCGCCCGCGGGAAGCTCATCGCTCGGCTCGGTCGTGCCGGCCGGGAGATGGACGTAGGAGCCGATCGCGACGACCTCGATGGGCCGGCCGGAGGCATCGTTCAGCCACGGTCCGTCCGTCTGCACGGTCACCGCGTCATCCCCGCGTCCGCCGGGCCCGATCGCGTCCGCGAGGATCCTCGACGAGAGCGTGAATCGCATCGGCACGGCGGTCGTCTCGGTCGCCATGCCATAGGCGTGCGACCAGGAGTATCCGGGCGGGAGCCATGACCGGGTCGGGGGAGGTGTGCCCGCCTCGTCATAGGCGGCCACGAAGGTATAGCGCCCCTGCGGGTGGGTTCCGGGGATCGCGACCGTCTGCGACGTTCCGGGGCCCATGGCGAGTACCGCGACGGTGCCGACGGCTTCGGCATCCGCAGGGATGTCCGGGCTCTCCGTCGGGGCGGAGGCGCCCGCGGCATAGGCCGTGACGGTAAACGAGACGGGCCGATACCCGCCTCCCTCGTGCCGCGGCCAGGCGTTGTTCACGCCGTCCCCACCCGGAGCCGTCGTGAACGTCAGGGTGTCGCTGAGCTCGCCGTCGGGGCTGATCGGCGCCGTCAGGCTGGTGAGCGCCGGCCGGAAGACGGTGCTGCGGTCGCGCGCATCCTCACCCCGCACCGGGAACTCCACGGCGACGGGCCCGATGCCGGTGATCACGCGCTGGAAGCCGGATCCGTAATCCAGCGCCCGGATGCGCCCCGGCCAGGTGCTGCCCGCTGAGAAGCCACCGATGCTCATCGCACTGACGCGGTAGGGCGCGCCATCGGCGGTCGGAGGAACGCCTTCGATGGCATAGTCCACGCCGGTTCGCACGTCGGAGAGCGTGTCGGTCCCGCTGTCGACGAAGATCCCGTTCGTCAGTGCGAGCGTGCCGGTCGCCGGAACGGTGGCGTTCACGCTCAGCGAACCCCGGTACTCGTCCGACGAATCGATCGTCAGCGCGACCTCCCCGTGCGCCGCCTCGTCGATCGCCGCGGCGATCACGCTCTGCGCCTGGTCGTACATGCGCCGTGCCTGTTCGATCACGTCGCTGCGGCTCGCGTACGAGGCTGCGGTCGCGAATCCTCCTGCCTTGACGAAGGCCGTGATGGCGATCTCGACCGCGGCGGCCGTGACATCATCACCCGTGCCGCCCCAGGTGCTGGCGATGAAGTTCATCCCGCGCACCGCGTCCTCATCGGCATCGATGGCGTTCACCACGCCGGGACGCGCCGCGAGGGATGACACGATCGTGTCGCTCTGGATCCCGCGTCCGAACGAGATGTCCAGGCTGCTGTCGATGCAGTACACATTGCCGACACCGGGCTCGATCGTCGCGCCGATATGGCCGTGAGTGCCTCGAACGCCGGGGCCGAGCGCGGACACCGCGGATGCCGCGGGAGCGAAGGCCGCTCCGGTGATGATCATCGCCAGGCTCAGGCTGACGGCGGCAGCCGTGCGCCATCGCTGCGGTCTTCTCGGCGCCTCGGTCCCGCTGTCGTCGGTGGCGTTCTTCTTCTTGCGTGGCATCTCCGCGCTCCTCTCGGGTAGGAACGAGGATGCCGAAGCGAGCATGTGCGCACCGAGCCGGATACGGAACCGGTGCGGAACTCGCTGAGATCCCTTGATGTGCGGGACGTCTTCGCCGGCACTCGGCGGAGTTCGCGCCCGACTTCGCGTCGTGCGGCGCCGCCTAGGCTGGACGCATGCTCGACGATCTCCCCGTCTCCGAATACGCGTTCCCCGGACCTCTGCGCGATCAGCTGATTGCCGCCATCCGGGCGGGAGAGAAGACAACGACGACGAGCCTGTTGCTCGACTACGAGCGAGAAAATGATCCGCTGCCCTCGGTCGGCGACCGTGCCGTCGTGATCGATTCCGAGGGCGAGCCCATCGGAATCGAGGAGATCGTGCACGTGCGCCTGGCGCGACTCGCCGAGGTCGATCTGCCGCACGCGATCGCCGAAGGCGAGGGCTTCACGACGGTCGCCGAGTGGCGCGAGGGGCACGAGGGGTTCTGGCACGGCACCGAGTACCGCGCCTCGATCGAGGATCCGTCCTTCACCGTCGATGACGACACGCTCGCGGTTCTGGTGCGCTTCCGGTTCGAGCCGATCTGAACGCCGCCGCCGTACGGCGCACGGCGGTGCGCGCCGGCAGGCGCGCACACCGCACGAGCCCGGGAACGACGGATGCCGCGCCCCCGAGGGGACGCGGCATCCCCGAGGCAGGGATCCGGTGTCAACCGGCGTGCGTCATCGAGAGCAGGTCGAGCTTGGCGTCGAGCTGCTCGAGGGTGAGCTCGCCGCGCTCCACGTAGCCGAGATCGATCACGGCGTCGCGGACGGTGATGCCCTTGGCGACGGCGTGCTTGGCGATCTTCGCCGCGGCCTCGTAGCCGATGAGCTTGTTCAGCGGCGTCACGATGGACGGGCTCATGCCGGCGAACGCGGCGGCGCGCTCCAGGTTCGCCTGCAGGCCGTCGACGGTCTTGTCGGCCAGCACGCGCACGGCGTTGGAGAGCAGGCGGATCGACTCGAGCAGCGCGGTGCCCATGACGGGGATCGCCACGTTCAGCTCGAACGAGCCGGAGGCGCCGGCCCAGGCGACGGTCGCGTCGTTGCCGATCACGCGGGCGCACACCATCAGCACGGCCTCGGGGACGACCGGGTTGACCTTGCCCGGCATGATCGAGGATCCGGGCTGCAGGTCGGGGATGTGCAGCTCGCCGAGACCCGTGTTCGGCCCCGAGCCCATCCAGCGCAGGTCGTTGTTGATCTTGGTCAGCGAGACCGCGATCGTGCGCAGCGCGCCCGACGCCTCGACGAGGCCGTCGCGGTTGGCCTGCGCCTCGAAGTGATCCTTGGCCTCGGTGATCGGCAGCTCGGTCTCCGCCGCGAGAAGCTCGATGACCTTCTGCGGGAAGCCGAGCGGAGTGTTGATGCCGGTGCCGACCGCGGTGCCGCCCAGGGGCACCTCGGCGACGCGGGGGAGGGCCGACTGCACGCGCTCGATGCCGAGGCGGATCTGGCGGGCGTAGCCGCCGAACTCCTGGCCGAGGGTGACCGGGGTGGCGTCCATGAGGTGGGTGCGGCCGGACTTGACCGCGTCCTTCCACAGCTCCGCCTTCGCCTCGAGCGCAACCGCGAGGTGGTCGAGCGAGGGGATGAGGGTGTCGATGAGCGCCTGGGTGACGGCGATGTGCACCGAGGTCGGGAAGACGTCGTTGGACGACTGTGAGGCGTTCACGTGGTCATTCGGGTGCACGGTCGCGCCCAGGATCCGGGTCGCGAGGGTCGCGAGCACCTCGTTCATGTTCATGTTCGAGGAGGTGCCGGATCCGGTCTGGTAGGTGTCGACCGGGAACTCGCCGTCGTGCTTGCCCGCGGCGACCTCGTCCGCCGCCTGGGCGATCGCGTCGGCGATGGCGCCGTCGAGCGTGCCGAGCTGCTTGTTGGCGAGGGCGGCGGCCTTCTTGATCCGGGCGAGGGCCGCGATCTGCGTCGACTCCAGACCCTTGCCGGAGATCGGGAAGTTCTCCACGGCGCGCTGCGTCTGCGCACCGTACAGAGCGTTCACGGGCACGCGCACCTCGCCCATGGTGTCGTGTTCGATGCGGTACTCGATTTCAGCCACTGCTGTTCCTCCAGATGTGACGGTGTGTTGAGGGGGATGTTCAGGCGTGGGCGTCGCTGAGGCCCACGGTGACGACGGGCACGGCCGTGCCCTCGTTCAGTCGGTAGTTGGCGCCGACGATGCCCAGTGCGCCGTCGGCGACGGCCTGGGCGATCAGCTCGGAGGACTGCAGCAGATCGCGCACGGTGTTGCGCAGGTGCTCCTGGCCGACGAGCTCGGCGTCGATGTCGGCGACGGTGGACCCGCCCTGTTCGGCGAGCACTTTGCGGGCGGCCGGCACGATCGGGGCGATGAGCTTCCAGATGTGCGGCGGAAGGGGCGCGGCGTCGATCGCGGTGCCGTCGATGGCGGCGCGCACGGCGCCGCAGCTGTCGTGGGCGAGCACCACGATCAGCGGCACGCCGAGAACTGCCACGGCGTACTCGAGGCTCGCGACGATCGACTCGCCGAGGACCTGCCCGGCGTTGCGCACGACGAACAGGTCGCCGAGGCCCTTGTCGAAGATGATCTCCGCGGCGAGGCGCGAGTCGGAGCAGCCGAACAGCGTCGCGAGCGGCGCCTGCCCGTCCACGAGCTCGTGACGCTTGCCGACGTCCTGGTTGGGGTGCTCGGGGTCGCCGGCCACGAAGCGCCGGTTGCCCTCGCTCATGAGTCGCCAGGCCTCATCGGGGCTCAGTGTCGTCTTGTCGGTCATCGTCCGCTTCCGAGTTGGTCGATCTGCGGGCTGATCTTGGCGACCAGCTCCGCCGTGCCCGCCTTGCCGAGGGCGCCATAGACGAGGACATAGTCCTTGCCGATCTGGGTGCCGAGCGCGTAGTTGATGTTCGCCGCCGAGTCGGGGTTCGGGATCACGTATTCGTCCCAGGTGCGCCCGCCGATCTTCACGGAGCCCTTCGAGGAGGTCCCGCGCAGCGGCGTGGCCGCCCAGTCGGCGTCGGCGTCGAACGCCTGGGCGATGTGCGCATAGCCGCGGGCGTCGTCGGCCTGCGGTGCCACCGTGATGTCCCACACGACCGGCTTGCCGTCGACCAGCACGGCCTTGTTCACGCGCCAGTTGTTGGGCGGCGTCGGCAGCAGCACCGGGCGGTCCAGGGTGCTCTGCGCGTTCTTGGCGGCCGTGGGAAGATCCACGGCGTTGGCTCCGGTGAAGTCACCGCGCGGCACGATGAGCACGATGAGCAGGACGACGCCGACGGTCGCGATCAGGGCCGCGATCAGGCCGCGGAACGTCTGGCTGGACCGGTACGCGGCAGAGGAAGCGGCCTTGCGGTCGGCCGTCTCCGCGGCGGTCTCCGGACGGCCGAGCTCGGCGACGACCGGCGGCTGCTTCGGGGTGCGGCTCATCGTGCGTCCTCCTCGGCGGGACGCGAGGCGGCACCGGCTTCCGGACGCGAGGCATCCAGGCGGCGCTTGGCGCCCAGCAGCCACTCCTCGCAGCGGGCGGCGAGCGCCTCGCCGCGCTCCCACAGCATGAGCGACTGCTCGAGGGTGGGTGCGCCCTGCTCGAGCTCGGCGACGACACGGACCAGCTCGTCCCTGGCCTGCTCGAAGCTGAGGCCCGCGGGATCGGCGACGGTCGGCGCAGAACTCCCTGCGGAGGCGGACGGCTCGTTCGACACAGTCACGCCTCCATCCTACCGGCGCGCGTCGGAGCCCTCGGCCGGAGCGGGGTCGGATGCGCCGGCCTTCAGCGGCGCGGCGGATTCCGGTCGCGCAGGGTTCGTGGCGTCTGTGGCGTCCGACTCGGCGATCTCGCCCTCGGACAACGCGCGCAGTGAGCCGCGGTCCACCGTGAGGGTGAGCGCGGTGCCGGCCGGGGCGTCGGCGGCGTCGCGCACGATCACGCCGTCGTCGCGGTGCGCGATCGCGTAGCCGCGCGCCAGGGTCGCCGCCGGCGACAGGGCGCGCAACGAGGCGCGCAGCTCGGCCGTGCGCCGGCCCGCGGCATCGACGGCGCGGCCGAGCGTGTCACGGGAGCGTGCGGCGAGCAGCCACACCTCCTGCGCGCGGCGCTCGATGAGCGGATCCGGATCGCGCAGCACAGGACGCGAGCGCAGCTGCTCGAGCTGGGCGATGTCGTGCGCCACGCGCTGCGACACGCGAGTCGTCGCTCGTGCGCGCAGCTGGGCGACGAGCGCCCGCTGCTCACCGACGTCGGGCACCACGCGCTTGGCCGCGTCGGTGGGGGTCGAGGCGCGCAGGTCCGCCACGTCGTCCAGCAGCGGATGGTCGTTCTCGTGACCGATCGCGCTGACCACGGGCGTGGCCGCGGCCGCGACCGCGCGCACCAGCCGCTCGTCGCTGAAGCCGAGGAGGGTCTGCGGATCTCCGCCGCCGCGTGCGATGACGATGACGTCGACATCGGGATCCGCATCGAGCTTCTTGAGCGCGGCGAGCGTCTCCGGCACGCAGCGGTCGCCCTGCACCGCGGCATGCACGGTGCGGAAGCGCACCTGCGGCCAGCGCAGTTCGGCGTTGCGGTGCACGTCCTTCTCCGCGTCGGAGTTCTCACCGGTGATGAGCCCGATCACGTGCGGGAGGAACGGGAGCGGCTTCTTGCGGGACGGGTCGAACAGCCCCTCCTGACGCAGCTGCACGCGCAGACGCTCCAGGCGCTCGAGCTGATCGCCCAGGCCCACGTGCTTCATCGCCGAGACGGTGAAGCTGAAATCGCCCGCCTTGACGAAGTAGTCGGCCTTGACCGCGGCGACCACGTGATCGCCCACGGCGAGATCGGCGGGGATCCGCGCACGCACGCTCGACCACAACCGGATCGAGATCTGCGCGTCGGAGCGGGTGTCCTTGAGTCGCGCGAAGACGTTGCCGGCGCGCACGTTCCAGCTCGTGATCTCGCCCTCGACCCAGACCGTGCCCCACTGCGCCACGAAGTCGCGGATCGTCGCATTCAGCCGTGCGATCGAGGTCGGGGCGTCCGCGGAGGACTCGCGTGGCGCGACGGAGTCGGCAGGCGGGGCCTCGCCAGGGACGGAGGCGGCTTCGAAGACGGTCATCGCCTCCCCAGCGTAGCAATGGGCTTCCGCCCGATCTCGGCCTGCTGTCAGGACGCCGCCGGTAGAATCGGGGGGTGAGTTCACCCGTCGCGCTGCCCGTGCCGCAGATCCCTCGTCGCCGCCCCACGGCCGTGCGCGAGCCGCTCCAGGACCGTCCCGTCGACGGGCGCAAGCGCGTGCTGCTCGCCGCCCCGCGCGGCTACTGCGCCGGTGTCGACCGCGCTGTGGTCGCCGTCGAGAAGGCCCTGCAGCGATACGGCGCCCCCGTGTACGTGCGCAAGCAGATCGTGCACAACATCCATGTGGTCACCGAGCTCGAGGCTCAGGGCGCGATCTTCGTCGACGAGGTGGACGAGATCCCGGAGGGGTCGCACGTCGTCTTCAGTGCGCACGGCGTCTCGCCGATGGTCGTCTCCGCCGCCGAGGACCGGCACCTGCACGCGATCGACGCGACCTGCCCGCTGGTGACCAAGGTGCATCGCGAGGCCGTGCGCTTCGCCCGCGACGACTTCGAGATCCTGCTCATCGGTCACGACGGGCACGAGGAGGTCGAGGGCACCGCCGGTGAGGCCCCGGATCACGTGACCGTCGTGAACTCGCCGGCGGAGGCCGACACCGTCGAGGTGCGCGATCCTTCCAAGGTCGTCTGGTTGTCGCAGACGACGCTCTCGGTGGACGAGACCATGGAGACCGTGAACCGGCTGCGCACGCGCTTCCCCGAACTGCAGGATCCGCCCTCCGACGACATCTGCTACGCCACGCAGAACCGCCAGGTCGCGATCAAGAAGGTCGCCGCCGATGCGGATCTGGTGATCGTGGTCGGATCCGCCAACTCCTCCAACAGCGTCCGCCTCGTCGAGGTGGCGCGCGAGTACGGCGCGAAGGCGGCCTATCGTGTCGACTACGCCGACGAGGTGCAGCAGGAGTGGCTGGACGGCGTCGCGACGGTCGGCGTGACCAGCGGCGCGTCCGTGCCCGAGGTGCTCGTGCAGGAGGTGCTGCAGGTGCTCGCCGAGGCTGGATACGGTGACGTTGAAGAGGTGCGCACCGCGGAGGAGGACCTGATGTTCTCGCTGCCCAAGGAGTTGCGCCAGGACATCTCAGGCCAGCGCGACGAGCGGGCACTGGGCGGACGCAGCCGATGACCGATTCCGGCTCCGCGGAGCAGTCGCGCAGGCCGGCCTTCGGCGAATATGCGACGCCCGAGGAACAGAGCAGACGGGCGGGACGACCGCTGCCGCCGCCCGTCGTGCACACGCCACCCGCAGCCGTGCCCGGCGCGCAGCCCGCGGCTCCCGCGGAGGTGGTGGAGGAGCGTTCGGCGCACCCTGTCGATCGCATGGCGTCGATCGCGCTGCTCGCCTACGGGCTCTGGAACGTCATCACCTCGACCTTCGCGTTCCTGAACCCGTCGTCTCTGATGGCGACGATGATGCAGGCCGTGGGGATCTCCAGCACGTTCTCGAACTACTCCCAGGCGCGGACCTGGGGCATGGTCGCGGGGATCCTCCTGATCGTGGGGTGGGTCATCACCGCCGCATGGTCCGTGGCTCGGCTGCGGCGCGGCAAGCTCACGTGGTGGCTCCCGGTCACCGGCGGTGTCGTGTTCGTCACCCTGACGACGCTCTGCATGATGGTGCCGTTATTCACGGATCCGGCGGTCATCGCCTACCTGAACCAGCAGCTGCAGAAGTAGCGCCCTGAGAGGGCGAGAGCCCGGCCCCCATCGGGTGCCGGGCTCTCGCGTTCTGCGGGGCCGTCGCGGGATCAGCGCGCGTTGCCGTTGTTGAAGTGATAATCGCCGTTGCCGGTAGTGCCGTTGCCGTTGGCGCCCGGACCGCGGCCGTCGGTGCCCGGCTCGACGTGGTTGGTCTTGGTGTGCACGATGTCGTAGTAGACGGTCTGGTCGGCCGCGTTCGGGAACACGCGGTAGGTGAACACGTTCTTGTTCAGCTCGACGATCGGGACGATGCGCTGGAACAGCACGTTGCCGTTCGCGTCCTTCGCCGCGATCCAGCGTGAGGAGCCGTCGGCGGGGACGGACCAGTCGCCGTGCATCTTCGGGCTGTTGTCGAGGTTGTACATGGTGAACGTGCCGTCGGCCTTGAAGTACGCCCAGCCCACGAAGTTCGACACGGCAGGGTTGTCCAGCGCCACGCGATTGCCCTGGGCATCGCGCGCGCTCGTCGTCTTCCACGGTGTGGAGGCCAGCGTCTCGGACGGGGTCAGGACCTGCTTCGAGAAGGACACGGAAGCGGTGGTGGTCGGAGCTGCGGCCGCGGCGGTCGTCGGGACGACCGCGACGGCGGCGAGGGCGATGGTCGACGCGGCGATGAGCTTGCGGGAGAAGGAGATGTTCATGTCCTCCACGTTAGGAATCGAGGCGCATCGTCCACATCAGCCGATCGGCTACTTCCCGCATCGCCGAGCGGATGATCGGCTTCCCGGATCCGGGGAGGCGACGCGACCATACTGAGGGGACGACAGGTCGGGATCCGGGTTCATCGATGGTCGGATCCGGGATCCGCCCGCCGATGAACCTTCGGGGCGCGGGCCTCGTTTCCCACTGAGGAGGCGACTGTGGATGACGACGACGAGCGGCTGACCGCGCTCTACGACGTGCACGCGGGTCCGATCCGTCGCTACGTCGTGCACCTCACGGGGAGCAGCGCCTCGGCGGACGACGTCGTGCAGGAGACACTGCTGCGCGCCTGGCGCACGCCGCGGATCCTGGAGCAGGAGGTGACGACGACGCGGGCCTGGATGTTCACCGTCGCCCGGCACCTCGTCATCGACGAGGCGCGCAGCGCCCGCCGCCGCCACGAGCATCCGGTCGCCGAGCTTCCCGAGCGAGCATCGGGCGATGTCACGGACCGGCTGTTCGACGCGATCCTCATCGAGGACGCGCTCGCCGAGCTCAGCCCGGAACACCGCGCGGTGATCGTGGCGGCCTACTACGGAGGACACAGCGTCGCCGAGATCGCGACCGAGCTGGGGATCCCCGGCGGCACGGTGAAATCCAGGATGCACTACGGACTGCGGGCCCTCCGGCTCGCGCTGCAGGAGAGAGGGGTGATCCGGTGAGCGCTGATCCGTTCGCGACGTGGGATGCCGCCTACGTGATGGGCGCGCTGTCCGCCGCGGACCGAGCGCGGTACGAGGCGCACCTCGCGGAGTGCGCCGAATGCCGGGACGCCGTCGCCGAGCTCGTGCCGGCCGTGGGGCTCCTGTCCCGGGTGCACGCGGACGACGCAGCCCGCATCGGCGCTGGAGCGGCGGACCCCGCCGGGCCGAAGCTGCTGTCGATCGCGCGCGCCCGAAAGCGCTCCCGGCGCCGCGCACTGTGGACCGGCGTCGGCATCGCCGCGGCGCTCGCCGTCGCCGTCCCCGTCACGATCGTCGCCGTCGCCCCTCGGCCCGCGGTCGAGGTGGCGTTGCAGGGGGCGGCCACGGTGCCGGTGAGTGCGACGGTGTCCCTGACGCCGGTCGCCTGGGGGACCAGGATCGACATGGCGTGCCTGTACGGCGCGGATGCCCCCGACGCCGGCTGGACATACGTCCTCACCGTCGTGGACCGAGACGGCACGACGACGGATCTGTCGACGTGGAAGGCCCAGCCCGGGCGCACCGCGACGCTGTCGGCGGGAACGGCCGCCGCGCTGACGGACATCCGCACGGTGGAGATCCGCACCGCCACGGGAGATGTGATCCTGCGTCACGACATCGGCGGCTGATCCGCAGACGACAGGAGCGCCGCCGGGACGGATCCCGACGACGCTCCTGGACGCTGCTGCGGCTGTGCCGCTGGTCAGCTCTGCGGCGGTGCTGGTGGTCAGCTCTTGGACTGGCCGTACGAGCCGAGCTGGCGGGTCGACTCGATGACACGCTGGGCCATCGCGGTCTCGGCGACCTTGCCCCAGGCGCGCGGGTCGTAGACCTTCTTGTTGCCGACCTCGCCGTCGACCTTCAGCACGCCGTCGTAGTTGCTGAACATGTATCCGGCGATCGAGCGGGTGAACGCGTACTGGGTGTCGGTGTCGATGTTCATCTTCACCACGCCGTTCGCGACCGCGAGGGCGATCTCCGCGTCCGTCGAGCCGGATCCGCCGTGGAAGACGAGGTCGAGCGGCTTCGCGCCCGTGCCGTACTTCGCGGCGACCTGCTGCTGGATCTCGCCGAGCAGCTCGGGGCGCAGCTTCACGCCGCCGGGCTTGTACACGCCGTGCACGTTGCCGAACGTGAGTGCGGCGATGTAGCGGCCCTGCTCGCCGAGGCCCAGCGCCTGCACGGCCTGGTCCACGTCGGCGAAGGTCGTGTAGAGCGCCTCGTTCGAGCCCTCGTGCGCGACGCCGTCCTCCTCGCCGCCGACGACGCCGATCTCGACCTCGAGGATCGCGTTGATCGCCTTCATGCGGGGGAGCAGGTCGCGGGCGATCTCGATGTTCTCCGCGAGCGGCACGGCCGAGCCGTCCCACATGTGCGACTGGAAGATGGGGTTGCGGCCCGCCTTGACCTCTTCCTCGGAGGCGGCGATGAGCGGCTCCACGAAGCCCGCGAGCGCGTCCTTGGGGCAGTGGTCGGTGTGCAGCGCGACCGTGATCGGGTAGTTCTTGGCGACCTCGGTGGCGAACTTGGCGAAGGCGAGGGCGCCGGTGGCGCGGGCCTTCACGGTCTGGCCGGCGAAGTAGTCGGCGCCGCCGGTCGTGACCTGGATGATGCCGTCGGATCCGGCTTCGGTCAGACCCTGCAGCACGGCGTGGATGGTCTGCGAGCTGGAGACGTTGAACGCCGGGTAGGCGAAGCCGCCTGCCTTCGCGCGGTCGAGCATCTCGGCGTACTGATCCGGGGTGGCAACGGGCATGGCATCTCCTGTGCTGGATGACGGGGGTCGGTGCCACTCTAGCGCCGCAGGATCGGCGATTCAGAGCGCGTGACGGCGGCCTCGGGAGGGCGGATCTTCGGCCTGGTAAAGAAGCGCGTATCTTTCGGTTTCGCAGCGCAGAAATCTGCGGATCCGTAACCGTCCCGCCCCTACGCTGGGGGCATGGTGAGCCTCACAGCCGATCTCAGCCCCCTCCACCCCGACCGCAACCTCGCACTGGAACTCGTCCGTGCGACGGAGGCCGCGGCGATCCGCGCCGTCCCGTTCATCGGACGCGGCGCGAAGGAGGCCGCTGACGGTGCCGCTGTCGATGCGATGCGCGCCTTCCTCGGAACCGTCGACTTCGACGGCCTGGTGGTGATCGGTGAGGGCGAGAAGGACAACGCTCCGATGCTCTTCAACGGGGAGCACGTCGGCAGCGGCGTCGAATGGGCGCAGCAGTACGACATCGCCGTGGACCCGATCGACGGCACCACCCTCACCGCGGACGGTCGGCAGAACGCGGTCTCCGTCATCGCGGTGTCCGACCGTGGCACGATGCTCGACGCCTCGAGCGTCTTCTACATGGACAAGCTCGTCACGGGCCCTGCCGGTGTCGGCGTCGTCGACATCCGCCTCCCCGTCGCGGAAAACATCAAGCGCCTCGCCGGCGTTCTCGGCAAGCCGGTCGACGAGATCGTCGTCTCGGTGCTGAACCGTCCGCGTCACGAGAAGCTCATCCAGGAGATCCGCGCTGCGGGAGCGGGCACCCGCCTGATGAGCGACGGCGACGTCGCCGGCGGCATCAACGCGGCCCGGCACGGGGCGCGCACCGACATGTGCATCGGCATCGGCGGCAGCCCCGAGGGCATCGTCACGGCGTGCGCGATCAAGGCGCTCGGCGGGCACATCCAGGGCCGGCTGTGGCCGCGCGACGATGACGAGCGCCAGCGCGGCATCGACGCCGGGCTCGACATGGACAAGGTCTACGAGGCCGACGACCTGGTGAGCGGCAACAACACGATCTTCGTGGCGACCGGTGTGACCGACGGCCAGCTGGTCGCCGGCGTCCGGCGCGAAGGCGACTACCTCTACACCGAGAGCGTGGTGCTGCGCAGCGCCTCCGGCACCCTGCGCCGGATCGCCTCGGAGCACCTCGTCTCCAAGTGGCTCTGAGCGGGTATCCCGTCGCACCGGCTTCCTGAGCGAACCCGGTGCGATAACGACCTGATCGCATTCCGTGTCTTCACGGCCTCACCTGTCACAATGGAGGGGCGCCGATCGGCGTGCACGGCGCATTCAGCGCGGTTCGGAATGCGGAGCAGGGGAGCGTGGACGATGGCTGCGGAGAACATCTACCGCCAGGAGACGGTCACCGACACCGGTTCGGTCAAGATCGTCGAGATGGATGCTGCGCGCCGTACCGACGTGCTGTTCCGCGTCCGTCGCGACGAGGGTCACGAGATCAGCGCCTGGTGGATGATCGGCGCCTTCGTGCTCTTCTCCGCCACCGTGGTCTTCCTGCTCAGCGCGGTTCCGGGGAGCGCGTGACCTCCCGCTCGGCCTGATCGTTTCGCTCCGCACGATCGTTCGGCTCGGCGTGGTCCGGATCCTGACCGCTCAGGCGCGCACGCAGCTCGCCGAGGTCTGCGCGGATCCCCTCAGGATGGCCCTCAGCCGCGGAACGCCCCTCGTCATCGGATGAGACCAGATCGTCGGCGGACGAGACCAGCTCGTCGGCGGTGAACCGTCGCGTGGCACTGGTCAGGGCCGGAGGCGCGATGAGTGCTCCCGCATCGACGCCGGGGAAGCGGCGAGCCGTCACCAGCACCCTGCTTTCCAGGGATCCGGCGAAGCGGTTGTAGCTGTCGACGGTGCGCTCGAGCGCGCGACGCAGGTCGTCCGCATGGCCGGCGAGTACGCCGAGCCTGTCGTACAGCTGCGTGCCGAGGTCGAGGAGCACGGCCGCCTCGGCCGACAGCTCCTGCTGCTTCCAGGTGTACGCGACGGTCTTCAGCACCGCCCACAGGTTCACCGGGGTGGCCAGTGCCACTCGCTTGCCGAATGCGTAGTCGAGCAATGCCGGATCCTCGTCGAGCGCCGCGGACAGCAGCGACTCCGTGGGCAGGAAGCAGATCACGAACTCGGGGCTCACATCGAGGCCCGACCAGTACGCCTTCTTCGCGAGTGCGTCGACGTGCGCACGCACAGCCTTGACGTGCTGCTGCATGAGCGACCGTCGCTGCGGATCCTCGGACGCGAGCGCGCCGGCCGCCAGGAACGCGTCGAGGGGAGCCTTGGCGTCCACCGCGATCGACGCGCCGCCGGCGAGGCGGATCACCATGTCGGGACGGCCGTGGCCCGCATCGGAGTGGATCGTGGCCTGCAGGTCGAAATCGACGTGTCGGGTGAGGCCCGCGGCCTCCACCACGCGGCGCAGCTGGGTCTCGCCCCACACGCCGCGCGCGGAGGTCGAGCGCAGCGCGCCGGCCAGGGACTCGGTCGTGGAACGCAGCGCCTCGCCGTTCTCCTCGGAGCGCCGCAGCTGCTCGCTCAGCTGTCCGAACTGCGTCTGGCGCTCGCGCTCCAGCACGGTCACCGTCTGCTGCATCCGGTGCAGGCTCTCCCGCACCGGCGCGAGCGCGGTGAGCACGGCGTTCTCCTGCCGCACGCGCTCCGCGGCGTCGTGCTGCTCGCGGCGGGCGTGCTCGACGGCATCGCGGTACAGGTCGTGCTGACGGTCGCGGTCCTCGCGCACGACGGAGAGTTCCGCATCGGCGCGGGCGAGATCGGCGGCGCCGCGGCTGCGGCCGAGGAACCAGCCGACCGCAAGGCCCGCCACAGCGGTGAGTGCGGCGATGAGCAGTGCGAGCGCGTCCATGCGTCCATCATGGGCGCGGCCACCGACATCGCCGGAGAGCGCGCCCTCGGAACGCAGAAACCGCGTCAGGCGGCGGCGCGCACCTTCGCGGGTGCGGCCGGGGCGAGAGGGGCGCCGAGGCGCACTCCGATCGCGTCGGCCAGCTGCTGCACTGAGCCGGATGCGGTGCGCCGGGCTGCGTCGATCACGATCTGCGCGCAGGCGCGTGCGTCGGCCAGGGCATCGTGGTGCGGGAACGCGCCGAAGCCGGCGGCTGCCGCGGCCACAGGGAGCTTGTAGGAGTCGAGGTCGTACACCTTGCGCGCCACGCTCAGACTGCACAGCGACTGGTACGGCGGGCACTCGTCGCCGGTGGCCTCGCAGGCACGACGGATCACGTTCAGGTCGAAGCCCGCGTTGTGCGCTACGAGCACGTCGGCGCCGGCGAACGCGCAGAGCCGGTCGAGCTGCTCGCTCCAGCCGTCGGCGTTCACGACCTCGTGCGGCTGGATGCCATGGATCCGCACGTTCCACTCCTGGAAGGCATCGTGCCCCGCGGGCGGCCGGATCAGCCATCCGGTCTGCGCGACGACGATGCCGTCCCGCACCCGCACCAGGCCCACCGCACAGGCGGAAGCAGGGGAGGAGTTCGCCGTCTCGAAGTCGATTGCGGTGAAGTCCAAGGCCACGCATCAACCCTCCGTCGCGGAGGGGCCGGCATCGTCCAGGCGCGCCGATCCTGGGCGGATCCGAGCGTAGGCTCGGGCCATGGTCGAACGTGCGACGAGCTTCGGGTCCGAGACGGGCAGCTACGAGAAGGGACGTCCGGAGTACAGATCCGACGCGGTGGCCTGGCTGCTGGAGCCGCTGCCGGGCCCCGACGCGGCGGTCGTCGACATCGGCGCGGGGACGGGCAAGCTCACTCGCGCCGTGCTCGCCCTCGGCGGCACGAGCGTCGTGGCCGTGGATCCCGATCCGCAAATGCTGGAGGCGCTGCGGCAGAAGACGCCAGGAGTCGAGGCGGTCACAGGAACCGCGGAGTCGCTGCCTCTGGCCGACGGGAGCGTCGATGCCGCCACTCTCGGCCAGGCCTGGCATTGGGTGGATCCGGTTGCGGCATCTGCCGAGATCGGACGGGTGGTGCGCCCGGGCGGCGTGCTCGGACTGATCTGGAACGTGCGCGATGACCGCACCGACTGGGTGCGCCGGCTGACGGCGATCATGGGCGGCAGCGCCGCGGAGGAGATGATCGCCGACAACGCCGTGCGGGTCGCGGCGCCGTTCGGCCCCCTCGAAGAGCGGCGCTGGGAGTGGAGCCGGGAGATGACGCGCGCCGAGCTGCATGCGATGGCCAGCTCGCGCAGCCTCATCATCACGTCGTCCGACGAGGAGAAGGCGCGGATCGCCGCTGCCATGGACGAGCTGTTCGACGAGTTGGGGCTCATCGAGGGCGAGACGCTGTCGATGCCGTACGTCACCGCGGCCTACCGCGCGATCCGCGGATCCTGAGTCGACGCGGGCCCCGGTAGACTCGTACCCCGTGGCTCTCACCATCGGAATCGTAGGACTGCCCAACGTCGGCAAGTCCACCCTGTTCAACGCCCTCACCAAGAACGACGTGCTCGCGGCGAACTACCCGTTCGCGACGATCGAGCCGAACGTCGGCGTGGTGAACCTGCCCGACGTGCGGCTGAACAAGCTCGCCGAGATCTTCGGCAGCGAGCGGATCCTGCCCGCGACGGTGTCGTTCGTCGACATCGCCGGCATCGTGCGTGGCGCCAGCGAAGGGGAGGGCCTGGGCAACCAGTTCCTCGCGAACATCCGCGAGGCCGACGCCATCGCGCAGGTCGTGCGCGGCTTCGCCGACGACGACGTGGTGCACGTCGAGGGGGCGATCGACCCGAAGAACGACCTCGAGACGATCAACGCCGAGCTCATGCTCGCCGACCTGCAGACGCTCGAGAAGGCGATCGTGCGGATCGAGAAGGAGGTACGCGGCCGCAAGACCGACGCGTCGGTGCTCGAGGCCGCGAATGCCGCCAAGGACGCGCTCGAGCGCGGCCAGCTGCTCTCCACGAGCGGGATCGACCTGGCCCCGATCAAGGAGCTGGGCCTGCTCACCTCGAAGCCGGTCATCTTCGTCTTCAACGTCGATGAGGCCGTGCTCACGGACGCCGCCCGCAAGGCGGAACTCGCCGCTCTCGTCGCCCCGGCGCAGGCGATCTTCCTGGACGCCAAGATCGAGTCCGAGCTGATCGACCTGGATCCGGAGGACGCCGCCGAGTTGCTCGCCTCCACCGGTCAGGACGAGTCGGGCCTGGATCAGCTCGCCCGCATCGGCTTCGACACGCTGGGCCTGCAGACCTACCTCACGGCAGGCCCGAAGGAAGCCCGCGCCTGGACGATCCACAAGGGCGACAAGGCTCCTCAGGCGGCCGGCGTGATCCACACCGACTTCGAGAAGGGCTTCATCAAGGCCGAGGTCATCTCGTTCGAGGACCTGGTCGCGACCGGATCCGTCGTCGAGGCCCGCTCCAAGGGCAAGGCCCGCCTCGAGGGCAAGGACTACGTCATGCAGGACGGCGACGTGGTGGAGTTCCGCTTTAACGTATAGCGTTATTGACGGTCTTCGTTATATGCTTGCCTCGTGATCAGATCGTTCGGGGGCAAGGACACCGAACGAATCTGGCGCGAGCAGTACGTCAAGGGTGTTGATCGAACCGTGCAGCGGGCGACGCTGCGCAAGCTCGAGCTGGTTCACGCGGCAAAGGATGTCGACGACCTGCGGATCCCACCGGGGAACCGATTGGAGAAATTGGCCGGAGATCGTCGCGGTCAGTACAGCATCCGCGTGAATGCGCAGTGGCGTATCTGCTTCGTCTGGAGAGATGGAGGTGCGGAAGATGTCGAACTCGTCGACTATCACTGAGGCTGACGCGATCGAGCCGATTCACCCGGGAGAGATCCTGATGGAGGACTTCATCGAGGGCTTTGGAATCACGCAGAACAAGCTCGCGGTGTCGATCGGGGTGCCACCGCGACGGATCAATGAGATCGTGCACGGCAAGCGGGGGATCACGGCTGACACCGCGATTCGTCTGGCTCGGTACTTCAGCACGTCTGAGGAGTTCTGGATGAACCTGCAGACGAACTACGAGCTACGGCTCGAACGCCGGGCTCTTCGGGACAAGGTCGCCGCCATCACGCCGCTGCAGGCCGCGTGAGCGACTCCATGGACCATCGGACGCGCATTCGCTGATGCCGCCGCTCCGTCGTTGGCGACGTGGCTCTGGACACGCGTGACGAGCAGCATGCGCTGATCCGCCGCGGAAGTCCGCAGGTCCGATCCGCGTCAGCGCCCCTGGCGCTTCTTGTACGGCTTGGGCTGCCCCTTCACCACGGGTGCGCGGCCCTTCCCCTTCGACGCCTTGGCCTTGCCTCCGGACGGCGCGGCAGATTTCTGCTGAGGCGGGGGAGCGGCGGCGATCCGCTCGCGCGCCTCGGGTAGCAGGAGAATCCCGGCACTCGTCAGACGGGTGGCGCTGCCACGGGTGATGAGCGGGTGCCCGACTTCTTCCTCGAGCTTCTCGATCGCCGAATACAGAGCGGTGAGTGAGATCTCGAGCCTGGCTGCCGCACGCGGGAAATGCAGTTCCTCTGCGACGGCGACGAACCGCCGGAGCTGGGTGATGTTCATGCAAGCCCGTCCTTTCCCGCACGGATCGCGGCCGACCCCCAGCGTACTAGCGGGTGCGGGCGACGTCGTGCTTCAGCACCTGCGGCCAGGTGTCGACGTCGACGGGATCGCTCGCGACAGACAGGGTGGCGTGGGGAAGCAGAGCGGCCAGCGTCTGCGCCGTCGCGAGCGGGTGTCCCGGATCCTCGATCCACGCCAGAATCGTGGTCGGGACGTCGATGCGCTCGATCGCCTCATGGGTGGGCAGGTCGCTCATCGCGGCACCGCGCAGCAGGGAGGGAAGCAGCGCATCGGCGACGTCGGGCACGGTCTCCGGCGCGCCCACGGTCGCCGGCGGACGCGTCCCTCCGCGATGCGCGGCGACCAGGGCATCGACGCCCTCCGATTCCACGAGGGCAGCATCGTCCCGGTAGTTCTGCGCCTGCGCGGCCCGGGTTTCCCACGCGGTCGGGGGCACCATGAGGGTGAGCCCGACGAACCGGCCCGGCTCTCGCGCCGTGGCATGCAGCAGCGTCGCCGCTCCCATCGACGGACCGACCCCGTGCACCTGTTCGCCGGGAAACCAATGATCCAGCAGCCGCAGCAGATCGTCGGCGAGGTTGGACCACACGTAGTCCTCCGCGACCTTGCGGCCGGTCGATCTGCCGTGACCGCGTGCGTCGTATCGCAGCAGCCGCGTTCCGCTCAGCCCTCGGCCGAGGTCCAGATTCAGCACCCGGTCCCTGGCTCGGCTCGAGGTCAGGCCGTGCAGCTGCACGACCGGATGCCCGCCCTCGTCGCTGAGCGCGACGGCGAGTTCGGCGCCGGTGACTTCGAAGGTGGGCATCGGGTTCCTTCCGCTCCGGCGTCGCACGTCGGATCCGCAGAGGCGACGCCGATGTCAGAGTAGCGGGACGCTAGGGTACTGCCATGCGTCTGACCCACGTCACGCAGTTGCGCCTCCCATTCGGCCGGCTCTGGGGGTACGACGTCAGCGCCTCCGAACTCGGCCCGCGCCTGCCGGTCTCCTTCGACCAGCGGATCCACGTCGGCCTCGGAGACCGACCGGGATCCTGGATGGCGATCTCGTTCCACCTGCCGCGGCCCGTGACGAAGGACGCGCTCGCCGACGCGTGGCTCGCGGTGATCGCGCGGCACGGCACCCTGCGCACCGCGTTCGCTCCGGGCGAGGACGGGCAGCCCCAGCTCCACGAGCTCGCGATCGCCCCAGGATCCTGGGTCGAGCACGAGATCCTGCCGGGGCAGGCGGTGAACGACGCCGTCCGCGATGTGCTCGATGGGGCGTGCTCGCCCTACCGCCGACCCTCGTACCGGCTATGCGTCCTCGAGAACGCGACGGGGATCACGATCGTGATCGGATCCGACCATGCGCACGTCGACATGTGGTCGATGCTCGTCATCGCGCGCGACCTCCTCTCGGCAGTGGACGCGGCGCGCGACGGCCGGGATCCCTGGACCGCGCCGGCCGCGGCATTCGTCGACCACACCCGGTCGCTGCTCGAACGCGACCCGGCCCCTGACGAGGTGCGAAAACGGTGGGCCGACATCATCCGCGACAGTGGCGGAGCAATGCCGCGATTCCCGCTCCCGCTGGGCTCGCCGGATCCGCAGCGCGAGAGGGTCGAGGTGCGCGACGTGCTCGATCCGGATGACAGCGCAGCCTTCGCGGCGCAGGCGCGGGAAAGCGGCGTCTCGACGCTGACCCTCGCAGTCGTGGCCATGACGGCGGTCACCCGCACGCTCGCCGGTACGGCGCTGCGCGCGATCTTCCCGGTGCACAGTCGCTACGAGGACACCTGGCACGACTCCGTGGGCTGGTTCATCACCAACTCCGTACTGGAGTCGGCGGTCGCGGAGCCGCGTGCAGCGGCCGCCGCCGTCAAGGAGGCCGTACAGCTCGGGTCGTGGCCGCTTGCCGACGTGCTCGCGCCCTGGGGCGGGATGCCGGTCGCGCCGGGGATGTTCGCGATCTCCTGGCTCGACCTGCGCCGGTTGCCGGTGCGGATCGACTCGGTCGGACTCGACGCGCAGTACGTCGGCGCGGCGATCGACACGGACGGAGTCATGCTGTGGTTCATCCTCGATGAATCCGGCCTGCACCTGAGGTGCCGGTACCCCGACACGGCAGAGGCCCGCGCCAACGTCGGCGAATGGCTTGATCTGCTCGTGGCGCGACTGCAGGCGGAAGCGAAGACGTCCGTCCGAGGGCTGCTGCGGGCGGCGGGCCGCACCTACCGGATCGAGCGGGCGGGCCACGCGGACATCGAGGCGATCGCCGAACTGCTCGCCGATGATCCCTTCGGTGCCGAGCGCGAGGACGCCGAGCTCAGCCGATACGAGGCTGCGTACAACTCGGTCAGACGTGATTCCTCGAACTATCTCGGGGTGGTTCGAGACGACGCCGGCCGCATCGTGGCGACCATGCAGCTGACCGTCATCCCCGGGCTCTCTCGCGGAGGATCCACTCGGCTGCAGATCGAGGGTCTGCGCGTCGCTCCGGTCGAGCGTTCACAGGGCCTCGGCACAGCGATGCTGGAGTGGGCGCACGACTTCGGGCGGTCTCGTGGGGCGACCCTCGCCCAGGTGACCACCGATGAGGCCCGGGATCGGGCACGCGCCTTCTACACCGGGCTCGGCTATCAGACCGCGCACGTGGGCCTGAAGCGGCCACTCGACTGACCCGCATACTGGCCCGGTGCGTGCAGGCGTACGCTGGCCGTGTCTTCCTGAGGAGGTGCGGCCATGTCCGACACTGATGAGCGGTCCGTTTCCGCCCACATTCCGGAGCCGGGCGAACCGAGCATTCCCGAGCTCGAGGCGGACGAGAACATCGCGCCCCGTCCGGAGGAGGAGATCGCGGACCTCCTCCGCGCCGAGCCCGACGCGGACGACCACGTCAGCTGACCCGGCGGACCTCCTGCGGCCAACCGCAGGCCTCGGCGATCCTGCCGGCCCAGAGCTTCGCAGCGTCATCGTCCGCCACGTCGATGATGGTGAGGCCGCCGATGTACTGCTCGCCTGGGGCGAACTGACCTTGTCTGATCACGGGGGTGCCACCGGAGGCATCGGCGGTGAAGGCCGCCTGCATGTCCTCGTGCACGCCTCCCGCGAAGACGAGCACGCCGGCGTCGCGCATGTCCGACACGACGGCATTGGCGAGCGGCCCGCGTTCGGCGAACCACTCGGCGCTGTGCTCGCCGACCCATTGCTGGTTGAAGTAGATGATGTACTGGCTCATCCTCGTCGCTCCCTGAATCGTCCGTGTCAGGTCCGTCCAGCGATCGTACGCCGCCGTCGATGCTCCAGCGGGACTCGATACGATGGCTCGGTGACTACCGAGAACAACAGCATCTTCGAACCCGATGGCCGCGCGATCCCTTACGTCGACGAGATGTCGGAGGGTGACGGGCCCGTTCTGGTGCTGATTCCGGGGCGTGGTCTCGAGGGCGGCGCGCTTGGTTCGGTCGCGCACATCCTGGCCGGCGAGGGGATCCGTGTGCTGCGGATCGGCAGCCGCGCCGATGATGCCGCGACACTCGAGGAGCGCGTCCAGGATGCGAGTGACGTCATGGACCACGCCGGCATCGGCGCCACCTGGATCGGGGGCCACGGCGTCGGCGGCACTGTCGCCCGCGCGCTCTCCGCGAAGCGCACGGACCGCGCGCTCGGCGTGCTGCTGCTGGGCGTGGAGGACGTCGACGTGCCGATCGCGCCGTCGGTGCCGATTCTCATCATCCAGGGATCCGAGGACGATGTCATGCCTCCGGCGAACGGCGAGAAGCTGCGCGCGTCCGCGGTCGAGCGCGCCAGTGTCGTGACGATCGAGGGTGGCGGGCACCTGTTCCCCGTGAGTGATCCGGTCGACACGGCGTTCGCGATCGAGGACTACCTGGCCTGGGACTGATGATCGCCTCCGACATCGCGTCGCTGGTAGTCCGCAGCGAGACCAGGAACGTGGCGGAGATCACTTCCCTTCTCGGCTTCGATCCCACCGACTTCGGCGATCGAGGTGATCTGACACCATCCGGGATTGCTGGGCGGCAGCTGAATCCCGAGTACCTCGTCTACGGGGAGACCTACTGGGAGTATCGCTGCGAGATCGAGCCCATCGATGACAGGACCGGCTTCGCCAGTCTCTCGTCGCTCGTCGCTCTGCTGCTGCCCCTGGCCGACGCGCTGGCGGTCCTCCGCGACGGCGGCGAGACCCGGATCTGGTGGGGAGGCTTCTCCGACAGCACGCAGGGCGGGTTCGTGATGACAGCGGCGCTGCAGCATGATCTTGCGCTGTTGGGCTGCGACCTCTTCGGCACGGCGTACCTGGATGAACATGACGCGGATCCGGAGACCTGATATCTCTTGTCCATGACTGCTCCTGCTGCGGTGCCGGCGAAGACCAACACCGTCGCCCTTGTTTCGTTCATCTGCGCGTTCGTGGTCCCTGTAGCAGGGTTGGTGCTGGGTATCATCGCCGTGCGCCAGCTGAGAGGCAACGCGACCGGTGAGGGCGGAGCGGGTCTCGCACGCTGGGCGATGATCATCGGCAGCGTCGGGATCTGCGGGCAGGCGATCTTCTTCATCGTCTGGATCTCGTTGTTCAGCCAGGCGATCGCACGGTGAGCCAGCGACGTCCGTCTCGGGTGCGAGGATGAATCCATGCCCGAATTCCCGGAGGCGCCGGATCGCACCGTCCTGCTCGTGATCGACATGCAGGCGGGCGTCATGCCCGACTGCTTCGACGAGCACGGGGTGCTGATGCGGACCGACGCGCTCGTGCGCCGGGCGCGCGATGAAGGGGTTCCGGTGGTATGGGTGCACCATGACCCCATCGGCGTGGGGACGCCGGATTGGGACCTGGCGGCACCGCTGGCCCGCGCCGAGGGCGAGGCGGTCGTGCGCAAGAGCTACCGCGACGCCTTCGCGGAGACCGAACTGCGGACCGTGCTCGACGGATACGGCGCGACCCGCCTGGTCGTCGCCGGCGCGCAGTCCGACTTCTGCGTACGCACCACGACCCAGCGTGCAGCGGCGGAGGGCTACGACGTCACGCTCGTGCGCGACGCGCACACCACCGTCGATGCGACGATCGAGGGCGTTCGGATCTCCGGCGAGCAGATCGTCGCCCACACCAACATGTACTTCGCCGGGCTGCGCTATCCGGGGCAGGAGTTCGCGGTGGCGCGGCACGACGAGGTCGCGTTCGCCTGACCGCCACCACGCGCGCATGTCCGATCCCGGTGCGAGGATGGGCGCATGCCCGAGTCTCCGGAGGTGCAGGCGCTGGTCGAGTTCCTCGACGAGCGGATCCGCGGTCGTGTGATCGCCGACCTGGATGTCGGCGAGTTCCGCATCGTCAAGACTCGCGACCGCCCGCCCGGATCGCTGGTCGGTGCGCGGATCCGGCGCCTGGAGCGCTTCGGCAAGCACGTCGGCTTCGATACCGAGGCGGGCTGGCTGATGATCGGGTTCGGGCGCAACGGCTGGATCCGCTGGCAGGCGCCGGACGCCCCGCGGAGCGACGAACCTGTGCCCGAGGTCGCTCGAATCGCGCTCGACGACGGTGCGCTGATGCAGGTCGTCGACCTGGGTGACTTCCTCGCGGTGACCGCGTCGGTCGTCGATGCCCCGACTGATGTCTCGGGCATCGCGGCGCTCGGACCGGATCCGCTCGCCGCCGACTTCGACCGCGACGTGTTCGAGCGCGCCCTCGGCACCAGGCGCAAGCAGATCAAGGCGCTCCTGCAGGAGCAGACGTCGCTCGCCGGCATCGGCAACGCGTATTCGGACGAGATCCTGCATCGGGCGCGGATCGCTCCCACGGTGCACGCCGCAGTGCTCGACGATGCCGAGCGGGAACGGCTCTTCCACGCGACGGTCGACGTGCTGCGGGGCTCCCTCGCGGATCGGCGGGGCCTGCCGCCGGGCCAGCTCAAGCAGGCCAAGGTCGCCGCGATGGCCGTGCACGGGCGCGGGGGAGAGGCCTGCCCGGTCTGCGGCACGACGATCATCGATCGCGTGTTCTCCGGTGCCTCCGCTCAACTCTGTCCGCACTGCCAGCCCGAGCCCTCCACGACGTGACGCGACATGCGGGTTAGCATTCCGGGGTGAGCCCGCTTCCTCTGCGCCATCGTTGGCGCGTGCGCTCGTCCGTCGCGCTCCTTGTCGGGGTCGCGGTCGGCTTCGTCGTCACGCCGTTCCTCGGCCTCGCCGCGGGCCTTCTCGCGGCCTGGGGCGCGCTGGCTCTCGTCAGCACCGTGTGGATCCTGCTGGTCGTGTGGCCGATGAACGCCGAGCAGACGCGCTCGCACGCCACCGAGGAGGACCCCGGTCGACGCATCGCCCGGGTGGTCGCGGTGGTCGGGAGTTTCGCCAGCATCGCGGCCGTGCTGGTCGTCGTGCTGCAGGCTCGGCACGCGGAGGGGTGGACCCAGTTCGCGCTCGCGGGGAGCGCGGTGCTCAGCGTCGCCGCCTCCTGGGGGCTGATCCAGGCCGATTACATGCTGCGGTACGCGAAGCTCTACTACGACGGATCCGCCGGCATCATCTTCAACCAGAACGAGGACCCCGAGTACACCGACTTCGCGTACTTCTCGGTCGGGCTCGGCATGACCTACCAGGTCGCCGACACCAATGTCACGCGCAATGCCATCCGGCGGATCGTGATCGCGCAGACCACGATCGCCTACGTGTTCGGCGCGCTGATCCTCGGCACGATCATCAACCTCGTCACAGGCCTGGGGTGATCTTGGGGCGCTCCTCGCGTAGCCGGGGCTCCGTGCGCCGCTCCGGACGCACGCCTGCCTTATCGGCGTAGAAGGCGCGAATCCGGTCCATGTCCGCGGCCATATCGCCGGTGAGGTCGAACGTGGGCCCGAGCCCGGTCGTCATCGTGGTGCGGTCGACGAACCCGAGTGTCACCGGCATGCCGGTCTCGCGTGCGATGCGGTAGAAGCCGCTCTTCCAATACGTGTTGCCGTCGCGGGTGCCGTCGGGCGTGACGACCAGACCGAACACCGTGCCGGCGTTCACCTGCGCCACGACCTCGCCGACGACCCGCGCAGGATCCTCTCGATGCACCGGGATGCCGCCGAGGCGTCGCATGAGTGGGCCGCGCCAGCCACGGAACAGGCTCTTCTTGCCGAGCCAGTGCACCTCGACGCCGAGCCGCCAGGCGATGCCGAGCATCAGCACGAAGTCCCAGTTCGAGGTGTGCGGGGCGCCGATCAGCACGGTGGGGCGCGTCGGACCCGGTTCGCTAGCGAGCGTCCAGCGGCTGAACGTCCAGAACACGCGGGCGATGAGGCGACGGAGCATCCGTCCACGGTAGAGGGGTGCGCATGCCTTGCTCCGCATGAAAGGCAGCGGAATGGGAACGGGCGCATGACCCGGACGGGAGGTCCGGGTCATGCGCCCGTTCGGGGTGCCGCGGGTCAGGCGACCTGCGGCATCAGGGAGAACGACACGGCGCCCTCCTCATTCACGTTCGCGTCCAGGACCTTGTCGTCCAGGACGATGGCGGCTTCCCCTTCGAGGAAAACCGGGGCGCCGGGCAGATCGAGGATCTGATCATCCGGCTCCGGCGAGACGACCACGTCGGCGGCGAGGCGGGGTTCGCCCGCCTTTCCCGGCGTCTCGGCCGTGTGGATGCGCAGTCCCGCACCCTCCGTCTCGGTACGACGACGGACGAGCGTGGTGACCAGCGCAGTGGCGTTGTCGGTCAAGGTGAGCACGAGGCACTCCTTCCGGTTGCGGACATGCCGAGGTCACGGCATGTGTCCGGGCCACGATTCCCCTTCTGGATCGAGCTCTCAACCGCTGTGCGGCGTTTCGGCCCGATTCGGAGGGTCTTCTCACCTGGGAGCGGGGGAACGCGATCGGCGGGCGGCGACCGGCCTCAGCGTGCAGCGGCTCGCAGCGCCTCGGCCGTCCTCACAGCGCGGCGGCTCGCAGCGCCTCGGCCGTCTCCGGATCCAGGCCCGGCAGCTCGTCCGTCGGCACGGCGAGGGCGAGCAGGGCGCGGCTGAAGTAGTTCCGCGCCGCCGCGGCCAACGTGATGTCCACGATCTGGCGGTCGTCGTAGCCGGCGTCCCGGAGCGCCTGAGTGTCGGTGTCGGTCATGCCGCGCGGATCGGTGGAGAGCTTGGCCGAGTACCGCACGACGGCCTGTTCGGCGGCGGAGAAGCCGTCGTCGTCACCGCGGGCGAACGCGGCGAGGCTGTCGCCGCTGAGGACCTCCGCGCGCAGGGACTTGCGTCCGTGCGCGAGCAGACAGTGCGGGGATCCGATCGCGCGGGCTGCGCCGAGCGTCGCCGCCTCATAGACGCGCACGCCGATGGACGGCACGATCGCACGGATCAGCGCCATGAACGCCTCGTGCGCCTCGGGATTCACCGCCATCGCACGGGTGTAGGCGAAGACGAAGCCCGCGTCGGCGATGTCCTCGGCGTACATGTCGGCGGCATGCCCTTCCGCAGTCTCGGCCGGGGGAGTGCTGATGATCATGGGAAGCTCCTTCGCGTCCATGCGCGGCATGCTCGCGGACGGCGAGCCCCAGCGCCTGAGCGAAGACTATGCCCGAGATGCGTTCGGCGACATGGGTGGATGCCTCAGAACGGCGCCGATGCTCCGGTACGGGCGTAGCATCGGGGGGTGACCACGGCAGCCGAATCCCCGCAGCAGACACCCGCGGACGCGACGCGCCCGACATCGGGAGCCGCTCCGGGCGGGCTGTCGTTGCTCCCGGGCCTCGACGCGGGAGACGCCGGACTGTGCATCGACGGCGTCTGCCGTCTGCCCGGCGCGAAGGACTGACTTCCACTTCCGAGTCGTCCCCCTGAGCACGACCGATAGACCGTGCTCAGGGGGACGACTGACTCATGCAACGCGCGGCACGCCGAGCATGCGCAAGTCACGGGCGATGCGCTCCGGGTAGTCACGGAGTTCTCGTGATGTGCAGCGTATCTGAACACGGTCGGACGCGGCGAGGGCGCGTTGCCGCGCCAGGTCGTCCTCCCAGTGCCCGACTTCCATGTGGAACGCGCCGTCGACTTCCAAGACGAGGGTTCTCCCGTCCGGCAACAGCCATTCACAGTCTGTGAAGCGGATCCGGCCATCGGCGTCCTGGCGTTTGGTCTGCTGCCGCGGCAGGCGCAAGCCGTATTGATGACACATCCGCAGCACGTCCAGCTCAGCGAGTGACTGAGCGCCGTCCTCGATCTCGCTCAGCGTCTCGCGGAACGTCTGCGCCCAGCGAAGCGGACGCATCCGATCGACCCAACCGAGCAACAGCCCCGGGCTCGTGAGTCGCTGCTGCACGGCAGCGGCGACGACTCCCTCGGCGGTGCGCATCGAGTGCTGATACGCGGCGAAATGAAGGATGGCGGGTTCGATACGGCAGACCGGAAGATCGAGATCCGGGTTGCGCATGATCGGCAGGGGACGTCTGGTCTCGACGAAGCGGATCCCTTCGAGTGGTTGCCCCAGGTCGCTGCCCTGCGGCACCAGCACGGTGACCTCGTCGCGATGCCAGTTGCGGAGCCCGGCCACTTCGGCGGCGCTGAGATCACCGATGATCGCAGGCCCGCCCGCGTGCAGCACTCCGAGCCGCATCAGCTGGTTCCGGGTGAGTTCACCCGTGGTGGTACCGATGACGACGGCCGAGCGGGCGACCCACCGGTCGGTCGTGATCCGATGCCGTACGGCGTCGTTGTCGATCCCGATGGCACGCAATTGCGCCCGAGTGATCAACCTATAGACCGTGCTCAGGGGGACGACTCGAAAGTGAGAGGGGCGCTCAGTGCATCGCCGGGGCGCTGCCCTCTGGGGAGCCCACCTCGTGCGGCTGGTCCGCGGGCTTGCGGATGATGAACGCGCCCAGGATCGTCACCGTCGCGATGACCGCGCCGATCACGAACGTGCTGCGCGAGCCCGCCGCGACCGCGGCGGGCACCTCGGTGCCGCCGTTCGCGTTCACGATGAGCGTGAACACCGCGATCATCACGGCGATGCCGGTCRCACCCGCGACCTGCTGCACAGTGCCGATGACCGCGCTGCCGTATGAGTAGAACTTCGGCGTCAGCGAAGCCAGCGACGCCGTGAACAGCGGCGTGAACGAGAGCGCGAGTCCGATCGACAGCAGCGTCTGCGCGACCAGCACGATCCACACCGAGGTGTTCGTGGCGAGCGTCGTGTAGAACCACAGCGTGGCAGCGGTGAGGATCGAGCCCGGGATCAGCAGGATCTTCGTGCCGCGGGCGTCGTAGATCCGCCCGATCACGGGGCCGAGCAGCCCCATCGCGAGGGCACCGGGCAGGAGCACCAGCCCCGCCTCGGTGGTCTCCAGGCCGAGCGCCTTCTGCAGGAACAGCGGGATCACCGTGAGCGTGCCGAAGAAGGCCAGCGACAGCAGGAACATCTGCACCATCGACAGGCTGAAGTCGCGCGAGGCGAACACCCGCAGATCCAGCAGGGCGTCGTCCTTGCGCTGCAGGATCACCTGCCGCCAGAGGAACGCCACCAGCCCCACCACGCCGACGACCAGCGCGATCACCAGGGGAGCGGAGGATCCGCCACCGCCCGCGAGGGCTCCGATCTGGCTGAGGCCGAAGACCAGCCCGCCGAAGCCGAAGGCGCTCAGCACGATGGACAGCACGTCCAACGGTGCGTCGGTGCGCTCGCCGACGTTCGTCAGCCAGCGCCAGCCGATGAACATGGCGACCAGGGCGATCGGCAGCACGACGACGAAGATCGCGCGCCAACTGAAGTGGTCGAGCAGGAAGCCCGACAGCGTGGGACCGATCGCCGGCGCGAGCGAGATGACGATGCTGACGCGCCCCATCATCCGGCCGCGGCTCTCCGCGGGAACCAGGTTCATGAGCGTCGTCATGAGCAGCGGCATCATGATCGCTGTGCCCGACGCCTGCACGACGCGTGCGATGAGCAGCACGGTGAAGCCGGGCGCGAGCGCGGCGATCAGCGTTCCCGCGGAGAACAGGGTGAGCGCGCCGAGGAACATCTGCCGCGTCGTGAAGCGCTGCAGCAGGAAGCCGGTCGTCGGGATCACGACGGCCATGGTCAGCATGAACGCGCTTGTCACCCACTGCGCCGCGAGCGGGGTGATGCTCAGATCGTCGATGAGGTGCGGGATCGCCATGCTCATCGTCGTCTCGTTGAGGATCGCGACGAAGGCGGCGGCCAGGAGCACCCAGATGACCGCCATGTCACGGCGGGGGATGAGAGAGGATCTCGCGCTGGTCGGCACGGATCCGGTTTCGATGGCGGACATATGTTTCCTCCGACTCGGCGGGGGCGAAAAAGGGGGGGATGAGCTGTACAGAGATGCCAGCGACATTCAGCGTAACCACAGGGTCGGACATTTCATTCCCCGCCGGCCGTCGGCGCTGCTCTCAGCAGCGTTGCGCCCTGAGCGGACGTTCTCGACGGCGGCGTCCCATGCTCGGCACGGGGATCTACGCTTGCGAGGTGCCGAAGGTGCAGGTGACCAGCGGCGGGCAGGGGTGAGCGGATGAGCATGATGGCCAGAGGTGGCGGAGCCCGGGGCGGAATGCGCCCCGTGGACGAGGCGTCGCAGCGCCGGCAGAACGCCGAGGCGCCGAAGATCGCGAATCTCGGCCGCCGGGTGGTCGCGCTGTTCCGCCCCTATCGCGGACGGATCCTCGTCACGGGCCTCCTGGTGATCATCTCGGCCGCGCTCGGCGTCATCCCGCCGCTGCTGGTGAAGCTCGTCTTCGACGACGCGCTGTTCCCGGCGGGCGGCGGAGGACCGCGCATCGCGCTGCTCGTGGAGCTGGTGGTCGGCATGGTCGCGCTCTACCTGCTGTCGGCCGGTCTCGGCGTCGTGCAGACCTGGCTCACCTCGACCGTCGGCAACAGCGTGACGGGCGACCTGCGGGTGCGTCTGTTCGAGCACCTGCAGGCGATGGAGCTGGCGTTCTTCACCCGCACCAAGACCGGGGTGATCCAGTCCCGGCTGCAGAACGACGTCGGCGGTGTCGCCGGAGTGCTCACGAGCACGGTCACGAGCATCCTCGGAAACACGGTCACGGTGATCGCCTCGCTGGTGGCGATGATCCTGCTGGACTGGCGGCTGACCATCATCGCGGTGTGCGTGATGCCGATCCTGGTGCTCGTGCAGCGCCGCGTCGGTCAGGTGCGCGCGCGGATCGCCGGCGAGACGCAGGAGTCGCTGAGCGAGCTCACCGCGATCACGCAGGAGACGTTGAGCGTGTCCGGCATCCTGCTGTCCAAGTCCTTCAACCGGCAGCGTTCCGAGTCGGCCCGCTACCAGGCGCAGAACCGCACGCAGATCCGGTTGCAGGTGCGCCAGGCGATGAGCGGGCAGGGCTTCTTCGCGGTCGTGATGGTGCTGATGTCCAGTGTCCCGGCGATCATCTACCTCGTGGCGGGGCTCCTCGTCGCCGGAGGGACAGGATCCATCACCGCCGGCGCCATAGTGGCCTTCACGACCGTGCAGGCGCGACTGCTGATGCCGCTGATCGGGCTCATGCGCGTCGCGCTGGACGTGCAGACCTCGCAGGCCCTGTTCGCGCGCATCTTCGAGTACCTCGACCTGGTGCCGCAGATCCAGGACGCGCCGGACGCGAAGTCCGCCTCCGAGGCGCCCGGCCCCCGCGGGCGCCTCGAGTTCCGCGATGTTCGGTTCCGCTACCCGGACGCGTCGTCCGCCGCGCGCGACACCCTGCAGGGGATCTCGTTCACCGCCGACCCGGGGCAGCACGTCGCCTTCGTCGGCCCCTCGGGGGCCGGCAAGACGACGATCCTCTATCTCGCTCCCCGGCTCTACGAGGCATCGGAGGGAGCGATCCTCTTCGACGGCGCCGATGTGCGTGACCTCACCCAGTCGTCGATCATCGACGAGATCGGGATCGTGTCGCAGGAGACGTATCTGTTCCATGCGACGATCCGCGAGAACCTCGTCTATGCGAAGCCCGATGCGACCGATGAGGAGCTCGTGGCGGCGTGCACCGCCGCCAACATCCACCACGTGATCGTCGGCTTCGAAGACGGCTACGACACCGTGGTCGGAGAGCGCGGCTACCGGCTGTCGGGCGGCGAGAAGCAGCGCATCGCGATCGCGCGGGTGCTGCTCAAGGATCCGCCGGTGCTGCTGCTGGACGAGGCGACGTCCGCGCTCGACACGGTGTCGGAGCGCGTCGTACAGGAGGCGCTGGACGAGGCGGCCAAGGGCCGCACCACGCTCACGATCGCGCACCGGCTGTCCACGGTGATCGGCGCGGACGTCATCCACGTCGTGCAGGAGGGGCGGATCGTCGAGTCGGGCACCCACTCCGAGCTGCTCGCCCAGGGGGGACTGTACGCCGACCTCGCCGCGCAGCAGGTGGCCGCAGCGAGGATCGATGACGACGTGCGCTCGGCCTGACCCGCGATGCCGCGGGGTGACAGCCTCGGGGCGTGCTGAACTCAGTCGAATCGTGCGCTGAGACGCGCCGGCGCCCGAACACAGGCCGGATCGACTGAGTTCAGCACACAGCGCCGGCCTCAGTGCACGCTCAGCCCGCCGTCCACGAAGAGCGAGTGACCCGTGACGTACGACGATCCGGCGCCCGAGAGGAACACGGCGGCGCCGGCGAAGTCGGACGGCAGCCCGTTACGGCCGATCATGGTGCGGGCGGCGAGCGCCGTGATCTGCACCGGATCCTCCTGGAGGCGGGCGTTGAGCGGCGTCAGCACGAAACCCGGCACGAGGGTGTTGCTGGTGACGCCGGTCCCGCCCCAGGCCTCCGCTTCGGAGCGCATCAGCGACTCGACGGCACCCTTCGACACGCCGTAGATGCCGCTGCCGACGAAGGCGCGGTGCGCCTGCTGCGAGCTGATGTGGATGAGTCGGCCGTAGCCTCGCTCGGCCATGCCCACGCCGTAGCGCTGACCGAGCAGGAACGGGGCGAGCGCGTTCACGGTCATCGTGGCGTCCCAGTCGGCCTCGGTGATGTCGGCGAAGGCAGGCCGGATATTGATGCCGGCGGAGTTCACGAGGATGTCGGGCTCGCCGAACGGACGTGCCGCGGCGTCCGCCACGGCGAGGATCCCGTCGCGCGTGCTGAGGTCGCCCACGACGCCCGCGGCGCGGCAGCCGGCATCGGTGAGCTCGCGCACCGTCTCGTCGATCCGGTCGGCGCCGCGGGCGACGATCACGGTGGCGGCACCGGCACGGGCGAGCGCGGTCGCGATGCCGCGCCCGATGCCGGAGCTGCCGCCGGTGACCACGGCGGTGCGACCCTCGAGGGAGAACAGGTCGGAGAGATAGGCGTTCATGACGGTCCTGATTCTGGGCGGAGCGACGCGCACGGGCGCATCGGCCGTCCGGGCAATGGCCGCGGCTACCAGCGCAGCGCGGCGGCGAGAGTGGGGTCCACGCGGGCGTCGGCGAACTCGGGGAGTGCCTCGAGGTCTTGCACGAACGCTCGCACCGTCGCGGGATACGCGGAGTCGGTGTGGCTGCCGGCGATCTCCTGGAGCGGCGGCAGGTCCATCGCGAGGATGAGGTCGAGCCTAGCGACAACGGCGGCCTGCGCGCCCGCCCGATGCAGCACGTCGATGCCCCCGCGCAACGCGGCGAGATAGTCGCGGAGCACGCGGAGGCGGTGCTTGCCCTGCGTGATGGAGGATCCGTCCTCCCGCAGCCGCCATCGCACCACCACGTCGGGGATGACATCGAAGGCGCGCGCGGCCGTGTACATGCGCTGGGCCACGATCTGGTCCTCGTAGGCGACGCCCTCCGGGAAGCGGAGATCCTGCCAGAACGCGGTGCGGCTCAGCTTCGACCAGGCCACGATGTTCGCCGACGCGGCAGGGTGCTCGAAGATCGTGGTGCCGAGGCGTTCCGGATCCGTCGCCGCCGCGACCCACGGCTGCACACGGCCCGGCGCGTATGTCTGCCCGTCCCAGCGGGAGCGCACGTACGCGCCCGCCACGAAGTCGCTCCCAGACGCGGCGAGGGTGCCGGTCATCCGCTCGAGCGCGGTCGGCGTCAGCTCGTCGTCGCCGTCGAGGAAGCCGAGGTACTCGGTGTCGACGAGTTCGAGCGCGGCGTTGCGGGCGCCGCCGAGCCCGCGCGCCTCCGTGTGCCGCAGGACGGTGAAGCGCGGATCCGCGTCTGCTGCGGCGTCGAAGATCCGGCCGGTGTCGTCGCGCGATCCGTCATCGACGAGGATCGCCCGCCAAGAGGTCTCCGTCTGCGCGCGCAGCGAGTCGAGGGCGGCAGGAGCGAAGGCGGCGATGTCGCGACCGGGGACGATCACGGTCACGAGCGGGGCGGGCACTCCGCCAGTCTAGGAGCGCACAGCGGACACGGCGTCGGCGACGAGCGCCGCGAGCTGTTCCGGGCCGTCGCCGGGAAGGCCGCCGTGGCCGAGCGTGAAGCGCACCGCGGTCTGCGCGACGGCGGGGTCGATGCCGCAAGCCAGAAGCACGTGCGAGGGCTCGTCGCTGCCGGCCGCGCAGGCCGATCCGCTCGAGGAGACCACGCCGCGCCGCTCCAATTCGAGCAGCACCGCCTCGCCGGAGACCTCGGCGAACGTGAAACTCGCCGTGCCGGGCAGCCGGTGCACCGGATCGCCCGTCACGCGCGCCGAGGGGACCGCCGCGAGGACCCCGGCGATGAGCCGGGCGGACTGCGCCCCGACGCGCGCAGAGGCCTCGGCGCGCTCGCCCTCGGCCCGCTCGAGCGCGGTGGCGAGACCGACCGCGCCCGCCACGTTCTCGGTGCCGGAGCGGCGGCCGCGCTCCTGCCCGCCGCCGTGCAAGAGGGGCTCGATCGGCACCCGGCCGCGCACGGCGAGCGCACCGATGCCCTTGGGGGCGCCGAGCTTGTGCCCGGCGATCGCGATCGCGTCGGCGCCGAGGCCCGACAGTGCCAGCCATCCCGCGGACTGCACCGCGTCCAGGTGCACCGGCACGCCCTGCGCGGCGGCGGCCGCGGCGATCCCCGCGACATCCTGGATCGTGCCGATCTCATTGTTCGCATGCCCGACGGCGATCAGCGCGGTGTCGTCGCGGATCGCCGCAGCGACCGCGTCCGGATCCACCCGTCCTGCCGCATCGACCGGGACCAGGGTCGCGGCCACGCCGTGGAACCGCTCGAGATAACGGACCGACTCCAGGATCGATTCGTGCTCGATGGGTGTCGTGATCACGTGGCGCCCGCCCCGGGCGAGTGCGGCCAGCACGATGCCCTTGACCGCGAGGTTGTTCGCCTCGGTGCCGCCGGCAGTGAAGACGACATCGCCGGAACGCATCCCCAGCACGCGGGCCACCCGCGCGCGGGCGTCCTCGAGCGCCGCGCTCGCCGCCTCGCCCACGGTGTGATGGCTGGACGGGTTGCCGAACGCGCGGGTGAGGAACGGGGCCATCGCCTCGAGCACCTCGGGTCGGATCGGCGAGGTCGCCGCGTGGTCGAGGTAGAGCGGGACGGACATGGTCAGTCGATCCGCACGTCGAGCCCGAGGTCCAGTGCCCGCGCGGAGTGGGTCAGGGCGCCCACCGAGATCACGTCGACTCCGGTCCCGGCGATCGCGCGCACCGTGTCGAGGTTCACGCCGCCCGAGGCCTCCGCGGTCGCCCGACCGCCGATCAGCGCGACTCCCGCGCGCAGATCCTCGAGGGAGAAGTTGTCCAGCAGCACGGTGTGGGCGCCGCCGTCGAGCACCGCGGAGATCTGGTCGAGCCGATCCACCTCGACGACGACGTGCGTGGTGTGCGGCAGCGTCGCGATCGCCTCGCGCAGCGCGGTCGCGACGTCGCGACCGCCCCGGGTCAGCACGGCGAGGTGGTTGTCCTTGGCCATCACCGCGTCCGACAGCGAGAAGCGGTGGTTGCGTCCGCCGCCCGCGACGACGGCGTGTCGTTCGAACGCACGCAGCCCGGGGGTGGTCTTGCGGGTGTCGGCGATGCGCACCTGCTTGCCGTCGGGCACGGCGCCCTCGACGGCGGTGACGTAGGCGGCTGTGAGGGTCGCGATGCCGCTCAGGCGCTGCGTGAAGTTCAGCGCCACCCGCTCCGCCGTCAGCAGGCTGCGGGCGGATCCGGTCACGGTCGCGAGCACGTCTCCGGCGGCGAAGGCGTCGCCGTCCGCGAGGTGCAGATCCACGACCGTCTCCGGATCCGTGAGTGTGAAGGCGGCCGCGAACACGTCGCCGCCGGCCAGCACTCCGGGCTCGCGCGCGACGAGGTCCGCTGTCGCGGTGGCGGCGGCGGGCAGCAGCGCGGTGCTCGTGAGGTCGCCCCAGGGGGCGTCCTCTTCGAGGGCTGCTCCGACGACGCGGGTGAGGAGGGCGGGGGTGAGCATCAGACTCCGATCAGGGCGGGCGACGGTTCGAGATGGTGGGCGCCGATCGAGACCGGGCGGGCGAGCGCGGCGGCGATCATGGCCTCGGCGACCTGGAGCAGGTTGCGGTCCTCCACGGCCGTTCGGGTGAGGCCCTCCGGCGGGCGCCAGGAGCGGACCGTCGCCAGAGCCTCTTCCAGACCTTCGCGGGTGCGCAGCGGGCCGACCAGATCCCACATGAGCTCCTGCAGCGCGGGCCGGGAGAACGGATCCCCGAACGGGCGTTCGGGAACCGCGGACCGAGACGAGCCATCGCGCGTCACGAACGGCGTTTCGTCGGGGTGTCCTTCGATGCCCTTGCTCGATGCGCGGACCCACGGGGTGTCCAGCGCGCACGCTGCCCGTGCGCCGAACACCGCGCCCTCGAGCAGGGAGTTCGAGGCGAGCCGGTTCGCACCGTGCACGCCGGTGCGCGCGGTCTCTCCGACCGCGTAGAGGCCGGGCAGCGTGGTACGGCCGTCGGCGTCGGTGACCACCCCGCCCATCAGATAATGTGCGGCCGGAGTGACCGGGAGGGGCTCGCGGGCCCAGTCGAAGCCGCGCTCCCGCGTGACCCGGTCGATCGTGGGGAACCGGCGCGCGAGGTGCTCCGCGCTCCAGCCCTCGCGACGGCAGATCCCCGTGGCGTCCAGACGCACAGGGCCGCCCTGCTCCCGCGCGCGGCGCACGACCGCGCGCGTCACGACATCGCGCGGCGCGAGCTCGCCGTCGGGATGCGCGTCGAAGGCGAAGCGCCGTCCCTCGTCGTCGATGAGGGTTGCGCCCTCCCCGCGCACCGCCTCGGAGATCAGGAACGCCGGCCCGGGTGCAGCCAGGATCGTGGGGTGGAACTGCACGAACTCCAGATCCTCGACCGCAGCACCCGCTCGCCGCGCCGCGGCGATCCCATCGCCGGTGCAGACGGCGGGGGCCGTGGTGTGCTGGAACAGCCGGCCCGCGCCGCCGGTCGCGAGGATCACGGCGTCCGCTGCGAGCTCGACGATCCGCCCCGCGATGAGCAGCCCGGCCCCGCGCACCACTCCGCCGGAGACGATCAGATCGACCAGCATCGCGTGCTCGCGGACGGTGATCCCCGCCTCCCGCACGGCGCGGACGAGGGCAGCGGAGATGGCCGCCCCCGTGGCGTCGCCGCCCGCGTGTGCGATCCGTGCCGCGGAGTGGGCCGCCTCGAGCCCGCGCAGCAGCCGCCCCTGGGGATCCAGGTCGAACGGCACTCCGCGGGCGACCAGTTCTGCGATCCGCGCGGGCGCTTCGCCGACGAGCACGTCCACCACAGCGGGGTCGGAGAGCCCCGCTCCTGCGGTGAGCGTGTCCGCGGCGTGCGCGGCGGGAGAGTCGGCCACGCCAACGGCATCCGTGCCGTACACCCCGGCGATCCCGCCCTGGGCGAGCGCGGTCGCGCCGTCGCCGAGGGCGTCCTTCACGACGACCTCGACACGGTGGCCGGCCTCGTGCGCATGCAGCGCGGCGGTGAGACCGGCGATCCCGCCGCCGATCACGAGCACGTGCTGCGCCCCGGGGGCGCGGCGCTCGCCGGGCGCGGGCATCAGGCCACCGCGACCGGAGGGCGGGCCGCCAGCATGCGCTCGAGTGCGACCCGTGCCGGGTCCGCCACGTCCGCCGTCACCGTGATCCGGTTCGGCGTGCGCCCCGCGACGAGCTCCTCGAGCACCCAGGCGAGGTAGCCGGGGTGGATCCGGTACATCGTGGAACAGGGGCAGACCACCGGATCCAGGCAGAAGATCTCGTGCTGCGGATACTGCGCCGCGAGCCGGCGGACCAGGTTGATCTCGGTGCCGATCGCGAAAGTCGTGGGCTCGGTCGCCGCGTCGATGGCCTTGCGGATGTAGTCGGTGGAGCCGGCCTCATCGGCGGCGTCCACGACCTCCATCGGGCACTCCGGGTGCACGATCACGCGCACGCCAGGGTGCTCGGCGCGAGCCTGCTCGATCTGGGCGACGGTGAAACGGCGGTGGACCGAGCAGAACCCGTGCCAGAGGATGACGCGGGAGTCCTGCAGCTCGACCGAGGAGGATCCGCCGAGAGGACGGCGTGGATTCCACATCGGCATCTGCTCCAGCGGCACGCCCATCGCCTTCGCCGTGTTGCGGCCCAGGTGCTGGTCCGGGAAGAACAGCACCCGCCGACCCCGAGCGAACGCCCACTCCAGCACGGTGCGGGCGTTCGACGAGGTGCACACGATGCCGCCGTGACGTCCCACGAAGCCCTTGATCGCGGCGGAGGAGTTCATGTAGGTGACGGGGATCACCGGCACGAGTCCGTCGGCGTCGGGCTGGTCCAGCGGACCGAGCACGTCGGCGAGCTGCTCCCAGCAGTCCTCGACCTGGTCGATGTCGGCCATGTCCGCCATGGAGCATCCGGCGGCGAGGTTCGGCAGGATCACGGCCTGATCCGGTCCGGAGAGCAGATCGGCGGTCTCCGCCATGAAATGCACGCCGCAGAACACGATCGCCTCGGCGTCCGGGTGCTGCTTCGCGAAGCCCGCGAGCTGGAACGAGTCGCCGACATGGTCCGCGTGCTGCACGACCTCCTCGCGCTGATAGAAGTGCCCGAGCACCACGACGCGCTCGCCGAGGGTGGCCTTCGCCGCACGGATCCGCTCGTGCAGCTCGTCCTCGCCGGCCTCGCGATAGGCGGCCGGGAGCTCGCCCTGGCGCGGCGCGCCGGTCGGGATCACGTCGCCCATGGACGATCCGGGACCGTACCCCGGGATCGTGTCGAAGTTCCAGGGCCCCGCGGCGAGATCCGTGGTGCAGGTCGATTCCGAGGAGGCGCCGGTGACGATCAGGCGCAGCGCATGGTCGACGGACGGATCGATCGGAGAGTGCAGAGAGGTGGTGCTCATGAGGTTCTCGTCTCTTCGGGGGCGAGCGGGCCGCGGTCGGCGAGCTCGACATCGGTGGCATCGCGGTACAGCCGGGCGGGCCGATGGCTGCCCGTGCGGAACGCGTTGGTGGGGATCAGGGTCCGCGTCGCGTCGACCTGACGCCGGAAATTCGCGGGATCCAGCCGGCGACCCAGGATGGTCTCGTACGCCTCGCGCAGGTCGGCCAGGGTGAACTCCGGAGGGAGGAAGCCCTGTGCCACACGGCTGTAACCGGCCTTGTTGCGCAGCCGCCACAGTGCGTACTCGATGATGCGGCCGTGGTCGAAGGCGAGCTCCGGCAGGTCGGCGGCGTCGAACCAGTCGACGTTCTCCGGATCTGATCCGACCGCGCCGACGGACTCCTCCTCGCGCACGAGCGCCCAGTACACGACGGAGATCACCCGGCTCGGGGAGCGGTCCACCGCGCCGAACGCGTAGAGCTGCTCGAGGTAGCTGGGGGTGAGCCCCGTCGTCTCGGCGAGCGTGCGGGCCGCCGCGGCGGCCAGGCTCTCCGTGTCGTCGAGCCATCCGCCGGGAAGCGCCCAGGCGCCCGCATGCGGATCGCGCGTGCGCCTGACGAGCGGCAGCGCGAGCCGCGGCGCCTCGCCGCCGTCGCGGCGCAGCGTCAGGATCACGGTCGACACCGCGACGCGGATCCCGTCCTCGTGCTCGCTTCTGGTCATGCTGACTCTAACCTCCGTGGATCATCTTATAGTCGCCGTGACCAGAACTCGCGATCATTACGGCGACCTCTCAGCCGCGCGCCCGCCGCGGCGGATAGCGTCGGGACATGCAGCAGCCGACGCGTCTCGAGGCGCGGATCGATGCCCGCGCTCGCCGGATCCTCGCGGGCGCCCCCTCGACCGGCGTGCGCGGCTTCCTCGTCGAGGCGTCCGTGTTCCTCGCCAAGCAGGGGTGGGCGTGCGTGTTCGGCGCGGCCCTCCTCGTGGCGATCGTGCTCGTGCGCACGCTGTACCCGTCCGACCTCGCCCTCACCCGCAACGACCTGCTGACCCTCATCGCGGTGCTGATCCAGGTGGCGATGCTCGCCACGCGCCTGGAGTCGGGGCGGGAACTCTGGGTGATCATGCTGTTCCACGTGACGGGAACCGCGATGGAGCTGTTCAAGACCGACGTCGGCTCCTGGGCGTACGAGGCCGACGGCTTTCTGAGGATCGGCGCCGTCCCGCTGTTCAGCGGCTTCATGTATGCGGCGGTCGGCTCGTACATGGTGCGCGTGCACCGCTTGTTCGACCTCGCCTTCGTGCGCTACCCGCCGCGCTGGGCCACCGTGGTGCTGGCGGTGCTGATCTACGCGAACTTCTTCACGCACCACTGGATCTGGGATGCGCGCTGGGCGCTCACGGCGCTCGTCGTCGTCCTCTGGCTGCCGACCGTGATGCATGCACGCGTCTGGCGGCGCACCCTCCGGATCCCACTGCTGCTGCCGTTCGCCGGCGTCGCGCTGTTCATCTGGCTGGCCGAGAACATCGGCACCGCGAGCGGGGCCTGGCTCTATCCCGACCAGGTCGGGGGCTGGCAGCCGGTCTCCCTGTCGAAGGTGTCCAGCTGGTTCCTCCTGATGATCATCTCGGTCGTCCTGGTGACGCTCGTCTTCCCGCCGCGCCCGCCCGGGAAACCGGCGGCGCGACGGGCATCCCGCACGGTAGGATGGCGCAGGAAAACTGAACACGTGGCCGCATGGTCCGCGCGGGAGAGTCCGGTGATCGCAGCCGGACACCGAAGGAGCAAGCCTCCCCGCCAATCTCTCAGGTAACCGCACCGCGCAGACCCGGCCGCTCTGAAAAGCGATTTCGAGTGAAACGAGAAATCGGGTTGAGCGAAGACGCTGAAGGCGCCTGAGCCGAAACCCTGGTGACTGGATCCCCGCGGATCTCCACCTCTCGCTCGGGATCCGCCGACGGTGAAAGCTCTGTCGCCTCTCGAAGGCGCGGGCGAAACTCTCAGGCTCATGACAGAGGGGGAGTTCTCGGATCCGTGCGCCGTGCGGATCCTCACCGATCCGCACGGGAGAGCTCCATGACAGACGCCCGCTACACCCCCCTTCGGGAGCGCCACGAGGCGCTCGGGGCATCGTTCACCGACTTCGGCGGCTGGCAGATGCCCGTCCGCTACACGTCCGACCTCGCCGAGCACCACGCGGTGCGCGAGAGCGCGGGCATCTTCGACATCTCGCACATGGCCGAGTTCACGATCGTCGGCTCCGGCGCGGCCGCGTATCTCGACTACGCGCTCGCCGGCCGGCTCTCCGCCCTCGCCGTCGGCAAGGCGAAGTACTCGCTGCTGCTCGCCGAGGACGGCGGCATCATCGACGACGTGATCGTCTACCGACTCGGCGATGACGACTTCCTCATCATCAGCAACGCCGGCAACCGCGACGCCGTGCGCGAGGCGCTGCTGGCGCGCACCGCGGGTCGTGAGGTCGTTGTTGAGGACGTCTCCGACTCCTACGCCCTCATCGCCGTGCAGGGCCCGAACGCCGAGGCGATCGTCGCCGCGATCGACGGCATCCACGATGTCTCGATCCCGTGGGCGGAGCAGAAGTACTACGCCTGGGCCTCCGCGACCTACAACGGCAAGCCGCTGCTGCTGGCGCGCACCGGCTACACCGGCGAGGACGGCTTCGAGCTGCTCGTCGAAGCCTCCGACGCCGCCGCGCTGTGGGACGCCGCGCTCGCCGCGGGCGCCGACCGCGGCCTGGTGCCCGCCGGTCTCGCCGCGCGTGACACGCTGCGCCTGGAGGCGGGCATGCCGCTGTACGGCCACGAGCTGAACCGCGAGACCAAGCCCGCCCAGTCGGGCCTGGGTCGCGTGGTCGTGGAGGACAAGGACGACTTCGTCGGCAAGGGCGCCGTCACGCCCGCCGAGGGCGCGCGCGTGCTCATCGGCCTCGCCGCCGAGGGCCGCCGGGCCGGCCGCGCCGGGTACGCGGTCGTGACCGAGGACGGCGCGGTGATCGGCGAGATCACCAGCGGTGCGCTCAGCCCGACTCTCGGCCACCCGGTCGCGATGGCCTTCGTCGACCCCGCCGTCGCCGACGGCGCCGTCCCCCTGTTCCTCGACGTCCGCGGCACCAAGATCCCCGCGACCGTCACCGCCCTGCCTTTCTACCGGAGGAAGAAATGACCGATCTCAACACCCTGCGCTACAGCGAAGAGCACGAGTGGGTCGCCGTCGACGGCGATTCCGCGACCATCGGGATCACCGACTTCGCCGCGGACGCCCTCGGTGACATCGTCTTCGTCGAGCTGCCCGCCGTCGGCACGTCCTTCAGCCGCGGCGACGTCTTCGGCGAGGCCGAGTCGACCAAGTCGGTCTCCGAGCTGTACGCGCCGGTCGACGGCACGGTCGTCGAGATCAACGACGCCGTGGTCGACGACCCGTCGCTGGTCAACTCCGCGCCCTTCGACGGCGGCTGGCTGATCAAGGTGTCCATCGCTGCGGGCGCCGTCGACGGTCTTCTCGACCGCGACGCCTACGTCGCGCACACGGAGGGCTGAGAGTGACCGCGTTCCTCGACCGCCACATCGGCACCACGGCCGACGCCCAGCGGGCGATGCTCGACGCGATCGGCATCTCCTACGGCGCCGACGAGCGTCCCGTCGACGCGCTCATGCGCGAGGCCGTCCCGGCCTCGATCCGCTCGGCCGCCGACCGCGTCAGCCTGCTGCCGGCCGCCGCGAGTGAGGCGGAGGCCCTCGCCGAGCTGCGCTCGATGGCGAACCGCAACACGGTGAACCGTCCCATGATCGGCCTCGGCTACTACGGCACCCTCACTCCGAGCGTGATCCAGCGCAACGTGCTGGAGAATCCGTCCTGGTACACGGCCTACACGCCGTACCAGCCGGAGATCTCGCAGGGCCGCCTCGAGGCGCTGATCAACTTCCAGACCATGGTCTCGGACCTCACCGGCCTGGACACGGCGAACGCGTCGATGCTCGACGAGTCCTCGGCCGTCGCCGAGGGCATGCTGCTCGCGCGGCGCGGATCCAAGTCGCCCTCGCCCTGGTTCGTGGTCGACGCCGACGCCCTGCCGCAGACCAAGGCTCTGCTGGCCACGCGCGCAGCGGCGCTCGGGATCGAGCTCGTCGAGCGCGACCTCGCCGGCGGGGAGACCCTGCCCGAGGAGCTGTTCGGCGTGTTCGTGCAGTATCCGGGCGCCTCGGGACGGATCTGGGATCCTTCCGCCGTCATCGATGCGGCGCACCTCGCCGGCGGCCTCGCCGTCGTCGGGGCCGACCTGCTCGCGCTCACCCTGATCGCCTCGCCGGGTTCGCTCGGCGCGGACGTCACGGTGGGCACGACGCAGCGCTTCGGCGTGCCGATGGGCTTCGGCGGCCCGCACGCCGGCTACATGGCGGTGCGGTCCGGTCTGGAGCGGCAGCTGCCCGGGCGCCTGGTCGGCGTCTCGCAGGACGCGGACGGCCACCCGGCCTATCGCCTGGCCCTGCAGACGCGCGAGCAGCACATCCGCCGTGAGAAGGCCACGTCGAACATCTGCACCGCACAGGTGCTGCTGGCCGTCATGGCGGCCATGTACGCGGTCTACCACGGGCCGGAGGGCCTCAAGGAGATCGCCACGGGCGTGGCTTCCAAGGCCCGCTTCCTCGCCACGCAGCTGGAGAAGGCGGGCGCCGAAGTGGTGCATGCCGACTACTTCGACACCATCACGGTGCGCGTTCCCGGTCGGGCCGATGCGATCGTCGCCGACGCCCACGCCGCAGGGATCCTGTTGAACCCCGTCGACGCCGACACCGTGAGCATCGCCGCCGACGAGACCACGACCTACGAGGACATCCTCGCCGTGGCCACGGTCTTCGGTGCGGGAGAGGGTTCGTTCGCCTACATCCCGGTCACCAGCGTGCCGGCTGCACTCGCCCGTCAGGACGAGTACCTCACGCACCCGGTGTTCCACGCGCACCGCTCGGAGACCGCCATGATGCGGTACCTGAAGAGCCTCGCCGACCGCGACTACGCCCTGGACCGGGGCATGATCCCGCTCGGATCCTGCACGATGAAGCTCAACGCGGCGACCGAGATGGCGGCCATCACCTGGCCCGAGTTCGCGCAGCTGCACCCGTTCGCCCCCGAGGCGGACGTGCAGGGCTCGCTCGAGTTGATCGACCAGCTCGAGGCATGGCTCGCGGACGTCACCGGCTACGACGCGGTGTCCCTGCAGCCGAATGCCGGATCCCAGGGCGAGCTCGCGGGCCTGCTCGCGATCCGCGGCTACCACCTCGCCAACGGAGACGACCACCGCACGGTGTGCCTGATCCCGTCGTCCGCGCACGGCACCAACGCCGCGTCCGCGGTGCTGGCGGGCATGAAGGTGGTCGTGGTCGCGACCGATGAGCTGGGCAATGTCGACCTCGACGACCTGCGGGCGAAGATCGCCCAGCACGCCGACGAGATCGCGGCGCTCATGATCACCTACCCGTCCACGCACGGCGTGTACGAGCACGACGTGCTCGACATCACGGCGGCGGTGCACGCGGCCGGCGGCCAGGTGTACATCGACGGCGCGAACCTGAACGCGCTCCTCGGCTACTCCCGGTTCGGCGACCTGGGGGGCGACGTCTCGCACCTCAACCTGCACAAGACGTTCGCGATCCCGCACGGCGGCGGCGGCCCCGGCGTGGGCCCCGTGGCGGCGAAGGCGCACCTCGCGCCGTACCTGCCCGGACACCCGCAGGCGCAGCGCGCCGCGCACGCGGGCGGCTACGTGTTCGAGGGCGGCCCGGTCTCCGCGGCGCCCTACGGATCCGCCGGCGTGCTGCCGATCTCGTGGGCGTACGTGCGGATGATGGGCGCCGACGGCTTGCGGGATGCGACCGCGGCCGCCGTGCTCGCGGCGAACTACGTCGCCGCACGCCTGGCCGCGCACTACCCGGTGCTGTACTCGGGGGAGCAGGGCCGGGTGGCGCATGAGTGCATCCTCGACCTGCGTCCGCTCAAGGAGGCGACCGGGATCACGGTCGACGACGTGGCCAAGCGCCTCATCGATTACGGCTTCCACGCGCCGACCATGTCGTTCCCGGTCGCGGGCACGCTCATGGTGGAGCCCACCGAGTCGGAGGACCTCGGCGAGCTCGAGCGCTTCGTCGAGGCCATGATCCAGATCAAGGCCGAAGCCGACGAGGTCGCCGCAGGTGTCTGGCCGGCCGACGACAACCCGCTCGTGCATGCGCCGCACACCGCGGCCGCGCTGCTGATGGGGGAGTGGGATCACGCCTACACCCGCGAGCAGGCCGCCTATCCGACGCATGCGCTCATCGCGGGTAAGTACTGGCCGCCGGTGCGCCGCATCGACAATGCGTACGGCGACCGCAACCTGGTGTGCGCCTGCCCTCCGGTGGAGGCTTTCGCGCTGTAAGGATCCGCACGATCCGAAGAACGACGAGGCGTCCTGGGAACCGCTCCCAGGGCGCCTCGTCGTTCAGGTCACCAGTGAGTAACGGTTAACGCAGTCGGTTCGCCGGATCGGGGGTGCGGCGGTTACCCTCGAGTATCCCTACGCGCTCGACGAAGAGCGTGCAGATTGCTGTTATCTGTCCACAGGAGGACACAACGTGAAGCGCAACAAGATCGCCCTCGCGGGCATCGGACTGCTCGCGGCGGGCGCACTCGCCCTCGCTGGCTGCTCCAGCAAGAGCGGCGGAGACGCAACCCCCACCAAGGGCGGCGACTCGAAGACCATCATCAAGGTCAGCGGCAGCGAGCCCGAGAACCCGCTGATCCCGACCAACACCAATGAGGTGGGCGGCGGCAAGATCCTCGACTCCCTGTTCGCGGGCCTTGCCTATTACGACGCCAAGGGCAAGCTCGTCAACGACATGGCCGAGTCGATCAAGGTCGACGACGCCTCGAGCCTGACGATCAAGCTGAAGCAGGGCAACACCTTCTCCAACGGCGAGAAGGTCACGGCCGACAGCTTCATCAACGCGTGGCAGTACGGTGCGCTGTTCTCGAACAAGCAGCTCAACCAGTCCTGGTTCAGCGACATCGAGGGCTTCAGCGACTCCGCCGACTCCCCGCTGACCGGTCTGAAGAAGACCGATGACTACACGTTCACGATCAAGCTGGCCAACCCGGTCGCCGCGGACTTCTCGCAGCGCCTCGGCTACTCGGCCTACTACCCGCTGCCCGCCGCGTCCCTCAAGGACATGGCCACGGCCGGCGAGAACCCGATCGGCAACGGACCCTACAAGTTCGCCAAGGCCGGCGCCTGGCAGCACAAGGTCGAGCTCGACCTGGTCAAGAGCGACACCTACAAGGGTGGACGTCAGGCGAAGAACGGTGGCGTGAACTTCATCTTCTACGCAACCGCTGACGCGGCTTACGCCGACCTGCAGAGCGACAAGGTCGACGTGATCGACCTGATCCCGGCCGCAGCGCAGCAGACGTTCGAGTCCGATCTGGGCGACCGTGCGGTCAACCAGCCGGCCGCGATCTTCCAGTCGTTCTCGATCCCGGGCAACGCCGCGCACTTCACCGGTGACGAGGGCAAGCTGCGTCGCGAGGCGATCTCGATGGCGATCGACCGTGCTGCGATCACCAAGACGATCTTCAACAACACCCGCACCCCCGCCAGCGACTTCACCTCGCCGGTCATCGCGGGCTGGTCCGACTCCCTCAAGGGTGCGGACGTGCTGAAGTTCGACGCGAAGAAGGCGAAGGACCTGTGGGCTCAGGCCGACAAGATCTCGCCGTGGGAGGGCAAGTTCCAGATCGCGTACAACTCCGACTCCTCGCACCAGGCGTGGGTCGACGCCGTGTCGAACCAGCTGAAGAACAACCTCGGCATCGACGCCTCCGGCAACCCGTACGTCGACTTCGCTGCTCTTCGCAAGGACGTGAACGCGCGCACCATCCAGACCGCGTTCCGCACCGGCTGGCAGGCCGACTACCCGGCGCAGTACAACTTCCTGCAGCCGATCTACGGCACCAAGGCGTCGTCGAACGACACCGACTACTCGAACCCCGAGTTCGACAAGCTGGTCGCGAAGGGCGCCTCGGCGACCGACCAGTCCGAGGCCACGAAGGACTACGCCCAGGCCCAGGAGCTGCTGCTCAAGGACCTCCCGGCCATCCCGCTGTGGTACTCGAACGTGAACGGCGGCTTCGCCAAGGGCGTGAACAACGTCCAGTTCGGATGGAACTCCGTTCCGCTGTACTACGAGATCACCAAGGGCTGACCAGCCCGGGGATCACACCCGCGAGGCGGTGACGACCACGTCACCGCCTCGCGCGCTGTTGAAAACAGCCACCGAATTAGTGTCGTGCGCGTCGAACACGTGCCACGATTCTCAGTGAGGCGTCGCACCCGCACGGATCGTGCTGGGTTCCCGAGGCGCCTCCTCATCTGAAAGGAGGGGCGAATGGTCGGTTACATCCTCAAACGCCTCTTGCAGGTGATCCCCGTCTTCATCGGGGCCACCCTGCTCATCTACTTCCTGGTCTTCGCCATGCCAGGCGACCCCATCGCTGCGCTCTTCGGAGACAAGCAGCCGAGCAAGCAGCTGCACGACGCGCTCGTCGCGCAGTACCACCTCGATCAGCCGTTCATCGTGCAGTACTGGTACTACCTGACCGGCATCTTCCGCGGCGACATGGGCACCACGTTCTCCGGACGCTCCGTGAACGACGTGCTCGCGGCGACGCTGCCGGTCACGGGCCGTCTCGCCGTCATGGCGATCGGGATCGAGTTCACGCTCGCGATCATCATCGGAACGTTCTCCGCGCTGCGCAAGGGCAAGATCTTCGACAACACGATGCTGGTCATCTCGCTGGTCTTCATCTCGCTGCCGATCTTCGTCATCGCGTTCCTGGCGCAGTACTTCCTCGCGGTCAAGCTGCAGTGGTTCAGCCCCACTGTCGGCGCGACCAACGATTGGGGCGACATGTGGCTGCCCGCGATCGTGCTGGGACTCAGCCTCTACGCGGTGAGCATGCGTCTGATGCGCGGATCCGTCATCGACACCCTCAACCAGGACTGGGTACGCACCGCGTACAGCAAGGGCCTGCCGCGGCGCCGGGTCATCCCCGTGCACGTGCTGCGCAACTCGCTCATCCCGGTCATCACCAACTCCGCGACGAACTTCGGCGTGCTGCTGGTGGGCGCGACCGTCACCGAGGGCATCTTCAACATCCCCGGTGTCGGCAACACTCTCTTCCAAGCCATTCGACAGCACGAGGGCTCGACCGTGGTGTCCTTCGTGACGGTGTTCGTGATCATCTACGTGCTCGTCAACCTGGTCGTCGATATGCTCTACGGCCTGCTCGACCCGAGGATCCGTTATGTCCGGTGACACCAGCGCGACGCACTACGTCGCACCCATCAAGGACGGCACGATCGCCGTCGACGTCGTCAAGATCGCGGAGAAGCCCTCGAACCTGTGGCGCGATGCCTGGGCGGACATGCGGCGCCGGCCGATGTTCTGGATCTCCATGGTCATCGTGCTCGTGGTCCTGCTGATGGCCCTCTGGCCGACGCTGTTCACGCAGACCCCGCCGAACAGCAACTGCCAGCTGTCCGACTCCAACGGAGGACCTGCCGCCGGGCACCCGCTCGGCTTCACGTTCCAGGGTTGCGACATCTACGCGCGGACGGTGTGGGGTGCGCGCACCTCGGTCTCCGTCGGTCTCATCGCGACGATCATCGGGTCGGTCATCGGCCTCATCATGGGCGCCCTGGCCGGGTTCTACGGCGGTTGGCTGGACGGGCTGCTGTCCCGCGTCGGCGACATCTTCTTCTCGATCCCCTACATCCTCGCCGCGGTCGTCGTGATGAGCGTGTTCGCGCAGTTCCGCAACGTGTTCACGCTCGCGTTCGCGATCGGCGGATTCGCCTGGGCCTCCACGGCCCGTGTGGTCCGCGCCGAGGTGCTGAGAGTGCGTCAGGCCGACTTCGTGATGGCCTCGAGGGCGCTCGGGAAGTCGCGGTTCGGCACCCTGATCGCCCACGTCATCCCGAATGCGATCGCACCGCTGCTCGTCGTCACCACGCTGAGCCTCGCAGCCGCGATCGTCGCGGAGGCGACGCTGTCGTTCCTCGGCGTCGGGCTCGGCAGCGACACGATGAGCTGGGGCAACGACATCAGCCAGGCGCAGCAGTCGCTGCGGGTGGCGCCGATGGCCCTCATCTACCCGTCGATCGCGCTGACCATCACGGTGCTCGCGTTCATCATGCTGGGCGAGCTCGTGCGAGACGCCCTCGACCCGAGAGCGAGGGCTCGCCGATGAGTGCATCAACCGATACTCCGCTGCTCCGGATCCGCGACCTGAAGGTCGCCTTCGACACCCAGAAGGGCTCGAGGGAGGTGCTGCACGGGATCAACCTCGAGCTGTACCCGGGTGAGACGCTGGCCATCGTGGGCGAATCCGGATCCGGCAAGTCGACGACCGCATCCGCGATCGTCAATCTGCTGCCCGGCACGGGTCATGTGACCGCGGGAAGCATCACCCTCGACGGTCAGGAGCTGACCGGGCTCACCGAGGGTCAGATGGAGAAGATCCGCGGGCGCGAGATCGGCTACGTGCCGCAGGACCCGATGTCCAACCTCAACCCCGTGTGGTCGATCGGCTTCCAGGTCAAGGAGGCGATCCGTGCGAACGGTCTCGCCACCGGGCGCAAGGAGATCGAGGCCCGCGCGGTCGAGGTGCTGCAGCAGGCGGGACTCGCGGACGCCTCCAAGCGTCTGCACCAGTACCCGCACCAGTTCTCCGGCGGCATGCGCCAGCGCGCGCTGATCGGCATCGGCCTCGCGGCCGACCCGAAGCTGCTGATCGCGGACGAGCCCACATCGGCGCTCGACGTCACCGTGCAGCGCGTGATCCTGGATCACCTCGCGTCGCTGACGAAGGAGAAGGGCACTGCGGTCCTGCTGATCACGCACGACCTCGGCCTCGCGGCCGAGCGCGCGGAGAAGATCATCGTCATGCAGAACGGCGAGATCGTCGAGGCCGGGCCCAGCCGGGAGATCCTGGAGAACCCGCTGCACCCGTACACGAAGAAGCTGGTGGCCGCGGCCCCGAGCATCGCGTCGCAGCGCATCCAGGCGGTCCACGAGCGACAGGGCATCGAGACCAGCGAGGACATCGCCGGCATCCCGCCGACCGTGTCCGTGCGCGACCTGACCAAGGACTATAAGATCCGTCAAGGTCAGTTCCGCAGCATCCCGTTCCGCGCCGTCGACGCGGTCTCGTTCGACATCCCCAAGGGCAAGACGCTGGCGCTGGTCGGCGAGTCGGGCTCGGGCAAGTCGACCGTGGCGAAGATGGTGCTGAAGCTGGAGGATGTCACCTCGGGCTCGATCGCGATCGACGGCGTCGACATCTCCAGCCTCTCCGGGCGGGAGACGCTCGCGCTGCGCCGGCGCATGCAGCCGGTGTTCCAGGATCCGTACGGATCCATGGATCCGCTGCGCAACATCGGAAACACGATCTCGGAGCCTCTGGACATCCACGGCGTGGGTGACAAGGGCTCTCGCCAGGAGCGCGTGCTCGAGCTGCTGGACCAGGTCTCGCTCCCGCGCGAGCTGGCGACGCGGTACCCGAACGAGCTCTCCGGCGGTCAGCGTCAGCGCGTCGCGATCGCGCGTGCACTGGCGCTCAAGCCCGACATCGTCGTGCTCGACGAGGCGGTCTCCGCGCTCGACGTGCTGGTGCAGGATCAGATCCTGAAGCTGCTCGCCGAGTTGCAGAGCGAGCTCGACCTCACGTACCTGTTCATCACGCACGATCTCGCGGTCGTGCGTGTCGCGGCCGACCTGGTCTGCGTGATGGAGAAGGGCAAGCTCGTCGAGCAGGGCACGGTGGACGAGATCTTCGCCAACCCGCAGCAGGAGTACACGGAGCGACTGCTCCAGGCCATCCCTGGCGTCTCGATCGCCCTGGGCGGTCGCAGCGCGTGAGTTCGATGGACCAGATGCCCGTGGGGGCGCGGACGTACCGCGCCTCCACGGGCATCGCCGTGCTCCTGGTGTGCGCCGTGCTGGCCGTCTTCCTGCTCGGCGATGCGGTGGTGCGCGGCAGCTGGGCGCAGATGCTGCTGTATGCGCCGTGGGTGCTGCTGGTGCTGTGGCTCATCTACGTGATCAGCGTGGTCTCCCTGGTGCGGGTGGACGAGGACGGCGCGACCGTGCAGAACTTCCTGCGCCGCACGACTTTCGGCTGGCGCCGGGTGACCGAGCTCGACCTGCGCTGGCAGCTGGACTTCGCGCTCGATGACGGCCGGAAGCTGGCGTGCTGGGGAGGCCCGGGACGCATCCAGTCGCCGCGGCTGAGCAGGCGCTCGGGCGAGGTCAAGGTGCCGCAGAGCCTGCAGGCGCTCACCGAGGTGCGCACCCGCTGGGAGAACGCCGTGGAGCGCCCGCAAGGCGCCGCCGGCGTGGGCGCCGATGCGCCGATCCGGCGCAGCTGGGACTGGCCCGCGATCGGCGCTCTCGTCGTGATCGCGGTCGGAGCCGTGATCGCGATCGTGGTCACGCGCTGATGTCGCTCGGCTTCCCCGTACGGGAAGCTGGTTTGGTGTCCCAGGATCCGCGCGCCAAGACCCGCGAGACTGCATCTTTGTCGCGAGACAGCAGAACTGTCCTGCAGTCTCGAAACGCAGTTGCAGTCTCGCGGATCCGGCAGGCGCGCAGCGCGGCGTCCCGGGTCCGGGGCGCGATGGGGTTGGTCGCCCTGATTCCGTCGCGTCATTGCAGGGCCCTCCGCAGAGACGCGAGCATCACCTGGTCGGGTTGACCGACGCGGGGCACCCGTGCCATCTGCAGCATGGTCGTCAGCAAGTCAGGCTGCTTGATCTCGGGCCAGCCCCACCGCAAATGTGCGCTCACTTGGCGGCGCAGGCGGGCCTCACGGCGCTTCTCTGCGCGGATCGCATCGAGAGGATTCCCGAAGGCACCCGAGTACTTCACGTCGCCATCGGATTCGCCGATCAGGTCGAGGCGGCGCCAGAAGAAGTCGGCGTGATCCTCCCAGCCTTCGAATCGGAAGGCGATCTGCAGTTCTGGCAGCTCGAAGCCTCCGAACTCCATGATCGCCAGACTGAGCGATTCCAACACGCTCTCTGGGATCCCCGTGGTGCGTTGGAGGGCCCACCGGGCGCGACGGCGGTTCCGGGAGGAGATCCTCGCCTCGTTGATCGCCTGCACCTGCGCAATCGCGACAGTCGGATCCCTGCGGAGGAGAGCATCGGCGTACGCAAGGCCGATGGCGGGTGTACTGCCACGCACGACATCGACGATCGTGTCCGCACTGGATGTGAGCTGGATCCCCTCGACGGTCTCGATCTCACGCGTGTCCTGCGATGTGACCGTCTTGACAGCGCCGAAGGTCCGGCCGGTGCCGCGCGGATCCAGGACGTGCACCGGGGTATCGCTGCGGGCGAGGCTGACACCACGCAACGCCGCAGCCGAAGGGCCGCAGATGACGAGTTCGGGGTGGCGCGCGCTGACCGCGTGCACTTTTGCCAGATAGCGATCCCACGGGGCGAGCTCGTGCCACGCCTCGGTGTTCGCGTAGACGCCGGGGAGCACGCGTGTCAGCCGACCTCGGCGAACGGCCGCAAAGAGCCGTGGCCTGTTCGTTGCGAGGGTCGAACGCACCAGCGTGATCGGCGACGGCATCAGTCCAGTGTGTTCTCGGGCGTGCATGGACCCATGCTGTCCTCGGTGGCGGCTGCGGGGCCGCTCGGTTGCGCAAGCTGCGGAGAACGCCCGCTCATGCCCACCTGTGTGGACCCATCGGATGCTGACGAACCCGCGTGCCGCCGGGGAGCCGCGAGACTGCATCCTTGTCTCGAAACAGCAGAACAGTTCTGCAGTCCCGAGACGCGGTTGCAGTCTCGCGGATCTGGATCTGGATCTGGATCGGTATCCGGGGTCCGGCCGGTGCCGGCCGGGCCGGCGGGCCCGGCTGCGGCAGTCAGTGCGTCGGCAGGCCGAACAGGGCCGGCCACATGGCCGCCGCCCAGGGGTAGCCGACGAAGACGGCCGCATCGATGAGGAAGTGCGCGACCAGGAACGGCAGCAGCCGGCTGGTGCGCAGGAACAGGAAGCCGAACAGCAGCCCCATCCCGAGGTTGCCGATGAACGCACCGGGTCCCTGATAGAGGTGGTAGCTCGCGCGCAGCACGGACGTGGCGAGGAGGATCGTCCACGGACCCCAGCCGAGCTGGCGCAGCCGGGCGAAGAGGTAGCCGAGCACCACGAACTCCTCCTGCACGGCGGCCCGAGCCGCGGACAGCAGCAGCACCGGGACGGTCCACCAATACGCGCTCTGCGCCCCCGGATCCACCGCGACGAACCAGCCGTTCATCCGCCCGAGCACGTACAGCGCGAGCCCCGGGATCCCGATGGCGAGGACGAGCAGGAGACCCCCTCCGACGTCGCGGCCGATTCGTGTTCCGTCCAGGCCCAGCGCGCCGAGGCGGGGGCGCACCGGGCGCCAGAGCAGGAAGCACACCAGCAGCACCGGCACCACGGAGAACCCGATGCCGAGCAACTGGTAGAGCAGGTCGAACAGCTCGCGGCTGGACTGCGAGGGGTTCAGCGTCGCCGTCTGATCCGCCAGCGGCGTCGACAGGGACAGGCGATCCAGCAGCTGCACGATCGCGTACACCGCGGACTGTCCGAGACCGAGGCCGAGCACGATCGCGATCTCCCACCCGATCCGCGCCCGCGACGGCGCGTCAGGCGGGGGAGGGGGCAGGGCGATCCTCATGGGTCGAGCGTACGGCGAGGCGGTATGCATGCGCCCCGCAGAGGATGCCCAGGAGCGGTGATGTATCCTGAAGAGTCCGGAATCCCGGGCGAAACCCCAGCTGCATTGGATTCCTTCATGGCGCACGCCCTCCGTTCCGATCTCCGCAACGTCGCCATCGTCGCGCACGTCGACCACGGCAAGACCACGCTCGTGGACGCCATGCTCCGCCAGACCGGATCCTTCGGCTCCCACGAGCACATGGAAGAGCGCGCCATGGACTCGAACGACCTGGAGCGCGAGAAGGGCATCACGATCCTCGCCAAGAACACGGCGATCACCTACAAGGGCGAGCACGCCGGCGGCAAGGACATCACGATCAACGTGATCGACACCCCCGGTCACGCCGACTTCGGCGGCGAGGTCGAGCGCGGCCTGTCCATGGTCGACGGCGTCGTGCTGCTCGTGGACGCGTCGGAGGGCCCGCTCCCGCAGACGCGCTTCGTGCTGCGCAAGGCGCTCGAGGCCAAGCTCCCGGTGATCCTGCTGGTGAACAAGACCGACCGTCCCGACGCTCGCATCGCCGAGGTCGAGGAGGAGGCGCACGACCTGCTGCTGGGCCTCGCGTCCGACCTCGTTGACGACGTGCCCGACCTCGACGTCGATGCGCTGCTCGATGTGCCGGTCGTGTACGCGTCCGGTCGCGCCGGAGCCGCATCCCGCAACCGGCCGGAGAACGGTGCGCTGCCGGACAACGACGACCTCGAGCCGCTGTTCGAGGCGATCCTCGAGCACGTGCCGGCCCCGGCGTACGACGATGAGGCTCCGCTGCAGGCGTGGGTCACTAACCTCGACTCCTCGCCGTTCCTCGGCCGCCTCGCACTGCTGCGCGTCTTCAACGGCACGCTGAAGAAGGGTCAGACCGTGGCCTGGGTCCGTTCCGACGGCTCCACCAGCAACGCCCGCATCACGGAGCTCCTGAAGACCCGTGCGCTCGAGCGCTACCCCGCCGAAGAGGCCGGCCCCGGCGACATCGTCGCGATCGCCGGCTTCGAGAACATCACGATCGGCGAGACCATCGCGGATCCGGAGGACGTGCGGCCGCTCCCGGCCATCACGGTCGACGACCCCGCGATCTCCATGACCATCGGCACCAACACCTCGCCTCTGATGGGCAAGGTCAAGGGGCACAAGCTCACCGCCCGGATGGTCAAGGACCGCCTGGACCGCGAGCTCATCGGCAACGTCTCGCTCAAGGTCGTCGACATCGGCCGCCCGGACGCGTGGGAGGTGCAGGGCCGCGGCGAGCTCGCACTCGCGATCCTCGTCGAGAACATGCGCCGTGAGGGCTTCGAGCTCACGGTCGGCAAGCCGCAGGTGGTCACGAAGAAGATCGACGGCAAGACCTACGAGCCGTTCGAGCACCTCACGATCGACACCCCGGAGGAGCACCTGGGTGCGATCACCCAGCTGCTGGCGAACCGCAAGGGTCGCATGGAGAACATGACCAACCACGGCACCGGCTGGGTGCGCATGGAGTTCATCGTCCCCTCGCGTGGTCTCATCGGCTTCCGCAGCGAGTTCCTCACGACCACCCGCGGCACCGGCATCGCGAACGCGATCTCGCACGGCTACGAGCCCTGGGCGGGCCAGATCACCACGCGTCAGAACGGCTCGATCGTCGCCGACCGTCAGGGCGTCGTCACCCCGTTCGCCATGATCGCCCTGCAGGAGCGCATGTCGTTCTTCGTGCAGCCCACGCAGGAGGTCTACGAGGGCATGGTCATCGGCGAGAACTCGCGCGCCGATGACATGGATGTGAACATCACCAAGGAGAAGAAGCTCACCAACATGCGTTCGGCCACGGCCGACAACTTCGAGTCCATGACGCCGCCGCGGCTGCTGACGCTCGAGGAGAGCCTCGAGTTCGCCCGCGACGACGAATGCGTCGAGGTCACGCCCGAGGTCGTGCGCATTCGCAAGGTGACACTCGACCAGACCATTCGCGCCCGCGAGACCGCGCGCCTGAAGCGCCAGGACGCCAACGCGTAACCCAACGCCGGTCCGAACGGCCCGTCTGCTCCGGCAGACGGGCCGTTTCGCGTGCCGGGCGTTCGCACGCAGCGCACGCACCGTGTGCAGCGTGCGGCGCGGCTCAGCGCAGCTCCGAGATGAGCACCGCGGAGGTCCCGGGCTCGAGCGCCTCGAACACGTGCGACGCATCTCCGGGATAGGAGAGGTAGTCGCCGGGGTGCAGCTCCTCGGCCGCCTCGGAAGGGCCGATCAGAGCGCGCCCGCTGATCAGCACGACGTGCTCGGTGGTGCCGACGTGGTGCGGCGTCGAGCGGCGGGGCTCGCCGGGCTCGGCCTGGATGATGTAGAGGTCTCGACGGGCGCCCGGCGGGCAGGCCGCGATGAGCGTGGCCAGATACGGCGCGGCAGCCGACGGCACGCCGGCGTGCTCGCCGGCCCGGATCAGGGTCGGGGCATTCGTGCGCTCCTCCACGAAGGCGGCGAAGGGCACGCCCAGGGCGTCGGCGATGGCCCACAGGGTCTCGACGCTGGGCCCCGAGGATCCGCTCTCCAGCTGCGAGACGGTGGCCTTGGATACCCCGGCGCGGCGGGCGAGTTCGGAGACGGAGATCCCCGCCGCCTCGCGCTCGCGACGCAGGGACCGGGAGATGCGGGCGCGGAGATCATCCATGCGGCCAGTATTCCAAACGTTCGTTCGCCTTGACAAACGATTTGCAGATGTTCAGAATGATCGTCATGCGTTCAGAGGAGCGAACGATCGACCGCGACCCCGAGGACGCCGTCGCAGAGGTGCGCGTCGCGCGCCGGGAGGCGATCGGCGTCGCCCTCGCCACCAGCGCGTACGGGATCTCGTTCGGTGCGCTCGCCGTCGCGAACGGGTTCGACGTGTGGCAGACCTGCGTGCTGAGCCTGCTGATGTTCACCGGCGGATCGCAGTTCGCGTTCGTGGGCGTGATCGGGGCGGGCGGGCTCGCCGCCGCGCCCGCGGCGATCGCCTCCGCACTGCTTCTGGGAGTCCGCAACGTCGCCTACGGCATGCGGATGTCTCCGGTGATCGGCCGCGGTGCCGCGCGGCGCGCGCTCGCGGCTCCGTTCACGATCGACGAGTCCACCGCCGTCTCGCTCGCACAGCGTTCGCCGCGGGCGCGCCACGTCGGATTCTGGATCACCGGAGTCGGCATCTATCTCGGCTGGAATCTGATGACGCTGCTCGGCGCGCTGCTCGGAGACGTGCTGGGGGATCCGAAGACCTATGGGCTGGACGCGGCTGCGGCGGCGGCGTTCCTCGCCCTGCTGTGGCCGCGTCTGCGCACGCGGCAGGCCATCGCGGTCGGCATCGCGGCCGCCGCGGTCGCCACGGCGCTCACGCCGGTGCTGATCCCGGGGCTGCCCGTGCTCGTGGCGGCGTTCGTGGCGATCGTCGTCGGCTGGTTCAACTGGTTCGGGTCGAAGGCCGCCGGCCCGGCGGCGGGGGAGGAGTCGGCATGACCCTGTGGAACGCCGTGCTGCTGGCCGCCATCGGCTGCCTCGCGCTCAAGGGCGCGGGCTATCTGGTGCCGGCGTCCGTCCTCGAGGCGCCGCGGCCCGCGCGGATCACCGACCTGCTGACGGTCGCGCTGCTCGCCGCGCTCGTGGCCGTGCAGACGCTGGCCGCGGGCCCGCACATCGTGGTGGACGCTCGTGTGCCCGCGGTGCTCGTCGCGGCGGGGTTGCTGGCGCTGCGGCAGTCGTTCCTCGTCGTGGTGATCGCCGCCGCTGTCGTCGCGGCTCTCCTGCGGCTCCTAGGGTGGGCCGCGTAAGCTCGAGCCGTGCGTGGAACGTGGCTCAGCAGAGCGCTGTCGTGGGTGGCTCTGTTCGTGGTCGGCGCCGTGTTCGGTCTGGCGACGACCGTGACGCATTCGACCTCGGTGTGGGGGCTCCCGTGGGTCGGGCTGGTGCTCGGCGCGATCGCCTGCGGCGGCATGCTCCTCGCCGTGCGGCTGCTGCTGCACGACCGCTGGGGTGCGCTCGCGACGGGGCTCGGCATGCTCGCCGGCATGGTCGTGATCTCGGGCCGCGGACCCGGTGGATCGGTGATCGTGCCGAATGATCTGCTGGGCGTGACCTGGACCTGGACCATCGCCGGCATGGTGCTGCTGGTCGCCGCGTGGCCGGACTTCTCGCGGATCCGCCGTCTCCAGCAGGAGCAGGCGGCCCGTGCGCGGATGGCGGAAGAAGCGCCCGCCGACGGGTCGTAGACTGGGTCCGTGACATATGTGATCGCTCTTCCCTGCGTCGACGTGAAGGATCGTGCCTGCGTCGACGAGTGCCCCGTGGACTGCATCTACGAGGGTGAGCGATCGTTGTACATCCACCCCGACGAGTGCGTCGACTGCGGCGCCTGCGAGCCCGTGTGCCCCGTCGAGGCGATCTACTACGAGGACGACCTCCCCGAGGAGTGGGCGGACTACTACAAGGCGAACGTCGAGTTCTTCGACGAGATCGGATCCCCGGGCGGCGCCGCCAAGGTCGGCGTGATCCATCACGACCACCCGGTCATCGCCGTTCTCCCGCCGCAGGGCGAGTAGCGCGGTGAGCGTCCGCGACCTCGCCGACTACCCCTGGGACGCGGTCACCCCGTTCCGCGAGCGTGCGGCCGCGCACCCGGACGGCATCGTCGACCTCGCCATCGGATCCCCCGTGGATCCCACCCCCGAGATCATCCGACATGCCCTCGCCGAGGCCACCGACGCGCATTCGTATCCGCAGACCGTCGGCACCCCGGCCGTGCGCGAGGCGATCGTGGACTGGTACGCGCGACGCCGGGGCGTGCCCGACCTGCGCGTGGACAACGTGATTCCCACGATCGGCTCCAAGGAGCTGGTCGCACTGCTGCCGACGCTGCTGGGGCTCGGCGCGGGCGACATCGTGGTGCAGCCGCGCGTCGCATACCCGACGTACGCCGTCGGCGCCCAGGTCGCCGGCGCGACGGTGGTGAGCGAGGACGACCCCGCGCGCTGGCCGGAGGGCGCCAAGCTCATCTGGATCAACACCCCGGGCAACCCGGACGGGCGCACCTGGACCGTCGACGAGCTCGCCGCGGCCGTGCGCCGCGCACGTGAGCTGGGCGCGATCCTCGCGAGCGACGAGTGCTACGCCGAACTCGGCTGGGACGGGCCGTGGGCGAGCGAGCCGGTGCCCTCGGTGCTGGATCCGCGCGTCACAGGCGGCACCAGAGCGGGTCTGCTCAGCGTCTACTCGCTCAGCAAGCAGTCGAACCTCGCCGGTTACCGCGCCGCCTTCGTCGCCGGCTGCGCCCGGGTGGTGGGGGAGATCCTCACCGCCCGCAAGCACCTCGGTCTGATGCCGCCGGCTCCCGTGCAGCACGCGATGGCCGTCGCGCTGCGCGACGACGAGCACGTCGCGGTGCAGAAGGAGCGCTACCGGCAGCGCCGTGACGTGCTGCGGCCGGCGCTCCTCGACGCGGGCTTCCGGATCGACGGCTCGGAGGCGGGGCTGTACCTGTGGGTCACCCAGGGCCGCGATGCCTGGGAATCCATGGGCGCGCTCGCCGATCTCGGGATCCTGGCGGGTCCCGGACCCTTCTACGGCGACCACTCCGCACAGCACGTCCGGCTCTCGCTGACCGCGCCCCTCGAACGGATCGAGGCGGCCGCGGCGCGCCTGCGCGGGGCGGCTTCGTAGCATTCCACAGGTGTTTCGGCGCCACTCTTGGTCGTTTTCACAGTAGGTGCGCACGCGGACTAGGCTGTATGAGCGACGCGATCGCGGGCCCATCGGCGCCGATCGCGCATCCCCCACACGAGACAGACGCATGAGGAGGTCTGCGTGAGCGCAGCGGGCGAGCGGCCTACGAAGGCGACGCTGACAGTAGGCGACAAGACCGCGGAGTTCCCGATCCTTCAGGGCACCGACGGGCACGCCAGCATCGATTTCTCCACCCTGACCAGGCAGACCGGCCACACCGGCCTCGATTACGGATTCGTGAACACGGCCTCCACCAAGTCGGAGATCACGTTCATCGACGGTGACCAGGGGATCCTGCGCTACCGCGGGTACCCGATCGAGCAGATCGCGAACACCTGCTCCTACCTCGAAGTCGCGTGGCTGCTCATCTACGGCGAGCTGCCCAGCGCCTCCGAGCTCGCGGAGTTCGATGACAAGATCCGTCGGCACACGCTGCTGCACGAAGATCTCAAGCACTTCTTCCAGGCGCTTCCGGACAACGCGCACCCCATGGCGGTGCTGTCGTCAGCCGTCGCGGCGCTCTCGACCTACTACGAGAACGAGTCCGACCCGCACAACCCCGAGCACGTCGAGCTGAACACGATCCGGATGCTCGCCAAGCTCCCGGTGATCGCGGCGTACGCGCACAAGAAGAGCGTGGGCCAGGCCTTCCTGTACCCCGACAACTCGCTGAGCTTCGTGGACAACTTCCTCAAGCTCAATTTCGGCGTGCACAGCGAGCCCTACGAGATCAACCCCGTGATGTCCAAGGCGCTCGAGCTGCTGCTGGTGCTGCACGAGGACCACGAGCAGAACGCATCCACGTCGACGGTGCGACTGGTCGGCTCGACGGGGGCGAACCAGTTCGCCTCCGTCTCGGCCGGCATCCAGGCGCTCTCCGGCCCGCTGCACGGCGGCGCGAACGAGGCGGTGCTGACCATGCTCGGCCAGATCCGCGAATCGGGCCAGAGCGTGCAGCGCTTCGTCGAGCGCGTGAAGAACAAGGAAGACGGCGTGAAGCTCATGGGCTTCGGGCACCGCGTGTACAAGAACTACGATCCGCGCGCGAAGCTGGTCAAGGCCGCCGCGGACGAGGTGCTCGCCGAGCTCGGCGTCACGGATCCGCTCCTCGATCTCGCGCGGGAACTGGAGGAGGTGGCGCTTGCGGACGACTACTTCCAGGAGCGTCGCCTGTACCCGAACGTCGACTTCTACACCGGCGTGATCTACAAGGCGATGGGCTTCCCCACGCGCATGTTCACGGTGCTGTTCGCGATCGGCCGCCTGCCGGGCTGGCTGGCGCAGTGGCGCGAGCTGAACCTCGACCCGCAGACCAAGATCGGCCGCCCGCAGCAGCTGTACACGGGCTCGCCCGAGCGCGAGTTCCGCCGGTCCTGACCGGGCGGGCGACGCACGACGACGAAAGAGGGGGATCCGGATCGGATCCCCCTCTTGTTCGTTTCCGCCGCTGCCCGCGGTCAGGACTGTCAGCGCGCGGTCGAGGTGCCCTGCGGGCGCGAGGATCGGCGACGGCGACGCGAGGGAACCGTATCGCCGACCCCGAGCGGGCGCGGCGCGCGGTGGGATCCCTGGCCCTGGCCCTGGCCCTGGCCCTGGCGCTGGCCGCGCGGCTGGGCGGACGCCGCGGGCTTCTTCTTCGCGGGGCGCTGCTGCTGCGGCGGCTGAATCGGCGCGGGCTTCACGAAGGCGGCCTTCTCGCCGACCAGCTCGGCGACGGCCGTGGAGGAAGGCGAGACCGGCTCGATGTCGACGCTGATCCTGGCCTTGCGCAGGAGGTCCTTCGTGTCGCGGCGCTGCTCCGGCAGCAGCACGGTCACGACCGTGCCCGCGGCGCCCGCACGCGCGGTGCGGCCGGAGCGGTGCAGGTACGCCTTGTGCTCGGCGGGCGGGTCGACGTGCACGACGAGATCGACGTCGTCCACGTGCACGCCGCGGGCCGCGACGTCCGTGGCGACGAGTACGCGCACGCCGCCGTCCGCCGGGTCGGCGGAGAACGCGGCCAGGTTGCGCTCGCGCGCGCCCTGGGCAAGGTTGCCGTGCAGGTCGACGGCGGGGATGCCGGCGGCCGTGAGCGCCTTGGCGAGCTTCTTCGCCTGGTGCTTGGTGCGGGTGAACAGGATCCGGCGTCCCATACCGGAGGCGAGAGTCTGCACGAGCGTCTTCTTGGCGTCGGCGTCGGCGACCTCGAGCACGCGGTGAGTCATCTCACCCACGGGCACGCTCTCCTCGTCGACCTCGTGGCTCACCGGGCGGGTGAGGAAGCGGCGGGCGAGCACGTCGATGCCGTTGTCCAGCGTCGCGCTGAACAGGAGGCGCTGACCCTCGGACGGCGTGGCCGAGAGGATCCGGGTGACGCCGGGCAGGAAGCCGAGGTCGGCCATGTGGTCCGCCTCGTCGAGCACGGTGACGCGCACGTCGCCGAGACGAACGACGCCCTGCTTCATGAGGTCCTCGAGGCGCCCGGGGCAGGCCACGAGGATGTCCACCCCGCGACGCATCGCCTCCTCCTGCGGGCGCTGGCTGACGCCGCCGAAAACGGTGGCGACACGGAGGTTCGCCGCCTGGGCGAGAGGGGTGATGGTCGCGGCGATCTGCGAGGCGAGCTCGCGTGTCGGCGCCAACACGAGTCCGCGCGGGTACTGCGGGCGGGCCTTGTAGCCCGTGAGACGGGCGACCAGGGGAAGGGCGAAGGCGATCGTCTTGCCGCTGCCGGTGCGCCCGCGGCCGAGCAGGTCACGGCCGGCGAGGGCGTCGGGCAGCGTGTCGCGCTGGATGGCGAACGCTTCGGTCTTGCCATCGGCGGCGAGGACGGCGGCCAGGGCCGCGGGCACGCCGAGATCGAGGAAGGAAGTCATGGGTGTCTCCTGGGCCGGTGTCCGGCCACGGGGTCAGGGCGTCGCAATGAACGTGTCGCAACGACGCATCAGGTCGCCGCTCACAGAACCGGATCGCGAGGGGGAGCGAACTCCGCGCCCAGGGATCCAGGATGGCGACGAGATGCCGGATGATCCGACATCCCCTACATCCTATCCTGGATCCCCTGACAGTCGGTTCAGGCCTCGACGAGCTCGGGCAATGCCGTCGCCGATGTCGTGACGTGGGGGCGGGTGCGCACCGCCCACACGATCGCGCCCGCGAGGATCGTGGCGACCGCGACGAGCCCCCATGCGGTGGCGAAGCCGGAGCCGGTGCCGTGCGTCGCAGAGCCGAACACGATCGCGCCGGTCGCCGCTGAGCCGATCGCGGATCCGATCGTGCGGAGGTTCGCGTTCACGCCGGTCGCGACGCCGGTGACCGCGGCGGGCACGCTCTGCACGACGATGCCGGCCGAGGCCGCGTAGGCCAGCCCGCAGCCGATGCCGAAGCCCGCGCCTGCCACGGCGAGCTGCCAGGGCGTCGAGTGCGCCAGGGCGGCGCTCGCGCCGGAGACACCCATCAGCAGCGCGCCGATGACGAGCAGAGTGCGCAACGAAAGGATGCGGTTCAGCGCGCCGGTGGCGAAGCCGACCCCGCTCATGCCGATCAGCATCGGAACGAGCATGAGCCCGGCGTCGCGCACGGTGAGACCCGTGCCGCCCGCGGAGGCCGACAGCTCGAGGAACTGCGGCAGGTAGCCCCAGAACGCGAAGACGCCGGCCCCGATCAGGAGCGATGCGGCGTTGACCGGCCAGATCGCGGGGGAGGCCAGCATCCGCAGGTCCACGAGCGGCTCGGCGGAGCGCAGCTCCGACACGATCCACGCGGCGAAGGCGAGCACGGCGACGCCGAACAGCGCGAGCACGGCCGGCGAGGTCCAGCCCCAGCGCGAGCCGGTGCTGAGCGGGACGAGCAGTGCGACCAGCCACGCCGAGAGCAGCACCGAGGAGCGGGTGTTGACCCGCCCGAGGGCGCGGGTGCCGGTGTCGCGCACCGCGGCGAGGGTGAGGAAGGCGCCGAGTGCGGCGACCAGGAACGGCACCGCGAACGTGCCGCGCCAGCCGACGAGGTCCGCCAGCGGGCCTGCGAGCACGGTGCCCGCGGCGCCGCCGATGCCGATCACGGCGCTCACCACGCCGATCGCTCCGGTCACGCGCTCACGGGGGAGTGCGTCACGCAGCAGCCCATAGGCGAGGGGGAACAGCGCACCGCCGATGCCCTGCAGCACGCGGGCGACGATGAGCACCTCGAGGGTCGGGGCGACCGCGGCCAGCACGTCCCCCGCCGCGGTCGCGCCGAGGGTGATCAGGAAGGTGGTGCGCCGTCCGCGCAGGTCGCCGACGCGGCCGAGGGTGGGTGTGGCGACCGCGGCGGCGATGAGCCACGCGGTCATGGTCCAGCTGGCCGCATCGGCGGTGACGCCGAACTCCGCCTGGATGAGCGGCACGAGCGGGATGACGAGGTTCTGCAGAAGAGCGATGGAGGAGACCGCTACGGCGATCGCGACCAGGACCGAGGTGGATGAGCGGGACATGAGTTCCCTTCCGAAGCCTGGAGAAGAGGGGTAAAGTGGAGGAAGGCCTCCGAACGGAGGATGCCTCCGGATTGAGATTACCGGAGGGTCCCTCCGGTTTGCAAGAGGTCTTCTGAGACTTTTCGGAAGGACGGCACGATGGGCGGCCAGAACAGGGCTACGGCGACGCTGGAGGAGCGGCGACCGCGCCGTGCCGACGCCGCGCGCAACTTCGACGCCCTCGTCACCGCCGGGCGCGAGGCTTTCGCCGAGGATGGCTCGGGCGCCTCGCTCGAGGACATCGCGCGCCGCGCAGGGGTCGGCATCGGCACGCTGTACCGCAACTTCCCGACCAGGGACGACCTGATCGAGACGCTCTACCTCCGCGAGGTCGCCGCTCTCGCCGACGCCGCGGACGAGGTGGCGGACCTGGAGCCCTGGCCCGCACTGGAGGCCTGGTTGGGGCGTTTCGTCGAGTACGTCGGCACCAAGCACGTCCTGCTGGACGGGCTGAACCGGGAGTCGTCGGTGTTCGCGGAGTGCCGCGGCGTGATGCTGGGCGCGGGGGAGCCGCTGCTCGCCCGCGCGCAGGCGGACGGCGCGGTCAAGGCGGATCTCGCGATCGCCGACGTCGTCAAGCTCATCGCCGGTGTGAGCGCGGTCGCCTACGACGACGAACAGCAGCGCCGTCGCGTGCTCGGCCTCGCGATCGGCTCGCTGCGGACCTGAGCTCTGCCCGAGAGCCCGTCACTCAGGCGTGCAGCGCCTCGTTGAGCGTCACGCCCACGCCGGTGCGGCGCACGGCCTCGACAGCTCCGGAAAGGGAGTTGCGCCGGAACAGGATCCCGTTCTCGCCGCTCAGCTGCGCGCCCTTGACGACAGGGCGGCCCCCGTCGGCCAGCGGAGCGCCGTCGGCGAGCACGATCTTCGTGCCTGCCGTGACGTACAGGCCCGCCTCGACGATGCAGTCGTCGCCGAGGGAGATCCCGATGCCGGCGTTCGCGCCGAGCAGGGTGCGCGCACCGATCGAGACGCGGTGGGTGCCGCCTCCCGAGAGCGTGCCCATGATCGAGGAGCCTCCGCCGATGTCGGATCCGTCGCCGACGACGACGCCCTGCGAGATCCGGCCCTCGACCATCGAGGCGCCGAGGGTGCCCGCGTTGAAGTTCACGAAGCCCTCGTGCATGACGGTGGTGCCGGGGGCCAGGTGGGCGCCCAGGCGCACCCGCGAGGCGTCCGCGATGCGCACTCCTTCCGGCAGCACGTAGTCGGTGAGCCTCGGGAACTTGTCCACGCCGGTGATCTGGATCCCGGCGCGCTGCAGCAGCGGGCGCAGCCGTGCCGCATCGGCGGGGAGCATCGGACCGGCGCTCGTCCAGGCGACATTCGGGAGGTGCGCGAAGATGCCGTCGAGGTTCACCTCGTTGGGGCGCACCAGCAGGTGCGAGAGGGCGTGCAGGCGCAGATACGCGTCGGCGGTCGAAGCCGGAGCCGCATCGAGGTCGATCGACAGCTGCACCGCCTCGACGGTGACGTTGCGGCGATCGTCGGCACCGGCGAGCGCCTCGAACGTCAGGGCGGACGCGGCGTGGTCTCCGGCGGACGGCTCGACGGCGCCGATCTCGCCGTACCAGGCGTCCAGGACGGTGCCGTCGCCGGCGATGGTGGTCAGGCCGGATCCGTGGATCATGCGCGCGTCGGTCATGCGTCCACGGTATCGAATCGGCACCCCCAGCTTCCCCTTCATGACGCGGCGCTAGGGTGGGGACCATGCCGCTCGATCTCACCGCCTCCGCGGCGGACATCACCCGCGCGATCTGCGACATCCCCAGCGTCTCGGGGGAGGAGAAGCCGCTGGCGGACCTGATTGAGGAGGCCGTGCGCGCGCTCGGCCATCTCGAGGTGCTGCGCGAGGGCAACACGATCGTCGCTCGCACGAACCTGGGCCGCGCGCAGCGCGTGGCGATCGCCGGGCACATCGACACGGTGCCGATCAACGCAAACGTGCCGACGCGTGATGTCGAGATCGACGGCGAGGCTCTGATCTGGGGGCGCGGCACGGTCGACATGAAGGCCGGGGTCGCGGTGCAGCTCAAGCTCGCCTCGGAGCTCACCGAGCCCGTGGTCGACATCACTTGGATGTGGTACGACAACGAAGAGGTCGAGGCCGCCCGCAACGGGCTCAAGCTGCTCGCCGATCACCGGCCGGATCTGTTCGAGGCCGACTTCGCGATCCTCGGCGAGCCCTCGAACGGCGAGGTCGAGGGCGGCTGCAACGGCACGCTGCGCGCTGTCGTGCGCACGACCGGGGTGCGCGCGCACTCGGCGCGCGCCTGGATCGGCGAGAACGCGATCCACCGTGCGGCGCCGATCCTCGCGCGTCTCGCGGAGTACCGTCCGCGCGAGATCACGGTGGACGGCCTGGAGTACCGCGAGGGGCTGAACGCGGTGCGGATCACCGGCGGCATCGCCGGCAACGTCATCCCCGACGTCTGCGAGGTCGAGGTGAACTACCGCTTCGCCCCGAGCAAGTCCGCGGCCGATGCGGAGGCGCACGTGCGCAACGTGTTCGCCGGTTTCGCGGTCGAGATCACCGACGTCGCCGAGGGTGCTCGTCCTGGCCTCGACGCGCCGATCGCACAGGAGTTCGTGGCGGCCGTCGGCGCGACCCCGAAACCGAAGTACGGGTGGACCGATGTGGCGCGGTTCTCCGCGCTGGGCATCCCCGCGGTCAACTACGGACCGGGGGATCCGCACCTCGCGCACCACGACGAGGAGCGTGTGCCGCTCGCGCAGATCACGGCCACCGAGCGGGGCCTGCGCTCCTGGCTCAGCGGTGTCTGAGCTCGCCGCGGCGGCGGTGCATCGCCGGCAGGGCGCGACGACCGCACCGCGCTGGGCCGCCCGGCTCTATGCACGTACGCCCGCCTGGGCGGGTATCCTCGCGATCTACGTCGGGGCGCGCCTGATCACCACCGGCCTGCTGCTGTGGGCGACCGGGCTGTCCGGCGCGCCGGGCTCGCGGTTCGGCCACGGCGCGTCGATCGCCTCATTCGTGACCGGGTGGGACGCGCAGTGGTACTGGTACATCGTCGTGTACGGGTACCCGACCACGCTGCCGCTCGGGCCGGACGGACACATCACCCAGAACTCGTGGGCGTTCCTGCCGCTGTACCCGTGGGTGTCGCAGGTCGTGGCGCTGCCGTTCGGTGCAGGCGGCTGGGGCGTGGGCGCGGCGCTCGTCTCCCTCGTGGCGGGATACCTCTGCTGCCTCGTGCTGTTCCGCATGATGCGCGGGCGGATCGGGCGGATGGCGGCGGTGTGGACGGTCGTCTTCTTCGCCTCCGGCCCCCTCGGCGCGCTGTTCCAGGTCGGCTACGCCGAGGTGCTCAACATGCTGTTCCTGCTGCTCGCGCTGGACGGCCTGATCCGCCGCCGCTACGTGCGGCTGTATCCGCTGATCGTGCTGATGGGCTTCACGCGCCCGGGTGTGCTGGCGTTCGCGCTCACGCTCGGCCTCATGCTCGTGGTGCGCTGGATGCGACGGAAGTCGGATCCGCTGACGGGATCCGAGATCGCGCACTACCTCGGTCTCGGGGCGCTCGGCGTCGTCGTGGGTTTCGCGTGGCAGGCGATCGCGGGCGTGGTCACGGGCGTGCCGAACGCCTACCTGGAGACCGAGCTGAGCTGGCGCGGATTCTGGATGCCGCAGGACGGGCACACCGCCTTCTCGCCCTTCGAGGGGTGGCTGAGCGCGATGCCGTACTGGGCGCAGCTGCTCGGGCTGCCGGGATGGCTCGGCCTCGTCATCCTCGCCGTGCTGGTGGCGCTGTTCGCGGCGGTGCTGATCGCGGGGCACGGCGTGCGCCGGCTCGGGCCGGAGATCCGGCTCTTCTCGGCGAGCTACGCCCTGTACCTGCTGGCCGTGTTCTTCCCGCAGTCCAGCACGCTGCGGTTGATGTTCCCGCTCGCGCCCCTGTGGGGCGGCGTCGGTTGGCACCGTTCCTGGTGGCTGCGGACGACGGTGCTGGTGGTGTGCATCGCGCTGCAGGCGCTGTGGATCGCGAACGTCTACGGCCTCGCGAACACCTTCTGGCGCGTGCCCTGAACCTGCTCGATCGTCTCGCGGCCTCGCCGCGCCGCGGTAAGCGGTGTCCCAGCACCCACTAATATGGGAGTCGTAGACCACCGAGGAAAGGGAGCACCGCGATGGCAGCGATGAAGCCGAGGACTGGCGACGGACCCATGGAGGCCGTGAAGGAGGGCCGGCTGATCATCGTGCGCGTTCCGCTCGAAGGCGGCGGGCGTCTGGTCGTCTCCGTCAACGACGCAGAGGCGAAGGAACTTCACGACGTGCTCAGCAACGTCGTGGCAGCAGCCTGAGTTCCGACTCGCACGATCAAGACCAGATCTCTTCAGATCTTCGAAAGGCCCGCTTCCTGCGGGCCTTTCGTCATTCGGCGATGCCGGTCAGCTGCAGCAGGCCTTCGCCGACCGTGCTCAGCGCGGCGAGTACGGCGGGGGACTGCTGGGTCTCCTGGATGAGCGAGCGGTAGGCGACCGTGACGTCGTCGCGCTGCACCGGATCCGCGACCCTTCCGCCGGCGAGCACGCGCGGCACGAGCACGGTCCCTCCGGCGCGCACGAGCCGCAGACCGTGCTCGACGTACTCGATCACGTTCTCCGGATCCGCGTCGACGAGGACGATGTCGTAGGCGGCCTCGTTCATCCGAGGCAGCACATCGGCGGCCCTGCCCGCGATGAAGCGCGCGCGGGTGGGGGCGATCCGTGCGTCCTGGAAGGCGCTGCGCGCGGCGGCCAGGTGCTCCGGCTCGTTGTCGATCGACGTGAGCACGGCCTTCGGGGCGCCGCGCAGCAGCCAGAGCCCGGAGACGCCGGCGCCGGTGCCGATCTCGACGATCGAGCGCGCGCCGGTGGCTGCCGCGAGCACGGCGATCTGCGCGCCGACGGCGGCGCTGATCGGCTGCGCGCCGAGTTCGACCGCATGTGCGCGCGCCTTGGCGATCTCATCCGGCTCGATGATTGCTTCGCGCACGTATCGCGCGTTGGCGTCCTGCTCGCTCACTTCGACTCCCTGGCGGTCGCTCACTGCACCGCATGCCCCCAGCGTAGGCGTCCTCCGTGTCCGCAGTGGCCAGGCGCGGCGGTACCCTTATGACATGTTCTTCGGCATCACCTTCGAGAAGCTGATCGTGATCGGCGTGATCGCGGCCCTTCTCGTCGGCCCTGAGCGGCTCCCGCGCTACGCGGAGACGTTCGCGCGCCTGGTCAAGAAGGCGGGCGACTACATGCGCGGCGCCAAAGATCGCATGCGCGAGGAGGTCGGGCCGGAGATCGATGAGCTGGACTGGCGCAAGCTGGATCCCCGGCAGTACGACCCGCGCCGCATCATCCGCGATGCGCTGATGGATGACACCCCGGCGCCGCCGCGTCCGGCAACCCCGGTCGCGGCGGTCGAGACCGCTCCGGCGCCGGCGGCTGCGGGTTCGGCAGCAGCTCTGCTGGCCACGGCGACCGCGATGAACGCCGCGTCCGCCGGGGGAGAGACAGCCCCCACGTCGAAGGCGCCGAAGGTGTTCTCCGCCGAGAACCTTCCGCCGTACGACAGCGAAGCCACCTGATCGTCCAGCCCAGGCTGGCTGTCTAACCCAGGCTGACGGGAAGGCGCCGCCCGGAGAGACCACGGCCCTCTCGATCGATCGCGTCCGCGACAGCCAGGATCGCGCGTGCCGAGGGATCCTGCGGGTCCGCGAGCACCACGGGCACTCCCGCGTCCCCGCCCGTGCGCAGCGCGGGGCTCAGCGGGACCGAGGCCAACAGCGGAACCGGATCCGCATCCTGCGAAAGGGCGTTCGCGACGGCCTGCCCGCCGCCGGATCCGAACAGATCGAGCACCGTGCCGTCGGGCAGCGTCAGCGCGGCCATGTTCTCCACGACCCCGATCACCCGTTGCCCGGTCTGCCGGGCAACGAGAGCGCTGCGGATCGCCACGTCGGACGCCGCTTCCTGCGGCGTCGTCACGACCAGCACCTCGGCATGGGGGAGCAGCTGGCCGAGGGTGATCGCGATGTCGCCGGTGCCCGGCGGCATGTCGATGAGCAGCACGTCCAGGTCGCCGAAGAACACGTCGGTGAGGAACTGCTGCACCGTGCGATGCAGCATGGGTCCGCGCCATGCGACCACGGATTCCCCCTCCCGCAGGAACATCCCGATCGAGATGGTCTTCACATCGTGCGCGACCGGGGGCAGCATGAGGTCGTCGATCCGGGTGGGCTGGGTGCCGGGGGCGATCCCGAGGAGGCCGGGGATCGAGAAGCCGTGCACGTCGGCGTCGATGAGCCCGACCCTGCGTCCGCGGGCCGCCAGAGCGACCGCGAGGTTGGCGGTGAGCGAGGACTTGCCCACTCCGCCCTTGCCGCTCGTGACGGCGATCACGCGCGTGAGCGATTCCGGGCCGAAGGGCATCTGCCGGGGCTCCCTGCCGTCCCGCAGGCGCTCGGTGAGGGCGCGACGCTCGTCCGGCGTCATCACGCCCACGGCGACCTCGACCGCATCGATTCCGGGCACCGCCGCCGCGGCCGCGTGCACGTCGGCCTCGATCCGGGTCGCGGCGGGGCAGCCCACGATGGTCAGCGCGATGCCCACGTGTGCGACCGTGCCGGCGACGGTGATGTCGCGGAGCATGTCGAGGTCGGCCAGCGGGCGGCGCAGCTCGGGGTCGGTGACGGCGCCGACGGCGCGGCGGACCGCGTCGGCGAGGTCGACGGTCACGGGGTCTGCTCCGCCGGATCCTCGTCGCGGAGTTCGGCGAGCATCGCCCTGAGCTCGGCGCGCAGCACCTCGCGCGTGACGCTCTGCGCGGAGCGCTCCTCGAGCGACATGCGCAGGGCGACGATCTCCCGGGCCAGGTACTCGGTGTCGGCGAGGTTGCGTTCCGCGCGCTGTCGATCCTGCTCGATCTGCACGCGGTCGCGGTCGTCCTGCCGGTTCTGCGCGAGCAGGATCAGGGGCGCGGCGTAGGAGGCCTGCAGCGAGAGGATCAGCGTGAGCAGGGTGAAATTCGTCGCGGCCGGGTCGAACTGCCACTCCTTGGGCATGGCGATGTTCCACCACAGCCAGACGATGACGAACACCGACATCCCGATGAGGAAGCCGGACGTGCCCATGGCCCGCGCGAACGCCTCGGAGAACCGCCCGAAGGTGTCGCTGGATCCCGTCGACGTGCCGCGCCCGAGCATGCCGGACCGGCCGCGGGGCAGATCCAGCCCACGACGGCCCGACTTCGCCATCATCCGCTCGCTCCCTGCGTCGGCACGGACTGCGCGGACCCGGGACGGTCATCGGCGTCGTGCGAGCGCCAGTCGTCGGGCAGCAGGTAGTCGAGCACATCATCGACGCTGATCGCGCCGACGAGCCGGTGCGCCTGATCCACGACGGGCAGCGAGACGAGGTCGTAGCTGGCCAGCATGCGCGCGACCTCGGCCGCCGAGGCGGTCGCGGGGACGGGTTCGAGGGTGTCGTCGACGATGGCGCCGAGCCGTTCGTGCGGGGGATAGCGCAGCATGCGCTGGAAGTGCACCACGCCGAGCAGGCGTCCTGTGGGCGTCTCGAACGGCGGCAGCGTGACGAAGACGGCGGCGGCCAGGGCAGGGTGCAACTCGTGCCGGCGGATCAGGGCCAGGGCTTCGGCGACCGTGGCATCCGCGGAGAGGATGATCGGCTCGGGGGTCATCAGACCGCCCGCGGTGTCGGGGCTGTAGCGCAACAGCATGCGCACGTCCTCGGCCTCCTCCGGCTCCATGAGCTCGAGGAGGTGCTCCAGGCGGCCCTGGGGCAGCTGCGCGAGCAGGTCGGCGGCGTCGTCCGGCTCCATCTGATCGAGGATGTCCGCGGCGCGTTCGTCGCCGAGACGGTCCAGGATGTCCATCTGGTCGTCCTCGGGCATCTCCTCGAGGGCGTCGGCGAGCCGCTCGTCCGGAAGCTCCTCCGCGACCTCGATGCGACGCTGCTGGGGCAGGTCGAGCAGGGTGTTCGCGAGGTCGGCGGGGTGCATCTCGGAGTAGGTGGCGACGAGCTGCTCGGCGGACTGCGCCTCACCGGGACGGTTGTGCTCGTGCACCTGGTTCCAGGTCGCGAACGTGGTGGGGCCCTTGGCGAACGGCGAGGCGCTCGTCTTGGGCTTGCGCAGGAACAGCTGGCTCACGGACCACTCGCCGAGCCGGTTCGGCTCGATCGCGACGTCCTCGATCACCGCCGTGCCCGAGGCGTCGGAGAAGTCGACGCGCCGGCCGATGAGCTCGGCCATGATGCGCACCTCGCCGTTGCGGGGCTTGAACCGGCGCACGTTCATCAGCCCGGACGTGATGACCTGTCCGGTGCTGATCGATCCGACCCGCCCGATCGAGAGGAACACCTGCCGGCGGCCGGGGATCTCGCAGACCAGGCCGATCACGCGCGGGGCCGCGCTACTTCGGTACACGACGACGACATCACGGACTTTCCCGATCCGGTCGCCGGCGGGGTCGAACACGGCGCACCCGGCCAGGCGCGCGACGAAAACCCGCTGTGTGCTCATGGTTCCAGCGTAGTGTCCTGCGCCTTGGGATCCGGGGTGGGTGACGGCATCCGGCGGTCTCCGGGCAGCCGCGTGGAACAATGGTCCGATGAGCATGCTGAACGCGTCGGGCCCCGCGGGCGAGATCGGCGACTCGGTCGCCACGGTGACCGAGTACGAGGCCGCGCAGAAGCTCGTCTCGCAGCTGATCGCGGGAGAGATCCCGGCCAGGGCGATCGCCATCGTCGGGGTCGGCGTGCAGACCGTGGAGCGGGTCACCGGTCGCCTCGGCTATGCGAACGCGGCGCGCTCCGGCGCGGTCAACGGCGTGCTCATCGGCCTCTTCCTCTCGGCGATCTTCGTGCTGGGCAACCCCGCCGTGCCGATGCAGGCCTTCGTGGGGATCCTGTTCGTCGGCGTCGCGATCGGGATGATCCTTAGTCTCATCACGTACTCGATCGTGCGTCGTCGCCGCGACTACGCGAGCGTGATGCAGCTCAAGGCCGATCATTACGAGGTCACGGTGCTGTCCGATTCGGTCGGCAAGGCGCGCCAGGTGCTCGGCCGTGCCGTCACCCCGATCCCGCAGTCCGCCCCTGCCGCCGGCACGACCGCGGCAGCGCCGCCCCAGTACGGAGAGCGGGTCGAGGAGCCGCCGCGGTACGGCGAGCGCATCGCGCCGCCGCGCCCGCCGATGCCGCCGGCACTGCCGACCGCCTCGGTGCAGCCCGCACAGGACGGTGGCCCGGCGACGGACGGTACCCCGGCGACCGACGGTACCCCGGCGACCGACGAAGCTCCCGCCGCCCCCGCGGAGAGCCCCGCCCTCGAGACGCCGCCCTCCGCGGCCACGCCCGTGGACGGCGAGAACCCGGCGGGCGACGGCACCTCGCGATGACGGGACGGGCCGAGGAGCGGTTCCGGATCGCGGTTCCGCTCCCTGCCGGTACGGCCGAGGTGTCGGCCGCGTTCGGCGCTGCCGACGGGGACCTCGCTGCCGGGGCCGATGCGCCGATCGTGGCGATCGCCCATGGCGCGGGCGCGGGCATGGATCATCCGTTCCTCATCGGTTTCGCCACGGCGCTGCGCACCGCGGGCCTGCACACCATGCGGTTCAACTTCCCGTACGTCGAGGCGGGACGGCGCATGCCGGGCCCGGCGGCGCACGCGATCCTCACCTGGCGCGCCGTCGTCGCCGCGGCGAGCGAGCGCGGATCCGGATCCGTCGTCGCCTGCGGCAAGTCCTATGGTGGGCGGATGGCGTCCATGGCCGCCGCCGAGGAGGCCGGCCTCGCCGCGACGGGGCTCGTCTACCTTGGCTATCCGCTGCACCAGCCGGGCAAGCCGGAGAAGCCGCGGACCGAGCATCTGCCGGCGGTGCCGCAGCCGCAGCTGTTCGTGGAGGGCACGAACGATCCGTTCGTGCAGCCGCTGTCGCAGCTCGAGGAGGCGGTGGCGTCGTGTCAGGACGCGCGGATCGCCTGGATCGACGGCGGCGGGCACTCGTTCGAGGTGAAAGGCCGCAAGCGCCCTGCCGCGGAGATCGGGGCGGATCTCGCGCCGCTGGTCGTGGAGTTCGCGTGGTCGGGTTTCGGCAAGGGCGCGTCGGAGATCGGCGCATCGGGGCGCAACGAAGGGGGAGACGCATGAGCATGGCGCAGGAGCTGGACGCGATCGGCATCGCCCGGCTGCGCGAGATCGGCAGCCTGAAGTGGTCGGTGTTCCCCGAGGCGATCGGCGCGTTCGTCGCCGAGATGGACTTCCCGCCCGCGCCGGCGATCGCAAGCGCGATGAAGGGCGCGATCGATGACGGCCTGACCGGATATCTGCCGGCGGCCGTGCGGGCGCGCATGAGCGAGGCGACCGCGCGCTGGCAGAAGGATCGCTACGGCTGGGACGTGCCGGCCGATCGGATCCGCCCCGTGCCGGATGTGCTGACCGCACTGCGCGCGACGATCGACTTCTTCACCGAGCCCGGCTCGAGGATCGTGCTGCCCACGCCCGCGTACATGCCGTTCCTGACGATCCCGGCGATGCACGACCGCGAGATCATCGAGGTGCCGATGCTCGTCGAGGGCGGGCGCCACGTCTACGACCTGGACGGCATCGACCGGGCGTTCGCGGACGGCGGCGGCCTGCTGATCCTGTGCAACCCGTACAACCCGCTGGGACGTGTGTTCGAGCGCGCGGAACTCGAAGCGGTCGCGGAGGTCGTCGCGCGGCACGGCGCGCGCGTGTTCTCGGACGAGATCCACGCGCCGCTCGTCTTCGCGCCGCACCGCCACGTTCCCTACGCCGGCATCAGCGCCGTGACAGCGGGACATACGATCACCGCCACCAGCGCCTCGAAGGCGTTCAACCTGCCCGGCCTCAAGGCGGCGCAGGTGATCCTGACGAACGACACGGATGTCGAGACCTGGGCGCGGCCGGAGGTCGCCTGGGCGGAGCACGGCACGGCGAATCTCGGCGTGATCGCGACCACCGCGGCCTTCGACGACAGCCGCGACTGGCTCGACGGCACGCTCGATTACCTCGACGGCAACCGCCGGCTGCTGGGCGAGCTCCTCGCCGAGCACATCCCCGGGATGGGCTACCGCGCCCCGGAGGGCACGTACATCGCCTGGCTGGAGGCGCGCGGGCTCGGCATCGAGGGGTCGCCGGCCGCGTTCTTCCGCGAGCACGCGGGCGTCGCCATGACCGACGGCATCGCCTGCGGCGCCGCCGGGGAGGGCTACCTGCGCTTCATCCTCGCCACGCCCCGCCCGGTCATCGAGCAGGCCGTGCGCCAGATGGCGGCGGCGCTGGGCGAGCACACCGTCGGCTGACAGCCGGAACATCCCCGCCGAAGAGCCTCGGCCTCAGCCCAGATCCGGATCGGCGAGCAGCCGTCGCATGGTGCGCAGGCCGAGAGCGGCCATCACGGGATTGGTGCGCTCGTAGTACCAGCCGAGGCCCATCGCCTGCTGCAGCGCCCACGCAGCTCCCCGGCACCATTCCTGGTCATCGCTGCCCAGAGCCGCACGGAGCCGGCGCCGGTCGTCGAGTCCGAGCAGGTGCCACGCGACCACGAGATCGAGCGACGGATCCGCCGCTCCGAAGGACCCGCCGTCCAGCACTCCGGCGAGCCGATCATCGTCCGAGACGAGCAGGTTCGGCGGGATCAGGTCCTTGTGCGACATGACCTCCGTGCCGGGGTGCGGGATCTGCGACAGCCGCTGCCAGAGCGCACGCGCGGACGGGACATCCAGCAGATGTCCGCTCTTCGCGAAGCACTGCGTCATCCACTCCTCGTGCGCGTGCAGCTCGCCGCCGCGCCCTCGGCCGTCGAACGTCCGCCCCCGCAGGGGTGCGAGACGCAGGGCCCCGATCAGCCGCGCCAGATCGTCGGCGAGCAGCGGGAGCGCACCAGGATCCTCGTCCGCCACGGTCTCGGAGGCAGTGCGACCGGGGATCCAGGCCTGCACCGACCATGCCGAAGGGTAGCCCTCGTCCCGGTCGATGACACCGCGCACGACGGGTGCGGGGAACGGGGAGCACGTCGCGAACTCGTCGAGGGCGCGCGCCTCCGCGGCCACGTCCTCGAGCGCCGCGGACTGCAGCGGGAACCGGGCGACGTGCGCGTCGCCGATCCGGAACAGTGCGTTCATCGTGCCCGGTGTCGACAGCGCCACCACCGGCTGCCCCGCCAGCGCGGGAAAGGCCGCCGCGATCCTCTCGGTCGCGGCGGCCTCGTCCAGCCGGAGCTGATCCGGGTGCATGTCCTCGGTCAGGACGCGGATCCCTGCACGCGGGCGATCCACGCCTCGACCTCGGCGGAGGTGCGTGGGATGGCGGCTGAGAGATTCACCGGGCCTTCGGCGGCGATGAGGATGTCGTCCTCGATGCGCACGCCGATGCCGCGGTACTCCTCGGGCACGGTCAGATCGTCGATCTGGAAGTACAGGCCGGGCTCGATCGTGAACACCATGCCGGGCTCGATCAGGCCGTCGTAGTACATCTCGCGGCGGGCCTGGGCGCAGTCGTGCACGTCGATGCCGAGATGGTGGCTCGTGCCGTGCACCATGTAGCGGCGGTGCTGGCCGCCCTGGTCGGCGTCGAGGGCCTCCTCGGCGGAGACGGGCAGCAGACCCCACTCGGCGGTACGACGGGCGATCACGTCCATCGCGGCCGCGTGCACCTCGCGGAACGGCACACCGACCTCGGCAGCGGCGAAGGCGGCGTCCGCGGCCTCGACCACGGTGTCGTAGATGCGGCGCTGCACCTCGCTGAACGTGCCGTTCACCGGCAGCGTGCGCGTGATATCGGCCGTGTAGAGGCTGTCGGCCTCGGCTCCGGCGTCGATGAGGATGAGGTCGCCCGGAAGCACGGCGCCGTCGTTGCGGGTCCAGTGCAGGTAGCACGCGTGCGGGCCGGATGCGGCGATCGTGTCGTAGCCCTCCCAGCTGCCGTCGCTGCGGGCGCGCTGGTGGAAGACGCCCTCGACGATGCGTTCGCCGCGCGGGTGCGCGACCGCCCGCGGAAGGTCGCGGATGATGTCGTCGAAGCCGTCCGCGGTGATCGCCACGGCTCGGCGCATCTCCGCGACCTCGTACTCGTCCTTGACGAGGCGCAGCTCGGAGACGAACCGGGTGAGCTCGTCGTCCTGGTCGACCACGAGGTCTTCCTCGCCCGCGGCGAACTCGTCGAGATGCGCGGTGGTCACGCCAAGGTCTGCGGCGACGCCGGCGAGAGCGGGACGCGGTCCGATCCAGAACTCGCCGATCGTCGCGTCGGAGTAGAACTCGCTCGTGGTGCGGTCGGCGCGCTCGCGGAAGTACAGCGTGACGTCGTGGCCGTCCGCGGTGGGCTCGAACACGAGCAGCGAGTCGGGCTCGGAGTCGACCGCCCAGCCGGTGAGGTGCGCGAACGCCGAGTGCGCCCGGAACGGGTAGTCGGTGTCATTGCTGCGCTGCTTGAGGGATCCGGCCGGGATCACCAGGCGCTTGCCGGGGAAGGCCGCGGAGACGGCGGCGCGACGTGCTGCTGCGTAGGGCGCCTGCGCGCGCGGAGCGGGCAGGGACTCGGGGCGTTCGGCCCAGCCCGTCGAGATGGTGTCGAGGAAGCCCTGCGGGAAAGGCTGGCGGCGGTTGGTCGTCGTCGAGGTGGTCGCGGTGGCGGCATCGCCCGGCTGCTCGATCGTGTCGTGCTCGGAGGTCATGGATCCATCCTCTCACCGGCCGGTGCGGGAAGGATCCGGGCGGCAGGCGACAAGGGCCCGGATCGCCGTGTCGGCGATCCGAGCCCCTCCTGTCGATCCGGATCAGATCACTGCACGGCCTTGAGCGCGTTCACGATGCCGTGACCGTAGTAGCTGTTCAGCTCGGCGGTGCCGACGCAGGCGGCTCCCTCGTCGTACTGCGGAGCCGAGCACTCGGTCGGCGTCGCGTCGTCCTCGAGCTTCTGCACGAGCTGGGCCGGGGTCAGCTCCGGGTGCGCGGACTTCATCAGCGCCAGCACGCCGGCGACGTGCGGGGAGGCCATCGAGGTGCCGCTCTTGAGGCCGTACTTCGCGCCCGGGATCGTGGAGAGGATCCTCGATCCGGGCGCCGCCACGTCGATCTCGCCGAGACCGCGGTTGGAGAAGTACGACAGCTGGCCGTCCTTGGTCAGCGAGGCGACGGTCACGACACCGGGGACCTGGGCCGGGATGTCCTTGCAGCCCTGGTTGATGGTGCGCGGCGTCGGGGTGGCTGCATCGTCCGGGCTGCCCTCGTCGAGGGTGTTCACCGTCAGGTCGAGGCCCGAGTTGCCGGCCGCGGCCGCGCTCACGACGCCCTTGGAGTTGGACCAGTTCACGGCGCGGGCGACGGCCTCGCGGACCGCTGCCTGGTCGGGCTGATCGTCGCACCAGAACTCGAACGGGTCGATGTAGTAGCTGTTGTTCGTGACGTCCATGCCGCGCTGGGCCGCCCACATGAAGCCGCAGACCGCGTACTCCGGGTAGATGAACCCGTCGTCGTTGACGACCTTGACCGACGCGAGGCGCACATTCGGGGCGACCCCGACGATGCCCACGCCGTTGCGGGCCGCCGCGATCGTGCCCGCGACGTGCGTGCCGTGGTCGGACGTGGTCGGGTACCACCCGCCATCGGTCTGGTCAGGGCGGCCGCCAGTGGTGCAGTTGACCGAGTCGGCGACGTCGATGTTCGCCTGCAGGTCGGGATGGGTCGGGTCGATGCCGGAGTCCAGCACGCCCACGAGCACGTTGCGGCTGCCGTCGGTGATCTGGTGCGCCTGATCCGCCTGGATCATGGTCATGTCCCACTGCTGGCCCTCGAGCGAGTCGGACGCGGAGGCGGGCACCGGCTCGGTGGGCTCATCGCCGTTGACCGGCTTGTTCTTGCCCTGGTTCCATCCGGAGGCTCCGGGACCCCACGGCGCCTGCGGGCCGGTGACCTTGTCCTTCACCTCGACGGTGCGGGTCGCGCCGACCGACGCGACGACGTTGCGGCCCTTGGCCTTCACGGTGTCGCGGAACGCCGCGCGATCGGACTGCGCGATCACGACGCCGATCTCGGGCCAGCTCTGCACGACGACGCCGCCCGCGTCGGTCACCGCCTTCTCGGCCTTGCGGGTCTGGCCCGGGTTCGCCTGGCCGGTGTTGACGACGTAGCTCATGACCGTGCCGTCCGGCGGAGTGATCGGGACGGGCGTCGAGGGCTCGCTCGTCGCCGCAGTGGCGCTGACGGAGCCCGCCAGGACCAGTCCCAGCGCCGCGACGGTGCAGGCGATGGTGCGGAACGAGCGGTGGGGGGTTGGCATCCTCATTGGTGAGGGTCCTCTCGTGGGGGTGGGTGCCGACAGGTCGGCGCGGGCGGATGGCCCTGCATCGTTTCTACTGGGCGCTCCCAGCCATTTCAATGCTTGCTGATAGCCGGATATCAGGGTAGGAGCGCGGCACGGCGCACGGCGCAGGACCCATAGCCCGCCGGGCTACCGTGGAGGGATGACCGAAGCCGCCCCTGACCGCCGATCCGTTCCGACCTGGCCCTGGGCGCTGGGGATCGACGCCGTGCTGGTGATCGTCTTCGCCGCGATCGGCCGGGCGAGCCATGATCACACGGTCGACGCCGTGGGCGTACTGGAGACGGCGTGGCCGTTCCTGGTGGGCTTGGCGGCGGGCTGGCTGATCCTGCGGGCATGGCGGGCGCCTTCCGCCCCGCTGCGCACCGGGATGGGGCTTGTCATGATCACGGTCGTGCTCGGGATGATCCTGCGCGTCGTGACCGGTGGCACCACCGCGGTCGCGTTCATCATCGTGGCCACGATCACTCTGCTCGTGTTCCTGGTCGGCTGGCGCGGGATCGCGGCGCTCATCGCCCGGGGGCGCGCTCGCCGCTGAGCCGCCGCGCCGCCCGGGCGCGCTTCGTGGATCGGCGCGCACGCACGCTCCGCTAGGGCGTCGCGGGCTCCAGCTGGGTGATCAGGGCGCGGTGGTCGCTGCCGCCCGCGCCGGCCGGGAGCACGGCGGACCCCGTGGCGCGCCAGTGCGCGGTCGCCATGACGTGGTCGATCGGGGCGCCGAGCAGCGCCGGCACGGATGTCGGCCAGGTGCCGACGCCACCCGAGCCGGAGTGGGAAGCCGCGTCGTGGCAGGCGCCGAGGTCGCCGCCGCCGGTGCCGAGCCCGCCCATGTGGTCCAGGGTCGCGTTGAAGTCGCCGGCGAGGATCACGTTCTTCCCGGCGGGGCACTGGTCGGCGACCCATCGCAGATCCTGCGTCCAGTCCGCCATCTCGTCCTCGCGCGGAGCGACGGTGTGCACGGCGACGACGATGGGGCCGTCGCCGTCGACCGGCATCACGACCGCGCTCGGGACCGAGGAGGTGTTGCTGGATCCGTCGGCGGAGGAGGGGATGACCGCGTAGTCGCCGAGGGCCGGCGAGATGAGCACCGTGGTCTGCCACGAATCCGGTCCCTGGGTGACCTCGGGACGATACTGCACGTGGTGCACCCACATCGGGTGCCCTGCCTCGCGCAGTGTGAGCGCGATCTCCTCTCCCACGGCCTCGGTCGTCTCCGGGAGCGCCACGATGTCGGCCTTCTGGGCGACGATCGTGGTCGCGATCTCGTCGGCCGAGACTGCCTCGCCCGCGGTGTTCCAGGCGAGCACGCGCACGCTCGTCGCGGTCTTGTCCGGCAGGGAGACGGCGGTGTCGATGCCGCGCAGCGCGAGGATGGCCGCCGAGGCGCCTCCGCCGAGCAGGGCGACGAGTGCGATCGACGCCGCGAACCCGCGCAGCGGGCGGGCGAACAGGAGCAGCAGCGCCAGCACCAGGATCCCGGCGAACACGAGCACGAGCACCGCGCGTGAGGCCACGATCTGCGTGATCGGGAACGTCTGCTCGAGGTGGAAGAACTGCGGCCAGGTCACGATCGCGGTGGCGATCGCGAAGAGCACGGTGAGGAGGATCCCGATCAGTCGAAACATCGTCTTCGAGCCTAGGCGAGCGGATCTGTGAGACATCTGGTGCGCAGCCGGGGATCCGCCCGACCGCCGCCCCGTGGCCGCGGCGGTCCGAGAGGCGGGGGATCGCTACGCTCGGAGGATGACCGATGCCGATCCGACGTCACGCCCCGCCCTCTTCGACGGGCCGATCGATCTGCATCTGCACTCGAACCGCTCGGACGGCACGGAGGATCCCGCGACCGTCGTCAGACGGGCCGCGGACGAAGGCCTGGGCACGATCGCTCTCACGGACCACGACACGACGGCCGGATGGGGCGATGCGGCCGCTGCCGCGACGGAACGCGGCATGACGTTCATCCCCGGCATGGAGCTGTCCTCGAAGGACGGCTGGCGCAGCGTCCACGTGCTCGCGTATCTGTTCGACCCCACGGATCCGGATCTTCTCGCCGAGACGGCGCGCATCCGCGACGACCGCATCGGCCGTGCCGAACGCATCGTGCGCAACATCGGCCGTGACTATGCGCTGCGCTGGGAGGACGTGCTCGAGCAGACCGATCCGGGGGCGACCGTGGGCCGGCCTCATATCGCCGATGCGCTGATCGCGCGAGGGATCGTGGGCGACCGCGGAGAGGCGTTCGACGGGATCCTGCATCCGCGCCAGGGGTACTACGAGGCGCACTACGCGCCGGATCCGCTCACGGCGATCGAGCTCGTCGTCGGCGCGGGGGGAGTGCCCGTGATCGCGCACCCGGCCGGGCGCGAGCGCATGACCGACGCCACCCTGCGGCGTCTCATCGACGCGGGCCTGGCCGGGCTCGAGATCGATCACCGCGAGAACACCGCCGAGGGGCGCGCCTGGCTGTGCGGCGTCGCCGCCGAGAACGACCTGATCGTGACCGGGTCCAGCGACTACCACGGCGCGGGCAAGCCGAACGTGCCCGGAGAGAACACCACGGATCCGGCCATGCTGCAGCGCATCATCGACCGCGGATCCGGTTCCGCCCCGGTCTACCCGATCCGGGCCCGGTAACTGCCCGCGAGACTGCAAATGGGCGACGAGACTGCACCTGTGAAGTGCAGTCTCGTCGCCCAGATGGAGTCTCGCGGTCAGAGGCGAGCGCGGGGCGGGAGCGAACGCGGGGCGGGCTCAGGCTCCGGGCTGCGGTGCGCTGCCCGCGGCGGCACCGCCGGAGGGACGGCGACGACGGCGGCGACGACGCTGCGCGGCGGGCTTGCCGTCGTGATGCTCGGCGCCCTGGCCGTCGTGCGTTCCGGATCCCTCGGCGGCACGGTCGGCGTCACCGGATCCGGCCGCCTTGGCGGCGGGAGCCTCCGCGCCCTCGGTGAACGTCGATCCGACCTCGTCCTCCGCGTTGCGGCGGCGGCGGCGACGGCGGGTGGTGCCCTCGCTCATGCCCTCGGCGGCGGCGGCGTCGGCGGCACGCTGCGGCTCGCGCTGCTTGCGGGCCGGCTTCTCGGAGACCGGTGCGGTGACCAGGCGTCCCTTGGTGCCGGCCGGAATGTTCAGGTCCTCGTAGAGGTGCGGGCTCGACGAGTACGTCTCGATGGGCTCGGGCTGGCCGAACTCGAGGGCGCGGTTGATGAGGGCCCACTTGTGCAGGTCCTCCCAGTCGACGAACGTGACCGCGATACCGGTCTTGCCCGCGCGGCCGGTGCGGCCCGCACGGTGCAGGTAGGTCTTGTCCTCGTCCGGGATCGTGTGGTTGATCACGTGCGTGACGTCATCGACGTCGATGCCGCGGGCGGCGACGTCGGTCGCGACCAGCACGTCCTTCTTGCCGGCCTTGAACGCGGCCATCGAGCGCTCGCGCTGATCCTGACCCATGTCGCCGTGCACGCCGCCGACATTGAAGCCGCGGTCGCCCAGCTCGTCGACCAGGCGCTGGGCGGCGCGCTTGGTGCGCGTGAAGATCACCGTCTTGCCGCGGCCCTCGGCCTGGAGGATGCGGGCGATGACCTCGTCCTTGTCCAGCGAGTGCGCGCGGTAGACGAGGTGCTTGATGTTCGCCTGAGTGAGGCCCTCGTCGGGGTCGTTCGCGCGGATGTGGATCGGGTTCGTCATGAACCGGCGCGCCAGCGCCACGATCGGTCCCGGCATCGTGGCGGAGAAGAGCTGCGTGTGGCGCACCGCGGGGACCTTCTGGAAGATCTTCTCGATGTCGGCGAGGAAGCCGAGGTCGAGCATCTTGTCGGCCTCGTCGAGCACGACCTCGGTCGCGTGGGACAGGTCGAGCAGACGCTGCCCCGCGAGGTCGATGAGGCGCCCGGGGGTGCCGACCACGATCTGCGCACCCGCCTTGAGCTGGTCGATCTGGCCCTCGTAGGCCTTGCCGCCGTAGATCGCGACGACGCTCGTCGAGCGGTTGCTGGTCAGCAGATCCATGTCCTCGTACACCTGCACCGCGAGTTCGCGGGTGGGCACGACGATGAGCGCCTTCACACCGGGCTCGGGGTCGAGTCCGAGACGCTGCACCACGGGGATGCCGAAGCCGAAGGTCTTGCCGGTGCCGGTCTTGGCCTGGCCGATGATGTCCTGGCCGGGAAGGCCGAGCGGGATGGTCTGCTCCTGGATCGGGAAGGCGTCGACGATGCCCTTCGCCGCGATGGCGTCCACGATGTCCTGATCGATGCCGAGATCGGCGAAAGAAGTCACAGTCTTTGATTGCCTGTCCGGCGGGCCTTGCGATCGCGGCGCCGCCTCGTTGATGGGGTCCACGCCGAATCCGTATGCACAGGCGCGGGGCTCCGATCCGTCGCCGGAGCGGGATCCAGCCTACCGGAGCGGGCACGCGTACCCGGGATCGGAGTGATCGGCGTGCGCGGCGCCCCCGGTCGGGCGGGACGTCTCGACTAGGCTGGGCGCGTGGTGAGGTGGTTCTGGCAGCGCGATAAGGCGCCGCGGCGCGCGCTGGTGCTCCGCTCCCGGGGCGATGCGGGTGACGCGACCCGCGTCGACTTCGCCGAGCTGGCGCCCGAGCTGAACACCTTCCTCGGTCAGGCCGCCTACCTTCAGCTCGGCTACTTCGAGACGCTGACCCGTCTCATCCGTGCGACGGACGATCTCGCGGAGAAGGAGATCCTCTCCCGCGCCGCCGGGGCGGCCCTCGCCAAACACCACGGCATCGTCGCGATCATCGCCGCGCACGGCGACCGTCCGACCGAGGTGATGCTGCCGTTCCGCGAGCAACTCGACGCGTTCCGCCGCAAGACCCTGGGCCCGCGCATCGCGGAGACCATGCTCGCGGTGTACCTCACCGCCGGCATGCTCGACGACTTCTACCTCGCGCTCGCCTCCAGCTACGGCGAGACCGGGACGAAGGTCGCCAGGATCCTCTCCGAGGCTGATGACCGGCACGAGATCGTCGGGATCGTGCAGGCCACGATCGCGAGCGACGAGCAGTGGCGCTCACTCCTGTCGATGTGGGGGCGCCGTCTCGTCGGCGACACGATCCTCGTCGCCAGGGCGGCGCTGCGCCCGCACCTGCCCGGCGCGGAGGACGACAAGCTCGAGCCGGTGTTCACCGAGCTCATGGGCGCGCACGCCCGCCGCATGGACGCGATGGGCCTCGCCTCCTAGTCGGGCATCCGCTCCAGCCGCCGGGTCAGCCGCCAGGCGATCGCGACAGGGATCACTCCGAGGATCCCGAACGACATGTCGATCAGCTGCCACCCGAGCGGGATTCCGCGGATCGAACCGGCGATGAGGGCGAGGGGGATGATCCCGGCGCAGGCGATCACGCCGAACTGGATCACCCAGATGTTGCGCACGGGGTCGATCAGCGGGCCGAGGAACACGACGGCGATGACGAGGTGGGCGAAGGCCAGCCAGTCGGTGCCGTACGCGATGAACGGATAGCGCGCCCCCGTGTCGGCGAGGGCGTCCGCGACGCGATCCACCCACGCCGCCGCATCCGGGAACAGCGCGGACAGCGCCGAACCGTCCAGCACCCCAGCAGCGAGACGCAGCTCCTCGCGGAGCGGGAAGGCCGTCACACCGCTCACGACGAGGCCGATGATCATGATGCCCAGGCAGAGCCGGATCCCACGCAGCGTGCGTGCGCGATCCCCGCCTTCGGAGGCGGTCACGCTCGGCTCAGACGCCGAGTTCGGCACGGCGCACGGCGTCGCCGCGACGGCGGGCGCCGGTGAGGATGACGCCGGCTGCCGCGGAGATCACGATCGCGCCGCCGAGGGCGATCAGCCACAGCCACACGCTCGACTCCTTCAGGCCCGCCCACTGCCCGAGAGTGTAGGCCGCGGCTGCGACGGCCGTCGCGATCGCCGGCACGAGAGCCACACCGCGGAGTTCGCGCTGGGGGATCGTGAAGTGCACTGCGACGCCGAGCGCGCAGGCGGCGATCAGCGCGAGCAGGATGTACACGCGGCTCGGTCCGTGCGTCAGGCCACGAAGCCGACGCGGCGGGACTCCTCGGTCCCGAGCTCGACGTAGCCGAGGTTCGCGGTCGGCACGATGTAGGAGTTGCCCTTGGTGTCGCTCAGGGTCACGTGGCTGGCACCCTGATCGAGGGCGCCGGCGATCTGGGTGCGCACCTCGTCGGCGGAGGCCGAGGTCTCGAAGCTGAGCTCACGGCCGGTGTTGATGATGCCGATGCGGATCTCCACGGGAATGCTCCTTGAAAGGTCGTGCTCTTGAAAGCCGATGTCCCGTCACTCTATCGCGGGGGCGAGTGGGTGGGACTGTGTGCCGGGCGGTGTTCGCCGAGGGCGATTCCCCGCCGGCGCCGCGGATCGCGGGCGGCGATGTCGGCCGCGGCAGATAGCGTGGGAGCATGCCCGCACAGCCCGCCCCGACCCCTGCGCAGGCAGCCGTGATCGGCGCCCCGGCGACGGCGGTCGGCACCGTGATCGGCGCGCCGGGCACGGGAAAGACGCACGCGCTCGTGGAGCGGGTCGCCGCGCTCGTCGACGGCGGTCTCGCCCCGGAGCAGGTGCTGGCACTGACTCCGAACAGACAGGCGGCCACGGCCCTGCGCGACCGGATCGGCGTGCGCGTGCGCGTCGCGACGCCGGGCCCGCTCGCCCGATCTCTGGGCTCGTTCGCGTTCCAGCTGGTCCGCGGCACCATGGTGCACGCGGGGCAGGAACCGCCGGCGCTGCTCACCGGTGCCGACCAGGATCGCATCATCGCGGATCTGCTCTCCGGCGATGCGGAGGACGAGGCCGAGGGTATCCGCAGCCGCTGGCCGGAGAGCTTGCCGGCGGCGGTGCGCTCGTCGAGAGCGTTCCGCTCCGAACTGCGCGCCTTCCTCGCCGAATGCACCGAGCTCGGCGTCACCCCGGCGGAGCTGGGGCGATCGGAGCGCCCGGCCTGGCGTGCCGTCGGATCCTTCGCACAGTCCTATCGGAGGGTGCTGGATCGCGCCCGCGCCGCGCACCGCGACGCCGCGGATCTGCTCGCGGAGGCCGCCGCCATCCTGCACACCGCCCCACAGGAGATGCTGGGCCCGCTCGGACGTCTGCGGGTGGTGCTCATCGACGACGCGCAGGAGCTGACCGCCGGCGGCGTGACGCTGGTCGAAGCTCTGCGCGCTCGCGGCATCGCGGTGCTGGCGTTCGGGGATCCGGACATTTCCTCCGGCGCGTTCCGTGGCGCCGGCCCCGAGCTGTTCGCGCGCCTCGCTGCGACGCTCGGCGACGTGCACGTGCTGGACGAGTCGCATCGGCAGGATCCGCCGCTCACCGCGCTGACCCGCACCGTGGTGCAGACGATCGGCGCGTCGGGACGGATCGAGCACCGCCGCGCGCCGGGAGCGGCAGAGGACGGCGCGCCGGGAGACGCGGTGCAGGCGTTCATCGCGCCGTCGCCGCACGAGGAGCACGACCTCATCGCACGCACGCTGCGCGAATGGCACCTGCTGCAGGGCATCGGGTGGGAGCACATGGCCGTGATCGCCCACGACACCCGCCAGGTGGCGGCCCTGGAGGCCGAGCTCGCCGCCCGCGAAGTGCCCACCCGCGCGGCCGGCGTGCAGCGCCCGCTCGGCAGCGAGACCATCGTGCGCGACATCGTCGGGATCGTGCGGCTCGCGCTCACCGAGCCGACGGAGCGGGATCCGCAACTGCTCGCCGAGGCGCTGCGCACGCCGTTCGGCGGGCTGGACGGCGTGGGGCTGCGCCGGCTCCGGGCGCGGCTGCGTCACCTCGAACTGGAAGCCGGCGGGTCCGCACCCGCACGGCTGCTGCTGCGTGACGGTCTCGCGGAGCCCGCGCGGTTCGCGAGGATCGACACGGCCGAAGCGCGTACCGCGGACCGGTTCGGCACCGTGCTGCACGAGGTGCGCGAAGCCCGGCTGCGCGGCGAGACGATCCACGAGCTGCTCTGGCGGGTGTGGGACTCCTCCCGCGCCCCCGACGGCCGACGCCTCGCGCTCGCGTGGCAGGAGGCCGCGGGCTCTCCTTCCGGCGCCGAGACCGCGCGCGCCCTGGACGCCCTGGTCGCGCTGTTCGACGCGGCCAAGCGCTCGGTGGAGCGCGCGCCGGAGAAGGGTCCCGAGGCGTTCATCCACGACATCCTCGACAGCGAGGTGCCCGAGGACTCCCTCTCCGCCCCGGAGCGCCCCGCCACGGTCACCCTGATGACGCCGGCCACCGCCCTCGGCACGGAGTTCGATGCCGTCGTGATCGCCGGCCTGCAGGACGGGGTGTGGCCGAACGTCCGGCTGCGCGGCGGGCTGCTGGAGACCTGGCGTCTCGGCGAGGCGGTCGCCGCGGCGCGCTCCGGTGAGCCGGAGCACGAGCACTCCACACTCGACCGGCGTCGTGCGGCGCTGCATGACGAGCTGCGTCTGTTCGTGCGGGCGCTCTCCCGCGCTCGCCACCGGCTGCTGGTGACCGCGGTCGACGACGACGATCAGAGTCCGAGCGCGTTCTTCGGGTTCCTGCCGGATCCGCTGCCCGCCCAGGAGCGGCATGCGCATCCGCTGACCCTCCGAGGCCTCGTCGCCAAGCACCGCAGGGTGCTCACGACCTCGCCGGACCCGGCTGCGCGGTCCGAGGCGGCCGGGCAGCTGCGACTGCTGGCCGAGGCGGACGTGCCGGGGGCGGATCCGGATGAGTGGTTCGGCGTGCGAGGGCCGTCCGATGAGCGTCCGCTGCGGGATCTGGAGACCGGATCGGTGTCCGTCTCGCCGTCACGGCTCGAGGCGTTCGAGGAGTGCGGGGTCAACTGGGCCGTGGCCGCGCTCGGGGGAGACACCGTCGCTCCGCCTTCGGCGGGCATCGGCACGATCGTGCACGCGGCGATGGAGCACGTGCCCGACGGCGACCTCGAGGCCATGCGGCGCATCCTCGAGGAGCGCTGGGGCGAGCTCGACTTCGAAACGCCGTGGATCGACGCCAAGGAGCGCCGCAGAGCGGACCTGTACCTGCAGCGCCTGCACGACTACCTGACCGAGGTGCAGCGCGAGGGAGGCCGAGTGATCGCCTCCGAAGGCGGATTCCGCTTCGCCGTCGACCTCGCCGCCGAGCCGACCGCGCACTCCATCGATCCCGAGAAGCCGGCGCAGCAGGCGATCGTCAGCGGCTACATCGACCGCGTCGAGGCGTATCCGGCGGGTTCCGGTGAGCACGAGGCCGCGCGCGGGCGCACCTGGAGCACGATGGCGGACGGCGCCGGGGGAGAGCGCGTGGTGGTGGTGGATCTGAAGACGGGCAAGTACGAGCCCGGCACAGAGGCGCTCGTGACCGAGCACGCGCAGCTGGCCGCGTATCAGCTCGCCGTCGAACAGGGTCAGGTCGAGGATGCGGATCCGGCCGCGCTCGCCGGTGCTCGCCTCGTCCTCGTCGCGCAGACCATCGGGCAGAGCCCCTACCGCGTGGCGCACCAGCATCGGCTGGGCGACGAGGCGCGCGCCGCGTTCCTGCAGCGCGTCGCCGAGGCGGGCCGCGGTATGGCCGCGTCGAGCTTCACGGCGCAGGTCGAGGCGCACTGCGCCGACACGCAGGTGCGGATCAGCCCTTGTCGCATCCACACCATCCCGGCGGTGAGCGCATGAGCGGCACGAGCGGGCCGGCCGTCGCAGGCCCCGCCGTGGTCAGCGACGGCGCGATCGAGGACGGCTGGGGCCCCGGCCACGGCATCGCCGCCACCGACATCTCCGCTGCCCTCGGCCTGCCTACGCCGACCCTGGCGCAGCAGCGCGTGATCGAGGCGCCTCCGACTCCGGCGCTCGTCGTCGCCGGCGCCGGCAGCGGCAAGACCGAGACCATGTCGGGCCGCGTGGTCTGGCTCGTCGCGAACGGTCACGTCGAGCGCGACGAGATCCTCGGGCTCACGTTCACCCGCAAGGCCGCCGGCGAGCTCGCCGAGCGGATCGCGCTGCGTCTCGATCGCATCGACGAGTACGGACGCAGGGGCCTGCTGCCGCATCTTGCGGAGATCGTGCGCACCGGCGCACTCGACCGGGTGGGGGCGGCGACCGGTCCCGCGCAGCGCGCCGCCGTGCAGCGCGAGGTGCTGGACGAACTCGCCGTGCGGTTCGACACCGGGTGGGATCCGACGGCCCCCCGCGCTGCGGAGGATCTCATCATCCGGCCTCGCGTGTCGACGTACAACGCCTTCGCGGACGGCATCGTGCGCGAGCACGCGGCGCACATCGGCCGTGACCCCGATGCGGCGATGCTCAGCCAGTCGGCGTCGTGGCTCATCGCCCGTTCTGTCGTGCTGCGTGCTGAGTTGGATGGCCTCGACGAGGTGGACCGCTCGTTGAACGGCGTGATCGATGCCGTGCAGCGTCTCGCGGGGGACGTGCTCGATCATCGGGTCGACCTGGATGCGATGGTCCGCATCGCCGCTCGGACTGCCTCCGACTTCGAGCCCTATCGCGGCAACGCCGATGTGGCCAAGGCCGTGGACAACCTCCGCACGATGCCGATCCTCGTGGATCTGGTGCGCGAGTACATCGCGGAGAAGGGACGCCGCGGCGTGCTCGACTTCGCCGACCAGGTCGGCGGTGCGTTCGACATCGTGCAGGCGTCGCCCGAGGTGCGTGCCGAGCTGCGCGCGCAGCACCGCGTCGTGCTGCTGGACGAGTATCAGGACACGTCCGTGATCCAGACGCGGTTCCTCGCCGCGCTGTTCCGCGACGGTGCCGTGATGGCGGTCGGGGATCCGCACCAGTCCATCTACGGATGGCGCGGTGCGAGCGCGGACAACCTCTACGCCTTCGGACGCACGTTCGCCGAGGAGCGGACCGCCGAGACCTACAGCCTGATGACGAGTTGGCGCAACGACGAGCGGATCCTCGATGTCGCGAATCGCCTGCTGCTGCCGCTGCAGCGCCCGGGCCTGGACGTACCGGCTCTCGAGCCGCGGCCCGGATCCGGCACGGGACGGGTGCAGGTGCGGTACGGCGAGACGGCGGACGACGAGGCCGAGGCGGTCGCGACCTGGTTCGCCGAGCGCCGGGCCGCGCACGACGAGGCACAGGAGGGGCGCACGCAGGATGCCCGCCCGCACACCGGCGCGATCCTGTTCCGGTCCAAGCGGCACATGCAGACCTTCGCGGGCGCCCTCGCCGCACAGGGCATCCCGCACCGGATCCTCGGTCTCGGCGGACTGCTGGCGACGCCGGAGGTGGTGGACGTGGTCTCGGCGCTGCGGGTGATCCACGATCCGGCGGCGGGATCCGCGCTGATCCGGCTGCTCGTCGGCCCGCGCTTCGCGATCGGCGTCGCAGACATGGCGGCGCTGTACGACCTGGCGCGGGAACTCGCGGTGCGAGACGGCGCGCTCGCTCCGCTGACGGACGAGCTGAAGCAGCGGCTGCGCTCCTCGCGCGGCGCCGACGAGGCCGTGTCGATCGTCGATGCGGTCGATTTCGTGCGCACCGCCCGCGACGACTACCGGCTGATCGAGCGGATCAGCCCTGCCGGCCGCGAGCGGCTGCGCGCGGCGGGGGAGATGCTGGAGCGACTGCGCCGGGCGGCAGGGCAGCCGATCCTCGAGCTGATCCGCGCGATCGAGTCCGAGCTGCGCCTGGACATCGAGCTCGCCGTGAACGAGACCCGGGGGCCTGCGAGGGTCGCCGCGACGCAGCTGCGCGCGTTCGGCGACGAGGTGCGCGCGTTCCTCGTCGCTGACGACCGTGGCACGATCTCGAGCCTGCTCGCCTGGCTCGACAAGGCCGAGATGACGGACGAGCTCATGCCCCGCACCGAGCCGCCGGAACCGGGCGTGGTGCAGCTGCTCACGATCCATGGCTCGAAGGGGCTGGAGTGGGACGCGGTGGCCGTTGTCCGCCTCGTGGAGGACGAGCTGCCGGGCCGGATCGCCGATGCGCAGGGCTGGTTCGGCTTCGGCGTCGTACCGTTCGCGCTGCGCGGCGACAGCGATGCGCTGCCGCGGTTCGCCTGGGATCCGCAGGCCGCCAGGGACGTCGCCGGCGACGATCCCCGCAAGCGCGAGAAGGCGGCTCTCGACTCGCTCGCCGCGGGCATCACCAAGGCCTACCCGCACGGCGGTGCGCTGCGCCGGTTCAAGGACGACTATCGCGACTACCAGCGCGCCGAGGAACGACGGCTGGCGTACGTCGCCGTCACGCGGGCGCGCACGGATCTGCTGCTGACCGGCTCGCACTGGTCCGGGCAGAAGAACTTGCGCAAGCCGAGTCCCTACCTGCTCGAGGCGATCGAAGAGCTCGGACTCGATCCGCTGCCCGAACCGCAGTCGGAGGACAACCCGTACGAGGGGGCGGCACGCACGAGCGTGTGGCCGATGGATCCACTCGGCGGACGCCGGGAACGGGTCGCAGGCGCCGCCGAGGAGGTGCGCCAGGCGATGGCCGATGCGACCGCACCGGCGCCGAGCGCGGAGCTCTCACGGCTGCTCGCCGAGCGGGCGGCGCGGCAGCGCGGCACGATCGCGGACGCGCCCACGCGCGTGCCGGCCTCGCGCTTCAAGGACTACGTCACCGACTACGGCGGCACGATCCGTGCGATCGCCCGTCCCATGCCGGAGCGCCCCTACCGGCAGACCCGGCTCGGCACGCTCTTCCACGCCTGGGTCGAGCACCGCTCCGGATCCGTGGGCGTCGGCACATCGCTGGATGATGCGCTGTGGGATCTGGACGACGATCAGCTCTCCCTGGCCGGCGGCGGTGCAGCCGCGGCAGAGGGCGATGCGGGGGACGAGATCGCCCGCGCGGACGCCGAGGACCTTGCACGACTGCGGGAGATCTTCGAGCGCAGCGAGTGGGCGCCACTCCGGCCGATCGCCGTGGAGACGGAGATCGATTTCGCTCTGCCCGTCGGCGACGGCGAGCCCGCGCGCATCGTGATCTGCAAGCTCGACGCCGTCTACCGGCGCGAGGATCGCGGCGGGCGCATCGAGATCGTGGATTGGAAGACCGGCCGACCGCCCGCGACGGCGGCCGAGCGCGAGGAGCGCATGCTGCAGCTCGCGCTGTACCGGCTCGCCTACCATCGCCGGTTCGGGGTGCCACTGGACGAGATCGACGTCGCGCTGTTCTACGTCGCTGACGACCTCGTGCTGCGGGGCGACACCGTCTACTCGGAGGAGGCGCTGGTCCAGCGCTGGAATGCGGCCCGCGCCGCGCGGTGAGCCTCGGCGACGTCGGAGTCGGAGCCGGCGATGCCGCCCTCGCTGGGCAGCAGCGTGCCGGGCCGCTCCGGGCTGTCTTCATCGTCCCGGTCCGCGGATCCCTGCGGGCTGGTGCCGCTGGGGCCGAACGACGCGCGCAGATCACCGAGATCCTCGGTCGCGTTCGGATCCCGATGCTCGATCGAGCCCGTCGCGGTCAGGTCCTCCCGGGCTCCGTCGTGGGGCGCCGCATCCTCCTCGGGCGCCTGGGATGCGCCTTCGTCGTCCTCGTCCGTGCGCGCGGCACCGCGTGGCCCGAACGCGGAGGTGTCGTCCATCGAGATCCCCGCGAACGCGCTCGCGTCGTAGGTGTCGGTGTGCATGGAGGTGTCGATGCGGGTCGCGCCGGTCGCGGGCACCCGGTCCAGGGCGGACATCGCCTCGTCCACGCCGGCGCCGGCGCTCGCGCGCGGGGCCAGGTCGTCATGGATCCCGTCGGCGAGAGCGTCCAGGAGCTGTGCCGCGTCGTCGACGATGTCGGCGCGATGCGTGTCGTGCCCGTGCAGCAGCCAGCGCGCGAGCTCGAGCTCGGCAAGCAGTCGGGCGCGCGTGGCGAGGCCGGCATCGGGAGCGCGCAGCGTGGCGGATGCATAGGCGTCCAGCACATCGGAACGCGCATCGGCGGCCAGGGTCAGCCAGGCGAGGTCCACGGCGGGGTCGCCGATCGACAGCGCATGCCACCCCACGATCCCGGTGACCCGCGGGCCGCGCTCGTCGTCATCCGCGAACACGAATGACTCCGCATGGGCGCCGCCCAGGGTGACGGCGGACTCGAAGCGCCACAGATCGTCGGCGTCGACCGCCTCGCGCCAGCGCACCGTGAGGCGAGCCGAGACGCGGCCGGTGGCTGCGGCGCGATCGATGAGCAGGCGCACCTCGTCGCGCGCCTCGGCGGCCGTCCGCTCCGCAAGACCCGCGCTGCGGACGACCGACGCGGGAAGGGCGTGCACCCCGGCGACGGCCTTGCCGATCGCGACGGCGGCGCCGGGGCCGGCCGGCACATCGGCGGCGTCGATCTGGAAACCGGGCAGCAGCGTCGTGACCAGCGCGCGCGTGTCCCCGACCCGGCCGTCGCCGAGGTGCTCGGGGGCGGCGAAGCGCAGCATCGAGCGGGCCCCGGCGGTGAGGGCGCGCAGCGCCAGGCTCTCCTTGGCGAGTTCGGAGGCCGTCTCGTCGTCGTTCGACGCGCGGATCACGACCTCCGTGCCGTCGGCCAGCGTCGCCACGGCGGAGTCGAATCGGCCGTCGCCGCCGGATGACAGGGCCCGTGCGCCGACGACATCGGCTCCGGGCACCGCCGCCGTGACCGCCGCGGCTAGAGTGAAGGGTGAGCGAGCCATGTCACCAGGGTAGGTCGAGCCTCGTCCGCACAGGGCCCGCCACGCCTGTGAGAAGGGGAGTCGAGACCGTGCCGGAGACCGTCCCCGAACCGAACGCCGATGACACCGTGGTCCTGGACGCCGCCGTCCTGGATGGCGTGGTCGCCGAGGGCGCAGTGCTCGACGGAGCCGCCCCCGAGGGCGCAGCAGCCGACAAAGGTGCCCCCGAGCGTGCGGCACTCGACAAGGGTGCGCAGTGGCGCGACGACCCGCAGACGATCACCCGTCTCCGCGCCGATCCCCGCACCGGAGTGCTCGTCGTGCGTGAGCGCCGCGTGCCCCTGGACGACGGCCTCATCCTCCTCTCCGCCGGTGACCCCGTCCTCGCCCGCACGCGGGAATGGGCTCTCTTGGGACGTCGTGCCGACGGATCCGGTCTGCTTCTCGCACTACAGGATCCGGAAGATGACACGGACGCGGACGGATCCTGGGCGCCGCGTTGGAGCGACCTGCGGGAAGCTCTCCCCGTGGTTGACGAGGTCGACGCGGAACTGGTCGTCTCCGCCATCGCCCTGGCCGGATGGCTGCACGACGCCGGATTCTGCCCCGCCTGCGGCAGCGCGGCCGAGCTGAGGCAGAGCGGCTGGTCCCGGCACTGCCCCTCGTGCGGGCGGGAGCACTTCCCCCGTACGGACCCCGCCGTGATCGTGGCTGTGCAGAGCGCCGACGGCGAACGCCTGCTCCTCGGCGCCAATGCGCAGTGGAAGGGCCGCTTCTACTCCTGCTTCGCGGGCTTCGTCGAGGCGGGGGAGTCACTCGAGACCACGGTGCACCGCGAGCTGTTCGAAGAGGCGGGCGTGCGCGTCCGCGACGTGGAGTACTTCTCCTCTCAGCCGTGGCCGTTCCCCCGCTCGCTCATGGTCGGGTTCCACGCCACCGCCGTGGACGAGGACGGCGTGCAGGGCGACGGCGAGGAGATCATCGACGTGCGCTGGCTCACCCGCGCGGAGGTCGGATCCGCTCTCGAGGGGAACGGACCCGTGGGACTGCCCGGCGCGGCATCGATCGCGCACCGTCTCATCGTCGACTGGCTTCGGCGGTGAGCGCGCTCGACGGCCTCGACGAACGCCAGCGGGAAGCCGCGTCCGTGCTGCGCGGACCGGTCGCCGTGCTCGCAGGTGCGGGCACCGGTAAGACCCGGGTGATCACGCACCGCATCGCGCACGGCGTCGAGACAGGCGCCTATACGCCGTCACGCGTCATGGCCGTGACGTTCACCGCGAAAGCGGCGGGGGAGCTGCGCGGCCGACTGCGCGCGCTCAACGTGCAGGGCGTCGCCGCACGCACGTTCCACGCCGCCGCCCTCTCTCAGCTCGGCTTCTTCTGGCCGCAACTGGCAGGAGCCCCCGCCCCCGCGATCGTGGACAACAAGGTGCGCCTGCTGGCCCAGGCCGCGGACATGCTGCGCCTCCGGCCCGACACCGCCACGCTGCGCGATCTGGCCTCCGCGATCGAGTGGCGCAAGGTCTCCATGCTGTCCATCGAAGAGGCGGCGCGGCGCGGACGGTCCGTCGGGCGGTTCGACGAGAACCAGGTGGCCGAGCTCTCCCGCGCCTACGAGACGCTCAAGGATGACCGGCATCAGCTCGACTTCGAGGACGTGCTGCTCGCGTGCGCGGGCATGCTCGAGGCGGAACCCCGGGTCGCCGCCGCGGTGCACGAGCAGTACCGGCACTTCACGGTCGATGAGTTCCAGGACGTCTCCCCGCTGCAGCACCGTCTGCTCGAGCTGTGGGTCGGCGACCGCGGGGACCTTTGCGTGGTCGGTGACGCCTCGCAGACCATCTACTCCTTCGCGGGCGCCGACCAGCATTACCTGCTCGACTTCGAGCGCCGTCACGCCGATGCGACGGTGGTGCGGCTGGAGACCAACTACCGCTCCGCGGCCGGGGTGCTCGGTGTGGCCAACGCGCTCATGAAGGGACGTCCCGGGGCGCTCGAGCTCGTGCCGGCCGCAGCCCCCGAATCCGAGGAGCCGCCGGCGATCCCCGTGCATGACCCGGTCGTGGTGGCGTTCGACGACGACGCGGAGGAGGCTCGCGGGGTCGCTGCGGCGATCGCCGCGCGCATCGCCGAGGGGGTGTCACCCGAGGAGATCGCGGTGCTCTACCGTGCCCACTCGCAATCCGGGGCGCTTCTGCAGGCGCTCGCCGCGGCCGGGGTCGCGGCCACGGTGCTGGGAGGGAAGCGCTTCTTCGACCTGCCGGAGGTGCGTCAGGCCGTGCAGGGCCTGCGCGCCGCCGCTGTCGCGCCGCAGCAGCACTCGTTCCTCGGCGCCGTGCGCGACGTGCTGCGCGGCCTCGGCTACACGGACGATCCGCCCGAGGCTGGCGGAGCACTGCGCGACGCCTGGGAGGCCCGCCGCGCCGTGCTGCGCCTCGCCGAGGACGCTCCGGCCGGCACCACCATGCGCAGCTTCGCGGACGACCTCTTCGCCCGGGCCAAGGATCAGCACGAGCCGGTGCTGCGGACCGTGACCCTGTCCACGCTGCACGCCGCGAAGGGCCTGGAATGGCCGCACGTGTATCTCGTGGGCTGCTCGGAGGGTCTGCTGCCGATCTCGTACGCGACGGGCTTCGACGCGATCGACGAGGAGCGCCGGCTCGCGTACGTCGGAGTCACGCGGGCCGCGCGAGCGCTGACGATGACGTGGTCGCGGGATGCGGATCGCGCAGGGCGGCGCCCGTCTCGCTTCCTTGCGGAGATCGGCAGAGGCAGTCTGCGTGAAATTCCACCGTCCGCGATGATCGGCGCCCGTCGCGGGTGATCCGCATCAGCCGGCCCGAGCCGTCGCGTACGGCCTGGGATCGCGTGCTGAGCAGGTCGGCGATCGCCTCCGCGGCGGACGCGATCCCGCCGAGCGGGACCCGGCCCGGATCCCGCTCGAGCAGCTGGACATGCAGGGCCGCCCAGGACGGATCCCGTTCGCGGTCGTGCGAGTCGCGGCAGGAAAGGCACGGGGTCCGCCCTGGCACCACGAGGGGTCCGACGGTCGATCCGCCGGCATCGAAGGCCAACGGCAGGTGCGGCAGATCGTCTGCCAGCATCGCCGCGGCGTCGCGCGCGGCTACGGCCCCGTGCCGGACGACCACCGCGACCGTGTCCGTGTCGTCCACGACATCGACGCCGGCATCCGCGAGCGCCTCCTCGAGGCGGAGCAGCGTGCGGGCCCCGACCACGGGCGACGGCGCCAGCCGTGTCGCGGCCCGGGGGACCACCTCGACGAGCACCGGCTCCAGCTGGGCGTGCAGTCTTCGGGCGGCGGGCAGCGGCGCGCCGACTCCGTGGGCGACGACCTCGAACGCGCGGGCGGGGATCCCGTGCGCGAGCTCCTGCAGCATGCGGGGGATCCACGGCGCTTCCACGTGCAGTGTCAGCGCCGGGTCGGCGCCGAGCTGCACGGTGTCGGCGTCGCGCCAGAGCACGGGGTGCGCCGGATCGAGTCGGATCGTGGACATGCCCCGATCATGACCGGTCCAAGACCTTGCCTGGAGGCCGGATGCGCGATCGGTGGAGAACTCGGTCAGACCGGCTTCTCGTCGGACCCATCGCCGGAGCCGTCCGGTTCGCCCGATCCGTCATCCTCGGAACCGTTCACGGCCCCGGGATCATCCGACTTCTCCGGATCGCCGAAGTCCTCGCCGTTCAGCAGCCGCTCGAGCGCCTCGTCCATCTCGTCGGGCGCGGGCTGCTCGCCCCGTGCGCGCGACTGCAGCCGCGCCACGAGCGCGGCCGGATCATCGATGTCGGACGCATCCGGCATCAGGTCGGGATAGTCCCACAGCGCGTCGCGGGCCTCCACGCCGACCGCCTCGGTGACGGCCCGCCACATCGCGGCGGCCTCGCGCAGCCGGCGCGGCCGGATCTTCAGCCCGACCAGGGCGCCCAGCGCGTCCTCTGCGGGGCCTCCCGCCGCGCGACGGCGGCGGGCCGCCTCGGCGATCCGAACGCTGTCGGGCAGCCGCGAGGTGGCCTGGGTGGTGACCACGTCGACCCAGCCGTCGATGGTGGCGATGAGGTTCTCCAGCCGCTCCAGCGCCTCTCGCTGTGCATCCGACAGCTCCGGCAGCAGCGCCCCGCCCTCGATCGCCTCGCGGAGCTCCTCGGGGTTCGACGGATCGAGCCGGCCGGCGACGTCCTCGAGCTTGTCGACGTCGACCGTCACGCCCTTCGCGAACTCGGTGATCTGCGTCATCACGTGCAGGTGCAGCCAGCGCGCGTGCCGGTACAGCCGGGCGTACGCGATCTCCCGGGCCGCCAGGTACAGCGCGATCTGATCCTCCGGGATCTCCAGCCCTTCGCCGAATGCAGCGAGGTTCTGCGGGATGACGGCCGCGGTGCCGGCCGGCAGCACGGGGATGCCCACGTCGCCGCCGGAGACCACCTCGAGCGACAGGTTGCCCAGCACCTGACCGAACTGCATCGCGAACACCGAGCTGCCGATGCCGCGCATCAGGCGCCCTGCGCCCTGAACCATGCCCTGCATCTCTTCGGGGGTCTGGCCCTCGAGCGCGCTCATCAGCGCGTCGGCGATGCTCGTGGACACCGGGGCGGCGACCTCCTTCCATACCGGAAGGGTCTGCTCGACCCACTCGCCGCGCGTGAGGGCGCGCGGGGCGGAGCCGAGCTCGGAGATCGTGGTCGCCTCGCCGACCCAGAGATCCGCGAGGGCGAAGGCGTCGGCGATCGACGCGCGGGAGCCCGTGTCGATGCCCTGACCATCACGGTTGGCGATGTGCAGCGCCTGCCGCAGCGTGGTCTCCCACGGGTCGCCGTTCATGGCGCCCTGCATCTGCTGCATCATCTGCTGCATCATCGCGGGGTCGAGGTTCAGCCCCTGCATGCCCTGCAGGGCGCTCAGGTCGAAGTCATCCGCCGACCCGCCGAGCATACGGCGGAGGAACTGCAGGAAGTCGTCGGAGTTCGGGTCGTTCTCAGCCATCGGGAGCCCTCTCAGCACGTGTATAGCCCGTGCTGACTACGCTAGTTGCACCACCACAGGATGCGCCGGGAACGGACCGCTCCGCTGTACGCCGCTCGCGAACGAGCATCAGACCCCCGGCCTGGAGGCCCTGTGACGATCAGTCCCGCGCCGAGCGATCCCGAGCAGACCGGGCGCGGAGGATCCGACGCGGGAGCGACGCGCGGGCGGCGGCGTGCACCCCGGGGCACCCGGATCGGGCTGATCGCGTTCATCGTGTCGCTCGTCGCGCTGCTGGTGCTGACCTTCCTCCCGCTGCCGTATGTCATCGAGCAGCCGGGACCGGTCTTCAACACTCTTGGCGAGGTCAAGGACGCGAAGGGCAAGTCCGTGCGGCTGATCTCCGTCACGGGCGCCGACACCCATCCCACCAAGGGTGCGCTGGATCTCACCACCGTGCAGGTCGTGGGCAACCGGGAGAACCCGCCGTCGTGGATGCAGCTCGTGCTGGCCTGGTTCGACCCGTCCAAGGCCGTGGTGCCGGTCGACGCCGTCTTCCCGCAGGGGGTCACCACGACGCAGCGCGATCAGGCGAACCAGCTGATGATGGTCGACTCGCAGCAGGAGGCCACCGCCGCAGCCCTGCGTGAACTCGGCCACGACGTGCCGGTTACGATCCAGGTCGCCTCGGTCACCGACGACGGCGCCGCGCACGGGATCCTGAAGGCGGGAGATGCGGTCATCGCCGTCAACGGCGCGAATCCGTCGGACACGGACGCGGTCCGGGCGGAGATCCAGCAGTCGGCGGGATCTCCTGTCACGCTCACGATCGAACGCGATGGCACGAGGCAGGACGTCTCGGTCACCCCGAAGAAGCAGGTCCAGAGCGGAAGCAGCCGCTGGCTGCTCGGCATCACGCTGCAGCAGAAGTACGACTTCCCGATCGATGTGAAGCTGCAGCTGGACAACGTCGGCGGTCCGAGCGCCGGCATGATGTTCGCGCTGGGCATCATCGACACGCTCACCCCCGGGGCCCTCAACGGCGGCAAGCAGGTCGCAGGCACCGGCACGATCACCGCGGACGGCACGGTCGGCCCGATCGGCGGCATCCGGCAGAAGCTCTACGGTGCGCGCGCGGCCGGCGCGGACTACTTCCTCGCGCCGGGGTCCAACTGCGACGAGGTCTACGGCCACGTCCCCTCCGGGCTGACGGTCGTGCGCACCGACACCCTGGAGCAGTCGCTCGATGCGCTCAAGGTCATCGCCGACGGGGGAGACGTCGCCGCGCTGCCCACGTGCACGGCGGCAGACCTGAAGAAGTAGCCCGCGCGTTCGCGACGGGCGAAGCCGGGGCGCCCGCGGCTCGGGATCTCGACAAAGCGCCGACCTAGGATGGGACGGTGACCACCTCACCCGCACCGGCCGCGCCCCGTACTGCCCGACGCATCGTCCTCGCGACGGTGGTGATCCTCGCCGTGCTCATCGCCGCGTTCTTCGTGTTCGCATCGATGTACACCGATTTCCTCTGGTACGACCAGCTGAACTTCGCCGGCGTGCTCACCACCCGCTGGATCGCGACTGCGACGATGTTCGTCGTCGGCTTCCTCGGCATGGCGGTGCCGATGTTCATCGCCATCCAGCTGGCCTACCGGATGCGGCCCGTCTACGTGCGGCTGAGCTCGCAGCTGGACCGGTACCAGGAGGTCGTCGAGCCGCTGCGTCGCCTGGCGATGTGGGGGATGCCGGTCTTCTTCGGCCTGTTCGCCGGCTTCGCCGCCGCGGGGCAGTGGGAGACCGTGTGGCAGTGGGCGAACGGCACCGCGACGGGCCAGAAGGACGCCCAGTTCCACCTGGACACCGGCTTCTACCTGTTCGACCTGCCCTTCTACGAGGCGCTGCTCGGCTTCATCTCCGCGGTGCTGATCCTGTCGCTGCTGGTGTCGGCGCTCGTGCTGTACCTGTACGGCTCGGTGCGGATCGGCCAGGGGGAGCTGCGCATCTCCAAGGCGGCCCGTGTGCAGCTGGCCGTGATCGCCGGCGTCTACCTGCTGACCCAGGCGGTGAGCCTGTGGATGGACCGTTACAAGACGCTCACCACCACTGAGGACAAGATCACGGGTGCGGCCTTCACCGGCGTCAACGCGGTGATCCCCGGTCTGTCGATCCTCGCGATCATCGCCGCGCTCGTGGCCGTGCTTTTCTTCGTCACCGCGGTGATCGGGCACTGGCGCTTCCCGCTGGCGGCGACCGCGCTGCTCATCGTGGCGGCCCTCGTGCTCGGCATCGCCTATCCGTGGGCGGTGAACACCTTCCAGGTGAAGCCGAACCAGAACCAGCTGCAGGCGCAGTACTACGAGCGCAACCTGACCGCCACCAAGGCGGCCTACGGGATCAACGGCGTGGAGACCACCCCGTTCAAGGCGCAGACCACGGCCGAGTCGGGGCAGCTGCGCAGCGACGCCGACACGACGGCGTCGATCCGCATCATGGATCCGAATGTGATCGGGCCGACGTTCCAGCAGCTCGAGCAGTACCGGAGCTATTACAAGTTCCCGTCGAAGCTCGACGTCGACCGCTACACGATCGACGGCAAGACCCAGGATGCGGTGGTCGCCGTCCGCGAGATCGACACGGACCGCATCGGCAGCCCGACGTGGAACAACAACACCCTCGTCTACACGCACGGCTACGGCCTCGTCGCCGCCGCCGGCAACAAGCGCACCGACGACGGGGAGCCGGTCTTCCTGGAGCGGGGCATCCCGACCTCGGGCACGCTGACCGACGCCCAGAAGTTCGAGCCGCGAGTGTACTTCGGCGAGAACTCGCCGGCCTATTCGATCGTGGGAGCGCCGAAGGGCACCGCGCCGGTCGAGATCGACTATCCGCGCGGCAAGGACTCCAGCGAGAACCAGACGAAGACGACGTTCACGGGTGACGGCGGACCGCGGGTCGGCAACTTCTTCACGAAGCTGCTGTACGCGCTGAAGTTCCAGTCCGAGCAGATCCTGTTCTCGGAGAGCGTGAACGAGGACTCCCAGATCCTCTACGACCGTGCACCGAAGGATCGAGTGCAGAAGGCGGCGCCGTACCTGACGCTGGACAGCGACCCGTACCCGAGCATCGTGGACGGCCGGATCGTGTGGATCGTGGACGGCTACACCACGAGCTCGAGCTACCCGTACTCGACCACCGTCAACCTGCCCAAGGCGATCAGCGACTCGGTCAACACCCAGCCCGGCTTCGTGACGGACGACATCAACTACATCCGCAACTCGGTCAAGGCCACCGTCGACGCCTACGACGGCAAGGTCACCCTGTACGCGTGGGATCCGACCGACCCGGTGCTGAAGACCTGGCAGAAGATCTATCCGTCCACGCTCAAGCCGATCAGCGACATGTCGGCGCAGCTCATGAGCCACGTGCGTTACCCCACCGACCTGTTCAAGGTGCAGCGCGCGATGCTCGGCACCTATCACGTCAACGACGCGGCCTCGTTCGCCCGGCAGGACAACCTCTGGGAGACCCCGAACGACCCGCAGAGCGATTCGGCCAACCCCGAGCTGCAGCCTCCGTACTACCTGACCATGAAGATGCCCGGGCAGGAGCAGTCCCAGTTCTCCATGTACACGAGCTTCATCCCCGCGTCGCAGGGATCGAACAGCCGGAACGTGCTGATGGGCTATCTGTCTGTCGACGCGGATGCCGGTTCGACCGCGGGGAAGAAATCGGATTCCTACGGCAAGCTGCGCATGCTGGAGATCGACGCCGACACCACGGTGCCGGGCCCCGGCCAGGTGCAGAACTCGTTCGACTCGGATCCGACCGTGGGCCAGCAGCTCAACCTGCTCAAGCAGGGGCAGTCGAAGGTGACCCACGGCAACCTGCTGACGCTGCCCGTCGGCGGCGGGTTCCTGTACGTGCAGCCGGTCTTCGTGCAGTCGTCCGGTGGCACCCAGGTGCCGCGTCTGCAGAAGATCCTCGTCGCCTTCGGCGACAAGATCGCCTTCGCCGACACGCTCACCGAGGCGCTGGACCAGCTGTTCGGCGGCGACTCGGGCGCCGCGGGCGGTGACAACAACATCACGCCCACTCCGACGCCGACCCCCGGGACGGGGACCGGCACCACGCCGCCCACCGGCGACGCGGCGTTCCAGTCCGCCCTGGCGGACGCGAAGGCGGCGATGGTCGCGCGCGACGCCGCGCTGAAGGCGGGGAACCTCTCGGAGTTCGCCGTGCAGGACCAGAAGCTCACCGACGCCGTGAACCGGCTGATCGAGCTCGAGGGGAGCGGCAGCACCACCACGAAGTAGCGCTCGATTCGCGCACTGCCGATTCCCGTGTTAGGCTATTCCTTGTGCCGCGGGGTGGAGCAGTTCGGTAGCTCGCCGGGCTCATAACCCGGAGGTCGCAGGTTCAAATCCTGTCCCCGCAACAAGAGAAGGCCCCCTGATCAGGGAAATCTGATCAGGGGGCCTTCGTCATGCGGCGATCGTGAGTCGTTCCGAGGGCCGCGATCCGGTGCCCAGGCGATCCGCATGCCGGTATCGGAATATCGTGCGAGGGCCGCGCCTTACCCTCCTTGTGAATCTTTACGAACCCGCCGTCTTCGGCGCCCTGCAGCTGTCCAACCGCGTGGTCATGGCCCCGCTCACCCGCACTCGTGCCCGGGCGGACGGCGTGCCGACGGCGACCATGGAGGAGTACTACCGGCAGAGGTCCGGACAGGGGCTCATCCTGACCGAGGGCACCTGGCCGTCCGCGGAGGGCAAGTCGTACCCGGGGCAGCCGGGCATCGTGACTCCCGCGCAGATCGACGGCTGGCGGCGGATCGCCGATGCCGTGCACGCGGCAGGCGGCACGATCGTCATGCAGCTCATGCATGGCGGCCGGATCTCCCATCCCGACATCTCGGGCGAACCGCGCGTGGTCGGCCCCAGTGCGCTCGCCGCGCCGGGGGAGACGCACACCCCTCACGGCAAGGCCGAGCTGCCGGTCGCGCACGCGCTGACCGAGGAGGAGATCACCGAGGTGATCGCCCAGTTCGCCGATGCGGCCCGCAACGCGATCGCTGCCGGCATGGACGGGGTGGAGGTACACGGTGCGAACGGCTATCTGGTGCATCAGTTCCTCTCGCCGGCGTCCAACACCCGTGAGGACCGCTACGGCGGCTCTCCCGAGAACCGAGCACGCTTCGCCGTCGAGGTCACGCGTGCCGTGGCCGACGCCGTGGGCGCCGAGCGGACCGGGATCCGGCTGTCGCCGCAGCACAACATCCAGGGCGTGCTCGAGCAGGACGACGCCGACGCCTGGGCCTCGTACACCGCGGTCGCCCAGGGCCTCGCACCCCTGGAGCTCGCCTTCGTCGACGTTCTCTTCGCGCAGCCCACCGCCGAGATCGTGCAGCACATCCGCCGCAGCGCCGGCGCGCCGCTCATCGTCAACTCGGGTTTCGCCGCCGTGACCGTCAAGGAGGAGGCGGAGGCGCTCGTGGCCGAGGGATGGGCGGACGCGGTGGCCGTCGGCCGGCCCGTCATCGCCAACCCCGACCTGGCGACGCGCTGGGTGCAGGACGCCGGACTCAATGCGCCGCGACCGGAGCTGTTCTACGGCGCCACCGCTGAGGGCTACATCGACTACCCGGCGCTCGAACCCATCGCGTGACGACATCGGAGGGCGGCGCCCCGGGTGCCGCCCTCCGATGCTGCTCAGTGCGCGCGCACCTGCGCCACCGCCGCCTCCCGGTCGATCATGTTCATGACCTCGCCGATCGTGTTGACCAGCGGCGCCGGCACGATCACCAGGGTGTTCTTGTCCACGCCGATCTCCACGAGCGTCTGCAGGGTGCGCAGCTGCAGCGCGAGCGGGTGCGACATCATCGTGTCGGATGCGGTGCCCAGCTGGGCGGCGGCGAGCGCCTCGCCCTCCGCGGCGATGATCTTCGCCCTCTTCTCGCGCTCGGCCTCGGCCTGCTTGGCCATCGCGCGCTTCATCGAGTCGGGCAGCAGGATGTCCTTGAGCTCGACGAGGGTGACCTCCACGCCCCAGTCGACTGTGGTCACGTCGAGGATCTCGCGGATGTTCACGTTCAGCGCCGCCGTGTCGGACAGGGTCTCGTCGAGGTGGTGCTGGCCGACGACCTTGCGCAGCGTGGTCTGCGCGATCTGGTCGATCGCAGAGCGCACGTTCTCGATGGCGATCACCGACTTCACCGGATCGACCACACGGTAGTACGCCACGGCCGAGACGCCGACCGTCACGTTGTCCTTGGTGATGATGCCCTGCGACTGGATCGGCAGCGTGACGATCCGCAGCGGCACCTTGATCATGACGTCGACGATCGGGAAGATGAACCGGATCCCGGGCTCCCGCACGTTGTGCAGCCGTCCGAACCGCAGCACGACGCCGCGTTCGTACTGCCGCACGATGCGCACGGACATGAAGAACACGATGATCGCGAGGATCACGACGACGGAGATGATGATGAGCGGGGTCATGGGGACCGCCTCCTCCGGCTCCGGTGACGTGCCGCGGGCCAGTGTCTCCATTGTCCTCCTGCCTGTGGCGTGCGTCGCCGGTTGCGGTCAGTTCGGGTGCGCGGATTGTCCATGCCGCACGGTGCGCGATGATGGAGCGATGACCGCCGTCACCGTTTCCGTCGCCGTGTGCCAGTTCGCGCCTGTCGCCGACCGTGCGGCGAACCGGGAGAGGATCGGCGACCTCGTCGTGCAGGCCGCCGGACGCGGGGTGCGGCTGATCGTGCTGCCGGAGTACTCCAGCTACTTCGTGGATCCGCTCGACGAGAGCCTCGCCGCGAACGCGGAGGAGCTGGACGACGCGTTCACCGGTCGGCTGCGGGAGCTGGCGGACCGGCACGGGGTCGTGATCGTCGCAGGTCTGGTCGAGCGGGCAGGTGCAGGACGGATCCGCAACGCCCTCGTCGCGGTGGACCGGACGGGGCTGCTCGCCGTCTACCGCAAGCAGCACCTGTACGACGCGTTCGGTCAGTCGGAGTCGCGCTGGATCGAGGCGGGCGAGCTCGGCGATGCCGCGACCTTCACCGTCGACGGAATGACGTTCGGGCTGATGACCTGTTACGACCTGCGTTTCCCCGAGGTCGCCCGCACCCTCGTCGACGCGGGCGCCGAGGCGCTCGTGGTGCCTGCGGAGTGGGTGCGCGGCCCGCTCAAGGAGCACCACTGGACCACGCTGCTCGCGGCGCGCGCGATCGAGAGCACCGCATACGTCGTCGCGGCCGATCACCCGACGCCGGTCGGCGTGGGGCATTCGGCCGTGATCGATCCGCAGGGCGTCACGGTCGCCGGGATCGGAACAGGCGAGGGGATCGCCGTCGCCGACCTGGACGCGGCGCTCGTCGCCCGCACCCGCGAGATCAATCCGGTGCTGCGGCTGCGCCGCTACCGGGTCGTGCCGCGCTGACCCCCGTTCACACTCCCGCGCGAAGTCCTGCCAGGCGCTCTGCGGCCTCCGCGATCACCTCGGGGCGCTTGCATGCGGCGAAGCGCACCAGGCCGCGGTAGTCCTCCCGGTGCTCGGGGCGCACGAACGCGGTGAGCGGGATCGCCGCGACACCGATCCGTTCCGGCAGCGCCCGGCAGAATGCGTCAGCGTCCGCCCCTCCGATCGCGGAGGCGTCGGCAACCGTGAAGTAGCCGCCGTCCGGGCGGTGCACCTCGAAGCCGGCCGCACTCAGGCCCTCCGCGAGGAGATCGTGCTTCGCGCGCAGCTGCTCCGCGGCGCCCGTGAAGAACACGTCGGGCAGGCGCAGGCCCGCGGCCACCGCCGGCTGGAACGGCCCGCCGTTGACGTAGGTGAGGAACTGCTTGACGCTGAGCACCGCGGTGATGAGCTCGGCGGGGCCGTGGATCCAGCCGATCTTCCACCCGGTCACCGAGAACGTCTTGCCCGCCGAGGAGATCGTGAGGGTTCGTTCGGCCGCGCCGGGCAGGGTCGCGATCGGCACATGCGGACCGGCGAAGGCGAGGTGCTCGTACACCTCGTCCGTGACGATGATCGCGTCGTGCTGGTGCGCCAGGCGCACGATCTCGCTCCGGACGGCGTCGCTCAGCACGGCTCCCGTGGGATTGTGCGGGTCGTTCACGAGGATCACCCGGCAGCGATCCGTGATCGCCGCCGCGAGCTCGTCGGGATCCGGCTGGAAGTCGGGCATGCGCAGCGGCACGGTGCGCAGCGTGGCGCCGCTGAGCGCCGCGATCGCCGCATACGAGTCGTAGAACGGCTCGAACACCACGATCTCGTCCTCGGGGCCGTCCACGAGGGCGAGGAGAGACGCGGCGATGGCCTCGGTGGCGCCCGCGGTGACGAGGACCTCGCGATCCGGATCGACGTCCAGACCATAGAAGAGCCGCTGATGCTCGGCGATCGCCTGCAGCAGGTCCGGCACACCGCGTCCGGGCGGATACTGGTTCGTGCCGTCGAGGATCGCGGCGCGGGCGGTCTCGAGGACCTCGGCCGGACCGTCCTCATCGGGGAACCCCTGCCCGAGGTTGATCGCCCCGGTGCGGCCCGCGAGCGCGGAGATCTCGGCGAAGATGGTAGGGGCGACCTCACCGGCTGCGGAGAGCAGACCGGCGCCGGCCGCCGTGCGGCGCCAGGCGCCGGGCAGGATTCCCATGCCGCCCAGGGTAACGCCATAGCGGAATCTCCCAGCCAGCATAAGAAAAACACAGAAACGGCCGTCAGTCTGTAAGGGCAAGGTTCAAAGGAGCAGACATGAACGAGCAGACGCCTCACCCCGACGCTGGGCACTCCGTGCCCCCGTCGTTCTCGTCCACCCCCGCGGCCGCCCCGGGCGCCTCCGCCCCGGACGGCGCCACGGCGCCCACCACCCCGATCCCGCCCACCGGCGCCTACGCGGCACCGGAGCAGGCGCACCCGACCCTGCCCGTGAACCCCGGGCATCCGGGAGCGCACGCCGGCGCCGCATTCGGTGCGGCCGCCACCACGGCTCCGGCCGCAGAGCCCCGGGCCAAGAGCGGCGTCGGCGGCGGCAAGATCGCAGCGATCATCATCGCCGCGGCCCTCGTCGGCGGCCTCGCCGGCGTCGGCGGAGCCGTCGGCTATGGTTCGCTGACCTCGTCGAACTCCTCCTCGACGAAGTCGAGCTCCGGGCCCAGCACCGTCACGGTGAACAATCCCGAGTCCGTGTCGGAGGCCACCGCGATCGCCGCGAAGACCGTGCCTTCGGTGGTCACGATCGAGGTCTCCGGATCCAGCGCCGCAGGATCCGGATCCGGCATCGTGCTCGACAAGGAAGGGCACATCCTCACCAACGCGCACGTGGTGACGCTGGACGGCGAGGTCTCCGATCCCACGATCCGGGTGACCACCTCGGACGGCCGCATCCTCGACGCCACGGTCGTCGGCGTCGACCCCACCTACGACATGGCCGTGATCAAGGTGAAGGACGGCTCGAGTCTGACCCCGATGGAGTTCGCCGACTCGTCCAAGGTCAACGTCGGATCCATGACGGTCGCCGTGGGCGCGCCCCTGGGCCTGTCCAACTCGGTGACCACCGGCATCGTCAGCGCGCTCAACCGCAGCATCCAGATCCAGTCGTCCGCCGCTCCCTCGCAAGGCTCCAACGGCGACCAGCAGCAGAGCCCGAACCAGGACGGTTCGCAGCAGCCGTTCCAGTTCGACATCCCCGGACGCGGATCCGGATCCCAGAGCGCCGCGGCGACCATCTCCATCTCCGTGATCCAGACGGACGCGGCGATCAACCCCGGCAACTCCGGCGGCGCGCTGGTCGACAGCGACGGCAAGCTCATCGGCGTGAACGTGGCGATCGCGAGCGCCGGATCCTCGTCCTCGTCGTCGGGCCAGTCCGGCAACATCGGCGTGGGCTTCGCGATCCCCTCGAACATCGCCAAGCGCGTCGCCGGCGAGATCATCGCCGACGGCAAGGCCACCCACGGCCTGCTCGGCGCCACCGTGCAGGACGCGAGTGGTCAGAAGGGCGCCACGGTCGTGGGCGCTGCCATCGCCTCGGTCACGAGCGGCGGCGCGGCGGCGAATGCGGGCGTCCAGGCCGGCGACGTGGTCACCGCTTTCAACGGCAACCCGATCACCGACGCCAGCGACCTCACCGCGCAGGTGCGCTCGGTCGCCGGCGGCAGCTCTGCGACCCTCACCGTCAACCGTGGCGGGAAGTCGCAGGACATCAAGGTCACCCTGGGCACGCTGTCCCAGTGACCCGCGCCTGAACCTTGCCAAGCAGAAGGGCGCCACCTCGCGACGCGGTCGCGGGTGGCGCCCTTCCTCGTCTGGGTCCCGGGGGATCCGTTCGTCGGCTCCGCCGACAGGGCGCTAGGCTCGCGGGGTGGCGTCCTTCTCCTTCCGTGCGGGCAACGCCGGCAAGCTGCTGAGGATCCCGCTCTATCTGCTCGGACGCGTGGGGACCCTGATCGTCCCGCGCGGGCGCGGCTGGGTGATCGGCTGCGGGGCGGGGATCGGAGACGGCGCCCTCGCCCTCTGGCGGGCCGCGGTCGAGGCGGGGCTGCAGCCGCTCTGGCTGACCGGATCCGACCGAGAGCAGCGCGATGCCGCAGCGCTCGGCATCCGCACGATCCCGAAGAACGGACTTCGCGGCTGGTGGGCCACGGCCCGTGCCGGCGTGGTCGTCGTCACGCACGGATTCGGCGACGTCAACCGCTACGCGACATCGGGCGCCTATCTCGTCCAGCTCTGGCACGGCATCCCGCTCAAGCGCATCGGGCTCGACTCCCCGGCCACGGTGCAGAGCGCGTTCCTGCCCGGCTTCGTGCCGCTGCAGAAGCTGCTCGGGCTGCTCTACCGCGCGCAGACCCGGCGCATCCGCGTCCTGCCCGCGGCGTCCGAGCGCTCCCGCGGGCGCCTGGAGTCCGCCTTCGGTCTGGGCGTGCAGCAGGTGCTCGTGACCGGCGAACCGCGCGTCGATGTGCTCTCCGCCGGGGATCCGGCCGAACGTCGTGCCGACGCGGTCGCGCGCCGCGACGACGCCGTCGGCCCCATCGCCGAGGGCACGCGCGTGGTGCTGTACGCGCCCACCTGGCGCGACGGAGCGCCAGACCCCGCCGTGCCGAGCGATACGGAATGGACGCGGATCCTCGAGGTCCTCGAGCGCACGGACAGCGTGCTGCTGGTGCGCTCGCATCCTCTGGGCGAAGGGGAGTACCGCCCTCCCACGCCGTCGGAGCGCGTTCGCACGATCGGATCCGCGCTGGTGCCCGACATCACGCCCGTGCTGCCCGCGATCGACGTGCTCGTGACGGACTACTCGTCGATGGCCTACGACGTCGGGCTGCTCGCGATGCCGGTGATCTACCTCGCTCCGGACCCGGTCGCGTACGCCACTTCGCGCGGCTTCTACGGAGAGTACGCCGAGGTCGCCGGCTCCGACCCCGCTGCGGACTGGACCGACGCGGCGGCGCAGCTGCAGGCGACCCTGCTGGAGGATGCGGAGTTCGAGCGCCGTGCCGCCCTCTCCCGCGAGCTCAGCGCGCGCATGCACGCGCATCGTGACGGCGGCAACACCGCCCGTGTGCTCGCCGCGATCCTCGCTCGCACCGGTGCCGCCACGAGCGCGGCGACGCCCGGCACCGCGACGGCGTTCCACGCATCTCCGACCCCCGCTTCGAAGGGAACCGCATGACGACCCCCCGCGTCACCTCTGTCCGCGTCGATGAGGAGCAGCAGGCGCTGCTGATCGCGGGGGAGGGCTCCGCGCCTGCCGAGGTCGAGCTCGCCGGCCGCCGAGCTGTCGCGGCCGCGATCGTCGCCGAGGACGGTCCGGACACGTGGAGCGCCGAACTGCCGCTTCGGGCTTCGCGCTGGGGCGGGGCTGAGCTGCCGCTGCCGAGTGGGGACTACGAGTTGACCGTGGATGGCGTCCCGCTCGACGACCTCGAGATCGGGAGCGTGCTGCTCGCCGGGCTCCGTGTGTCTGCGACGAGCGGCACCGTGCGCATCGCGCCGCCCGTCGACCCCGCCTACGAGACCGCGGAGGGCCGTCTCGCGCTCGAGGGCCGCTACGCGGCGCTGCCGGGCGCCGGCGAGAACGCGGTGTTCTTCGAGTCGTTCTACGGGCAGTCCAGTGGCTGCAATCCCGGCGCGATCGACCGCGAGCTCGCGCGACGCGCACCCCGCGTGACCCGCTACTGGAGCGTCGTGGACCTCTCCGTCCCGGTGCCGGAGGGGGCGATCGCCGTCGTCGAAGGTTCGCCGGAGTGGTGGCGGGCGCGTGCGGACGCGCGGCTGCTCGTGGTGAACGACTGGCTGCGCCGTCGGTTCGACCGCAAGCCCGGCCAGCGCGTGCTGCAGACCTGGCACGGCACTCCGCTCAAGCGGCTGGCGCTGCACCGCCCTGGGCTGCATCCGCGGCGCTGGCTCGCGGTCATCCGCGAATCCCGGCGCTGGGATGTTCTGCTCGCGCAGAACCCTTATGCGGAGCGCGTGCTGCGCAAGGCCTACGCGTTCCTGCGGAAGCCGATCTGGGTCGACGGCTATCCCCGCAACGACGTGCTCCTCACGGGCGACGCCGCACGCGTCCGCACGGCTCTCGGGATCGGCGAGAGCGAGCGAGTGCTGCTGTATGCGCCGACCTGGCGCGACGACCGGTCCGAGATGGTCGACTTCGTGGATCCGAATGCGCTCGCCGCGGCCGCCGACGCGGTTGTGCTCGTGCGCGGGCACTCCCGCACGATCCGCCCCGGGCGCGACCACGCCGGATCCCGCGTGATCGACGTCACCGGCTATCCCGATACCGCGGAGCTGCTTCTCGCTGCGGATGCGCTGGTCACCGACTACTCCTCGGTCATGTTCGATTTCAGCGCGACGGGCAAGCCGATGTACTTCCTGGTGCCGGATCTCGAGCACTACCGGGGCAAGCTGCGCGGCTTCTACTTCGACCTCGCCGCACGTGCGCCCGGGCCGCTCCTGCACACTCAGGAGGAGCTGGTCGCAGCGCTCTCCGACATGTCCGCGGTGGCACAGCATGCACCGAAATACGTCGCCTGGCAGGCGCAGTTCAATGGACGCGACGACGGGTCTGCCTCCGGCCGCGTCGTCGACCGGATCCTGGACCTCGGCTGGCTGGAGGCCTGACGCCCTCTCGGGCGCGGCCGGAGACAGGCGCAGGTACGCCGGTCATGGCAGCGGGGTGTTCCGCGACCCGAGCCGTGAGGTGTCGACGGTGTCGTGCGCGCCGCGCAGCACCCCCATCAGGAAGCCCAGTCCCCAGGAGAGGTGCATGGTCGGCAGTACCGCGAGGGTCCACAGCCGCTCCCGCGGGCTGCGGGGCGGATCGTGGGGGCGTGCGGGAGTGAGAGCCATTGCGATGACGAGCAGCGCATACGCGACGAGCGGCAGATACACCGCGGACGCGATGACCGAGCCGATGCCCGCGAGCACCCCGGTCACCTGCAGCACGCCGACGACGACCGCGAGCACCAGGAGCACGAGCAGCGCGGGCGGGGCGAAGAAGCGCACGCCGTTGCTGCGGCCGTAGCGCCGCACCAGCTCGCCGCGCCACGCGCCTGTGGAGCGGAACTGGCGAGCGAGCCGGATCCAGCTCTCCCGCGGCCAGTAGGTCACCGCGAGCTGCGGATCGAACCACACCGTGTGACCGGCCTGACGGATCCGGAGATTCAGCTCCCAGTCCTCGCCGCGCCGGATGGACTCGTCGAACAGTCCGACCTCGTCGAGGACGGCGCGGCGCATGACACCCAGGTACGCGGACTCCGCCCTGCCCTCCCTGGTGCCGCCGTGATAGCTGCCGCCGCCGAGACCCACCGGTGAGTTGTAGGCGCGGGCGACGGCGGCCTGGAACGGGGTGCGTCCGTCAGCGCGCATCACGCCGCCGACGTTCGCCGCGCCGGTGCGCTCGAGGGTGTCCAGGGCGCGCGCCGCGTATCCGGAGGAGAGCTCGGAGTGCGCGTCCACGCGGATGATCGTCGGATACCTGCTGGCGCGGATCGCGGCGTTCAGTCCGACCGGGATGTCCGCGGCGGGGTTGTGCACGATCCGGAGCCGTGGCTCGCGCGCGGCCATGCGCTCGGCGAGTTCGGTGGTGCCGTCGGAGGAGGGGCCCAGTGCCAGCACGAGCTCGGTCGGCCCGTCCACGTCCTGAGCGAGCACCGACGCGACGGCGTGCTCGAGGTAGGCGCGTTCATTGAGGACCGGCATCACGAACGACACGCCTGCGCCGGACAGCGGGGCGCCCGCGTCGGAGGGGGGCTCGCGAAGGGTCACTCGTCGATCCTTTCATGTCGGACTGCGAGATCAGCGGGAGCGGCGTCCGGGCGCGGCGGATTGTCGGTTCGGCTCAGACGACGAATCGCCAGATGTACTCGTGCCCGTCCTCAGGGCGGAACCAGGCGAGCGTGACGACGACGTCGTCGACGTCGGTGTCGCATAAGCACACCTCCATCTGCTCGCCGTGCTCGACGTGTCCCCACATGAGCGTGCGCCCCGGATCGCGCGAGGTGCGGGCGAAGACCCGGGCGAACTGCACCGTCGCACCCCTGTTCGTCACCATCGGGTGCGTGCGGTCGCGACGATCGACGTGCCACGGCACGGGATACGACGGCTGGGGGAGAGGCGGCTGCGGAGGGTCGGCGGAACGGTTCATGGCGTCACGCTAAGAGCAGGCGCCGACGAAGAATCGTCCTCTCGCCTCGCGATCACCTGGACGGTGCAGACTTCGTCCGAGCACGCGACTGTGCGGATCGATCAGACGTCCCGGTCCGGATCCGTCGGGTGCAGTTCGGACCCCGGCGCCTCGGGGGCCGAGATCGGCGCGGGCTTGCGGTGCAGCGATTCCACGGCCTTGCGGCCGACGAACCCGACGCCGCGCGCGGCGCCGCCGGCGGCTCCGACCACGGCCGATCCCGCCAGCTGAGCGCCACGGGCGATCCGACGTTCGATGCGCTGCGCACCCGGCACCGGTTCGAGTTCTGCCGGCAGCACCTGCGGCGGAAGCCCGAAAGCGCGATGCGAACTGGCGAGCACCCGGCGGCCGAGCACGTGGTTCCCTGCGCCGCCGATCACCGCGCCGACGCCGAACGGCAGTGCCTTGCCGATCAGTGACGCGCCGCCCATGCCGGCGAACTGCTTGATGAGCATGCTCTTCAGTCGGTCAGCGAGCGGCCCCACGGCGGCACGCGGCAGGGACTTCGTCACCAGCTCGCCCCAATAGGCGGGCCGGCCCACCCCTTTGCCGCCGGCCTGGCCGGCGAGCTGGCGGATCAGATCCACCCCCTCCTTGCCGAGCATGAGGGTCATCACGAGAGCCCTGGCGCGGTCCGGGTTCGTCACCGTGATGCCGTGCACCTCGGCGATCGACTGTGCGAACAGCGCCGTCGTCTCGACGAAGCCCGCCGTCTCGACACCGGACAGCGCAAGGGTCACGCCCGTGCCGATCCCGGGAATCACAGCGGTCGCCCCGACTGCGGCCCCGCCGGTCGTGACAGCCGCGAGGTAGCGTCGCTCCAGCAGCGTGATGATCTGTGCCGGAGTCGCATCCGGGTGGCGCAGACGGATGCTGCGGATGTGCGCGAGCACGAGCGGGCGCTGCACGGCCAGGACACGGTCGAGGCCGCGGATGTGCGCCGGGTGCTCTGAGGACCCGGCCGGAGGGAGGCCGCCGGCCCACGGCGCGTCATCCGGCAGGGAGTGGATCCGATGGATCGTCTTCTCGTCCCTGCCGCCCTTGCCTTCTTTTCGCCCCATGATTCAGAGCCTATGTCGACAGCCCTGCGAGAACGCCCGCAACGCAGAGAGAGCCCGTGCGCGCGAGGGGCGCGGCACGGGCTCTCCGGGTAGGAACGTCAGACGAAGAGGTTCGCCCGCTCCAGGTCCTCGGCGAAGTCGACCTCGACGGCGTACAGGTCGGAGATGTCCATCGGCTCCAGCAGCAGGCCGTTCTCGACGATCGCGAGCTCGAGTCCGCGCTCGAAGTAGTCCTGGTCGTCCACGCGCTGCAGCTGGCGCATGAACGCCTGCTTGTCGCGCGAGGAGATGTAGTTGATGCCAACGGCCTCGCCGATGCCGCCCTTGACGGTCTTGGAGAGCTCCTTGATGAAGCCCTCGGTGTCGACCGTGTACTTGACCTCTTCGTCGCTCACCTTGGCGGTGTTGACGGTGACGAAGGACTGGTCGCGCTCGATGTAGGCGATCGCGCGGCCCAGGATGCGCGGGTCGAACACGACGTCGCCGTTCATCCAGAGCACGCCCTTTCGCCCCGTGGCGGCGAGGCCGCGCAGGAGGCTCTTGGAGGTGTTGGTCTGGTCGTAGCGCTCGTTGTGCACGTAGTTCACATCGGGGAAGGCCTCGATGATCGTCTCGGCGCGATATCCCACGATGGTCGTGATGCGCACGTCGTCGCCGAAAGCGGCGTGGATGTTGTCGTGCTGCTGCTGCATGATCGAACGCCCGTCGTTGAGCTCGGTCAGCGGCTTCGGGAGGGAGCGCCCGAGGCGCGAGCCCATCCCGGCAGCGAGAATGATGGTCTGAAGAGTCACAGAAATACTCCTGTTACGTGTGTTCACGGTTATGTCACCGATGGGACACTTCCTCGTGCCGAAGATCATGGTATCGATCTGCCCTGAGTGCTTCATGGGCAGAGGGGGTGCGATGCCATTCCGTTACCGACTGCTCGGTTCATTCCCAGGTTCATCGTGGGCGACATCCTGTGCGTCGGATCCCGTCACTTCGGGTCGTCGGCCCTTTGCGCATCATCGTCGGTTGCTACCGTGAAGGGCATGACCGGAGCTCCCAACGACCCTCGCGCGCCCAAGGATTCCTCTCCTCCTGCAAAGCCTCGCCGCCCCGCGTCCGGCGGCGCCAGAGCGACGACGGCGCAGACGGCGCGGGTGAAGGCCGAAACCCAGGCGGCAGCGGCGCGTTCCGCGGCCGCGAAGCGCACGGCGGCCCGGACGAGTGCCGCGCGCGCCGCGGCCGCGAAGGCTGCGGCGGAGAAGGCGGGCGCGGCGAAGGCGGAGGCCGCCGCCGAGGAGGCGAAGGAGTCTGCGGCCAAGGTCGCCGCGGTCAAGGCTGCGACGCCGCGCGCCACGCGCGCGCCGCGCGCCACGGCCAAGGGCTCGACGGCCGCCGGGCGCGCGACCGCTGCGGCGAAGAGCACCGCTGCGGCTGCGGGAACCGAGGCGCCGGGGGACGCCTCGAGCTCGGAGGCCGGTGCCACCACGGCGAAGCGCACGACCGCAAAGCGCGCGACCACGCCGAAGACGACGGCTGCGAAGAGCACGGCCGCGAAGACGACGGCGGCCAGGACCACGGCCGCGCGGACGACGGCGGCGAAGAGCACGGCATCGAAGAGCACGGTATCGAAGGACACAGCCGCGAAGCGCACTCCGCGGGCGAAGGCCGAGGGCGCGGCGCCTACGACCGCACCCGCCGCCCTCGCCGCGCAGTCCGCGGCCTCCGTTGCAGAGGTCGTGAACCCGCCGTCCCCGGCGGAATCGGCGATCGAGACGGAACCGGACCAGCACACGCCCTCCCCGGAAGAGGCCGTGACGGGGCATGATGCTCCTGTGGACACCGAACTGGGGGCGGCCGCGCCGGCCGCGGATTCGGCGCAGGGCGCAATGGGGCCCGACTCACGGCCGGGGACCGACGCCGCATCGGCGGAGATCGTCGACTCCGTGCCCGAACCGACGGACTCGGACGGATCCGCCGAGCCCGAGCCTGAGCCTGAGCCTGAGCCGGCCGACCCCGCGCCCGCGCAGACGACTTCGAGCGAGCCGCCTACGGCTCCGCCTGCAGAAGAAGACGCATCCGCGTGGCAGGACGTCGCGGAAGATGCCGCCGCGGTGTCGGAGAGGCCTGCCGCAGACGTCGACGGACAGGCCCTCGTCGTGCGCGGGCTCGTCAAGCGCTTCGGCGACTCCGTCGCAGTGGCCGGGATCGACCTGACCGTCCCGGCCGGGTCCTTCTACGGCATCGTCGGGCCCAACGGCGCCGGCAAGACCACCACCCTCTCGATCATCGCGGGGCTGCTGCGCCCCGACGAGGGCACGGTGCGGATCAGCGGAATCGATCAGAGTGCGGATCCGGCTGCCGCGAAGAAGGCGCTCGGTGTGCTGCCTGACCGACTGCGCACCTTCGACCGGCTCACCGGACGTCAGCTGCTGCACTACTACGGTCTGCTGCGGGGACTGCCCGCCGACGTCGTCGAGAAGCGCGTGGCAGATCTGGCCAGGGCGTTCGATCTCACCGGTGCGCTCAGCCGCGTGGTCTCCGACTACTCCGCCGGTATGACGAAGAAGATCATGCTCGCCGGCGCGATGATCCACTCGCCGCGCGTGCTGGTGCTGGATGAGCCGTTCGAGTCGGTGGATCCGGTCTCCTCCGGTGTGATCCTGGACATCCTGCGCGCCTACGTCGCACACGGCGGCACCGTCGTCCTCTCCAGCCACGGCATGGATCTGGTCGAGCAGGTGTGCGCGCGGATCGCGATCATCGTCGGCGGCGAAGTGCTCGCCGAGGGCACGGTCGACGAGGTGCGCGCGGGGCAGACCCTCGAACAGCGCTTCGTGGAGCTCTCCGGCGCGGCCTCCGAAGTGGAGGGGCTGGAGTGGTTGCACACGTTTTCCGACTGAGACTGATGCTGGCGCTCGGCGCGCTGCGCGGCGACCGCAGCCGAGTGACCCGCACCATCCTGGCGCTGCTGCTCACCGCCGCGGCGACGACCGTGTCGGTCATCGCGATCCGCAGTCTTGCGCACACCTCCGAGGCCGCCGCGCACACGGTGATCGTGCTGGGCAGCTCGGCGGTGGTGCTGGGGTTCTTCGTGGCGCCGATCCTGGCGGGGTCCGTGGACCAGCTGGATCCGCGCCGCTTCGTGGTGTTCGGGGTCGATGAGCGCCGGCTTCCGCTCGTGCTCACCCTCGCCGCCTTCGTGAGCGTGCCGAGTCTGGCGCTGCTCGTGATCCAGGTGGCTGTGGTGATCGTCGCGATCTCGTTCGGAGCGCCCTGGGTCGTCGCGGTGCTCTCCGCGCTGCTGACGTTCGTCACGGCGGTGCTCGCAGCGCGCGTCGGGATGGCGCTCAGCGCGCGACTTCTGCCGGAGCGGCGCTCTCGCGAACTCACTGCGCTGTTCGCGCTCGCGGTGATCGTGATCGCGGTGCCGGTGTGCGTGTTCGTGGCCTCACTCGGCTGGGCTGGGGCGGTTCCCCCGGTCCTGCATGCCGTGGCCGGGGTGCTGGGCGTCACGCCGCTCGGCGCGTCTGCGGCGCTCCCGTTCCTCGCCGCATCGGGGCAGGCGGGTGCCGCGTGGGCGGCGGCCGTCATCGCGGTGCTGACGGCTGCGGTCGTCACGGCCGGGTGGCTGATGCTCGCCCGGCGCGCGCTGAGCACGACAGAGCGGCCGACAGCGGTGCGCGAGCGCCCGGGCCTCGGCTGGTTCGGGTTGCTGCCGTCGAATGCGTTCGGCGCCGTGGCGGCGCGCAGCCTGGTGTACTGGCTGCGGGACCGCCGCTACATCATGAACTTCGTGATCGTGCCGATCGCCGGCGCGCTCACCGTCGTGCCGCTGCTGGTCGCCGGGGTGCCGGTCGAGATCGCCGCGGCGTTGCCGGTCACGGTGATGGCGCTGTTCTTCGGCTGGCTCCCGCACAACGACGTCGCCTACGACTCCACGGCGTTCTGGATCCACGTGGCGAGCGGCATCAAGGGAGTGCCCGATCGGCTGGGCCGGCTCGTCCCTGTGCTCCTGATCGCAATCCCGACGTTGGCGGTGGCGATCCCCGTCACGCTCGCCGTGATCGGGCGCTGGTCCCTGCTGCCGGCGTTCGTGGGCGTGGTCGCAAGCCTGCTGCTGACCGGCCTTGGGCTGTCGAGCATCCTGTCTGCGGTGGCGCCGTACGCCGTCTCACGCCCGGGCGACAGCCCTTTCCAGCAGCCGCAGCGGGCGCGCGGTGGCGCACTGGGGCAGGCCGGCACGCTGGTCGGCGCCGTCGTGCTCAGTCTCCCGGCGCTTCTGCTGGCGTGGCCGGCGCTGGTGTCGGACGAGGCCTCCACGGCTCCGGCGCTGTGGACCGGGGGGCTGGTGGGCGTCGCCGTGCTCTTCCTCGGCGTCCAGACCGGCGGGCGTGCGTTCGATCGTCGTGGTGCCCAGCTGATGGAGTTCGTCGAGACGGCGTGAGCGGATCCGTCGGCGCTGCGATCGGATGCACGTGATCACGCGCCCACCCGGCCTCACGCGATTAGACTCGCGGTCATGAGTACCCCGCTGGATGCCCCGGACCAGGGCGGCGTCGCCACCCTCGATCGCGAACTCGAGCAGCTCCTCAACGAGGAACTGCAGGAGCCGGGAGACCACGAGCGGTTCTCCCATTACGTCAAGAAGGAGAAGATCCTCGAGTCTGCGCTCACCGGCAAGCCCGTGCGGGCGCTGTGCGGCAAGAAGTGGACTCCGGGACGGGACCCGGAGAAGTTCCCGGTCTGCCCGACCTGCAAGGAGATCTACGAGTCGATGGTCGGCTGACTCTCAGGCCACGTCGACGAACTCGGTCGGGATCGCCGGATCCGACTTGCTGAGCGCGAGGGCGCGCACCGGCAGTTCCTCGCGCACCCTGAGGTGGTGCTCCCGCGCGGTGACCGTGCCGGCCGGACCCTCGAAGGCCGAGTCGATCTCACCGCCCTCGACGAGGGGCACCTGAAGCGCCCGCCCGTCGGGGTGCTCCGCGGCTCCGAGCTCCTCGAAACCGTCGGCGACGAGCACGGTCTCCGACTGCGCGACGCCGTCCGCGAGGATCCGGAACGCCGCCTTGCGCCCGCCCTTCGAGGCCTTGTCCGCCGATGCCTTGGCCACGGCGACCCAGCCGCCGTCGGATCCCTGCCGCGCCACGAGCTTGTAGACCATGCTCGCGGTGGGGTAGCCGGATCCTGTGACCACCGAGGTACCCACGCCGTAGGCATCCACCGGCGACGCGGCGAGGGCGGCGATCGCGTACTCGTCGAGGTCGCTGGTCACGGTGATCTTCGTCTCAGTCGCGCCGAGCTCGTCGAGCTGCGCGCGCACCTCGGCGGCCATGATGGGCAGGTCGCCGGAGTCGATGCGAACCCCGCCCAGCCTGGTGCCCGCCACGCGGATGGCCGTCTCCACGCCCTGGCGGATGTCGTAGGTGTCCACGAGCAGTGTGGTGCCGGTTCCGAGCGCCGCGATCTGCGCTCGGAACGCGTCCTCCTCGCTGTCGTGCAGCAGCGTCCACGAGTGCGCCGCGGTACCCATCGTGGGGATGCCCCAGGAGCGGCCCGCCTCGAGGTTGCTGGTGGCGCCGAATCCGGCGATGAATGCGGCGCGGGCTGCGGCGACCGCAGAATCCTCAGCCGCGCGGCGCGACCCCATCTCGGCGAGGGGGCGCTCTCCGGCGGCGATGCTCATGCGGCTTGCCGCCGTGGCGACCGCCGAGTCGTGGTTGAGCACGCTGAGCGCCAGGGTCTCCAGGATCACGGCGTCGGCGAAGGTGCCCTCGACAGTGAGGATGGGGGATCCGGGGAAGTACAGCTCGCCCTCGCGGTAGCCGCGGATCGTCCCAGTGAACCGGTAGCCCTCGAGGTAGCGCAGAGCGTCGGCGTCGACGACCTTCGCGTCGCGCAGGTAGCGCAGCTCGTCGTCGCCGAAGCGGAAGTCGCGCAGCAGCGAGAGCAGGCGGCCGGTGCCGGCGACCACGCCGAATCGGCGCCCCCCGGACAGTCGCCGTGAGAACAGCTCGAACACGCTCTGCCGCGCGGCGGTGCCGTCGCGCAGCGCGGCCTCCAGCATCGTGAGCTCATAGCGATCGGTCTTGAGGGCGCTGGACGCGGTCATGATCGACAGCATAGGACGCACACCGCACGGGACCGCGCGGATCCGGCGACTAGGCTGGAGCATCATGAACGACGCGCCGATCGGGATCTTCGACTCCGGGGTCGGCGGTCTCACCGTCGCCCGGGCGATCAGGGCGCAGCTGCCCCGGGAATCCTTCGTCTACATCGGCGACACCGCGCACTCGCCCTACGGGCCGAAGCCCATCGCCGACGTGCGCCGCTATGCGCTCGAGGTGCTCGACACGCTCGTCGACCAGGGTGTGAAGATGCTCGTGATCGCCTGCAACACGGCGTCCTCGGCGATGCTGCGAGACGCCCGCGAGCGCTACGACCTGCCCGTCGTCGAGGTGATCGGCCCGGCCGTGCGCCGGGCGATCTCGACCACGCGCAATGGTCGGATCGGCGTGATCGGCACCGTCGGCACGATCGGATCCCGCGCCTATCAGGACATGCTCGAGGTGAATGAGAACCTCGCGGTGTTCACCGCCGCCTGCCCCCGGTTCGTCGAATTCGTCGAGGCGGGCATCACCGACACCCCGGAAGTGCTCCGGGTCGCCGAGGAGTACCTGGCGCCGCTGCGCGACGCTGACGTGGACACCCTCGTGCTCGGCTGCACGCACTACCCGTTCCTCCGTGGTGCGATCGGCTACGTCATGGCGGAGGGGGTCTCGCTCGTCTCCAGCGACGATGAGACCGCGGGCGACGTGTACCGCCAGCTCGTCCGCGGCGACCTGCTCGCCCCCGCCGATGCGCACCCCAGCTACGTGTATGAGGCGACCGGAGCCTCCGCCGACGACTTCACCGCTCTCGCCAACCGCCTGATGGGCCAGGAGGTGCGGGGCGTCCGGCTCGTGCAGACCGGCGTCATCGACCTTCCCCACCTCAAGGAGATCCCATGACCATTTCCCCGTCTGACGACGCCACCATCCGCAAGGACGGCCGCACCGTCGACCGGCTCCGGCCCATCACGATCGAACGCGGCTGGAGCGCTCAGGCGGAGGGATCCGCCCTGATCAGCTTCGGCAACACGAAGGTGCTGTGCACGGCGTCGTTCACGAACGGCGTGCCGCGCTGGCTCACCGGCAAAGGCAAGGGCTGGGTCACGGCCGAGTACGCGATGCTGCCGCGGGCCACGAACGAGCGCAACGACCGGGAGAGCGTGAAGGGCCGCATCGGTGGGCGCACGCACGAGATCTCGCGCCTGATCGGCAGGGCACTCCGTGCCGTCGTCGACACCAAGGCTCTCGGTGAGAACACGATCGTGATCGACTGCGACGTGCTGCAGGCCGACGGGGGCACTCGCACCGCGGCGATCACCGGGGCGTACGTCGCCCTCGCCGATGCGATCGAGTGGGGCCGGCGCAAGAAGTTCATCGGACAGAAGGCCCAGGTGCTGCACGATTCCGTCGCCGCGGTGTCGGTCGGCATCATCGACGGCGAGCCCATGCTCGACCTGGCCTACGTCGAGGACGTGCGCGCCGAGACCGACATGAACGTCGTCGTGACCGGGCGCGGACTGTTCGTCGAGGTGCAGGGCACGGCCGAGGGTGCGCCCTTCGACAAGCGCGAGCTCGACACACTGCTCGAGCTCGGCGTGAACGGCTGTGCGGATCTGCGTGACCGCCAACTCGCGGCCCTCGCGGAGGAGCGGGCGTGAGGATCGTCCTCGCGACGCACAACGCCCACAAGGTCACCGAGTTCGGCGGGATCGTCGCGGCCACCCGGCCCGATCTCGAGGTCGTCGGCTACGACGGGCCCGAGCCCGTCGAGGACGGCGTCACCTTCGAGGACAACGCCCTGATCAAGGCCCGTGCGGCCGCCGCGCACACGGGCCTGCCCGCGCTCGCCGACGACTCCGGCATCGCGGTGGACGTGCTGGGTGGTTCGCCCGGAGTCTTCTCCGCCTACTGGGCGGGGCAGCAGAAGGACGACATCGCGAACCGGGAACTGCTGCTGGATCAGCTCCGCGACATCGCGGATCCGCACCGTGCCGCGCACTACGTCAGCGTCATCGCGCTGGTGCTGCCGGATGGACGCGAGTGGACGGTCCGCGGCGAATGGCCGGGCCGGCTCGCGCACGCGGCCGTCGGCGCCGGCGGCTTCGGCTACGACCCCGTCTTCGTGCCCGAGGGGCAGAGCGGCGCCGAGCGTACGGTCGGTGAGTTCACGGCGGAGGAGAAGCAGGCTCAGTCGCACCGCGCCCGCGCCTTCGTCGCCCTGGTGCCGCTGCTCGCGGAACTCTGACCACCGCGAACCCGACCGTGGACGCCGTCGCGACCCGCGGGTAGCGTCGGCGGCGTGGACTTCGAAGACGGACGATCCCAGAGCCCGGCGCAGCTCTACTACCAGTGGCACGGTCCGGCGGGTGACGGACCGCCGCTGCTGCTCGTGCACGGCGGCGGCTCCACGATCGAAACGAACTGGGGTGCGCTGATCCCCGAGCTCGCCCGTGATCGCCGTCTACTGGCCGTCGAGCTGCAGGGGCACGGGCGCACGCCGACCGGATCCGGTCCCGCTTCATTCGAGCGCTCGGCCGATGACGTCGCGGGGCTCCTCGCCGAACTCGGTACCGGCGCGGTGCAGGTGCTCGGCTTCAGCAACGGCGGGCAGGTCGCTCTGCAGCTGGCGATGCGGCACCCGGCCCTGATCGCGCGGCTGATCGTCGCGTCGGCACCCTTCCAGCGGGACGGCATGATCGACGGGTTCTGGGACGGTCTTGCCTCGGGCGAGTTCGGCGACATGCCCGATGCCTACCGTGAGGCCGATGCGCTCGTCAGCGGGGATCCGGCGCATGCGGAGCGGATGTTCGTCCTGGACCGCGACCTCATGCTGACCGGGTTTCAGGACTTTCCGGGCGAAGGGGTCGCTGCGATCGCCGCGCCGACGCTGATCGTCGCCGGCGATCAGGACGTGATCCGCCGTGATCATGCCGTGGCACTCGCCGATCTGATCCCCGGAGCGCGGCTGCTCATCGTGCCCGGCGGCCACGGCGACTACCTCGGCGAGGTGTTCGCCACGGGCGAGGACCTCGCCCCGCTGCGTCGCACGCTGCCGATGCTGACCGATTTCCTGGACGACGTGTTCTGAGCCGCGCCCGACCGCACGCGCAACTGAGAATCATCCCCATTCCCGACTAGGCGAAAACCCCTCCGACCGGGGGATCCCGGCTCTACCCTGGAGGTATGCACGATCACGCACCCGCCACCGGGATCCGTTCCGCAGGCCATCGACGGCTGCTCGCGATCTCGCTGACGCTGACCTGCGTCATCATGCTCGTGCAGGTGGTCGGTGCGATCCTCAGCGGATCCCTCGCGCTGCTCGCCGACGCGGCGCACATGTTCACGGACGCATCCGCCCTGGTCATCGCGCTCATCGCGAGCGCGGTCGCGGCCCGTCCCGCCGACGATCGGCGCACGTTCGGCTACCAGCGCGCCGAGGTGTTCGGAGCGCTCATCAACGCGATCATCCTGATCCTGCTGTCGGCGTGGGTCGCCTTCGAGGGCGTCACACGGCTCCTGCACCCGACCCAGGTCGAGGTCGCCGGAACGCTCATGCTCATCGTGGCCGCCGTCGGCCTCGTCGCGAACGCGATCTCGATGTGGCTGCTCAGCGCGGCGCAGCGGGAGAGCATCAACGTGCGCGGCGCGTACCTGGAGGTGATGGGGGATCTGATCGGATCCGCGATGGTGATCGTCGCTGCGATCGTCATCATCACGACGGGCTGGATGCCCGCCGACGCGATCGCCTCCCTCGTGATCGCCGCGATGATCATCCCTCGGGCGGTCTCGCTGCTGCGCGAGGTGTTCTCGGTGCTCGCCGAGTCGGCGCCGAAGGGCACGGCCGTGAGCGAGATCCGCCAGCACCTGCTCGACTACCCTGGCGTCACTGGGGTGCACGACGTGCACGTCTGGCAGCTCACCCGCGGTGCGCCCGTCTTCACCGCGCATGTGTCGGTGCAGCCCGCGCTGCTCGTCGGCGGAGGAGCGTCGGCCCTCCTCGTGCAGATGCAGTCCTGCCTCGCCGAGCACTTCGACGTCGAGCACTCCACGTTCCAGATCGAGCCCGATGCGTCTGGTTCGGGCAACGCGGGCGACTGCGAGGCCGTGCACGCCTGACGGCCCTTTCGCGACCGGTCAGGACTCGACGACCACCTCGCCCGGCGACTTGTCCGGACGCAGGCCGCGCCAGCGCGAGTGCCTCAGCACGCCGTCGTCGGTCCAGTTCGCGAACTCGACCTCTCCGACGAGCTCCGGACGCACCCACAGCGCGTCGGACGCATCGGCGACGGGGACGCCGTCCACGGCCGGCGCCGACGTGCGCAGCGCGTCCAGCCGCGTGCCCAGCTCCTGCAGCATGCGATCCGTGAAGCCGGTGCCCACCCTGCCCACGTAGCGCAGGCCCGAGGGCAGCGCGGGGTCGGGGATCGCGAGCAGCAGCGACCCGATACGCCCGGTGCGGTCGCCCTTGCCGGGGCGGATGCCGACGATCACGACCTCCTGCGCGCGGGTGAGCTTGATCTTCAGCCACCGCGGTGAGCGCGCACCCGGGGCGTATGCCGACGCAGGGTCCTTCACGACCACGCCCTCCAGATCGAGCGCGGCGCTCGTGGCCAGGGCCGCATCGACGTCGTCGAACACCGGCGGCACGAGCACCGGCGCGGGCAGGTCGGCGGCGATCTGCTCCAGCAGCTCCCGGCGGTCGCGCAACGGCAGGGCGGTGAGGTCGTGCCCCTCCAGGCGGAGCAGATCGAACAGGTGGTAGCGCACCGGCGTGCGGATGACCTCGCGCTCGATCTCGCGTGCCCGGGTGAGGTGCATCCGATCCTGAAGGCGGTGGAAGCTCGGTCGGCCTGCGGCGTCCAGAGCGACGATCTCCCCGTCGACGACGGCTTCGCCCACGGGGAATCGGGGTGCGCCGTCGGCGGTGAGCTCGGGATAGCGGTCGGTGATGTCGGTGCCGCTGCGCGCTCGCAGCCGGAACCGGCCGTCCGACCAGGTCCCGATCGCGCGGATCCCGTCCCACTTGATCTCGGCCCAGCCCAGTCCGCGGGCCGTGCCCGGTGTGCCGTGGTCGGCGAGCATGGGGGAGTAGCCGGGGACCGGATCATCCGCCGGAGGGACGGAGGAGGCTTCTGGAGCGGTGGCCGTCCCGCCGGCCGCCGGTCCCGTCGAGGAGGCGACGCGCGTGCGGGCTTTCTCGACCGGTCGCCGATCCTGCCGACGCACGGTGAGCGGGGTGTCGGCCGTCGGCGGATGATTCTGAGTGATCACCGTGAACGGATCCAGCCCGCTCTCCGCCCGCTCGAGCACCTCGTCGAACCGCAGCTGCCGGAGATCCGGATCCTCCAGCTCCTCCCAGGTGCGGGGGGCGGCGACCCACGGCTGCGGGCGGCCGCGCAGCGAGTAGGGCGCGATCGTCGTCTTCTTGCCGTTGTTCTGGCTCCAGTCGAGGAACACCTTGCCTGCGCGCAGGGTCTTCGTCATCACGCTCGTCACGAGATCCGGGCGATCCGTCTCGATCGCCCGGGCGAGGGCGTGCGCGAAAGCGGAGATCTCCTCGCTCGTGCGGTCGCCGGGCAGGTGCGCGTAGAGGTGGATGCCCTTGCTGCCGCTTGTGACGGGCACCGGATCCATACCCATGCCGTCGAGGATGCCGCGTGCGATGAGCGCCACCTCGGCGCACTGCGCGAGCGTGACGCCCGGCCCCGGATCCAGGTCGAGTACGAGGCGATCCGGGTTGCCGCGCCCGCCGTCGGGAGCGAAGCGCCACTGCGGGATGTGCAGCTCGATCGCAGCGACCTGCGCCATCCAGACGAGCGTGGCGACCTCGTCGACGAGCGGATAGTCCTTCGCACCGCCGGAGTGCGGGATCTCCTGGCGCGGGATCCACCCGGGGGCGCCCGGTTCGAGCTGCTTGGCGAAGAAGGATCCCTGCGGATCCTCCGCGGTGCCGACGCCCTCCACCCAGCGTTTGCGCGTGACGGGGCGTCCGGCGAGGACCGGCAGCAGCTGCGGGGCGATCCGCGCGTAGTAGTCGATCACCTCGCCCTTGGTGGTGCCGGTGACCGGGTACACGACCTTGTCGAGGTTCGTCACGCGCAGACGCCGCTCGCCGATGCGCGCGAACTGCGGGCCGTCTGCCATGCCGTCAGGCTATCCCGCTGCTGCGGGAGTGGTGTGTACTGGTGCCATGAGGACGATCTGGAAGGGCTCGCTCACCTTCGGCCTGGTCAACGTGCCGGTCAAGGTGTACTCGGCGACGGAGGACCACGACGTCTCGCTGCACCAGGTGCACGACGCGGACGGCGGGCGGATCCGGTACAAGAGGGTGTGCGAGATCTGCGGACAGACCGTCGCCTACTCGGAGATCGACCGGGCCTACCAGGACGAGTCGCAGACCGTGGTGCTGACCAAGGATGACCTGGAGTCGCTGCCCGCCGAGCGCAGCCGGGAGATCGACGTCGTGGAGTTCGTGCCGTCGGACCAGGTGGATCTGCTCACGCTCGACAAGGCGTACTACCTGGAGCCGGATTCCAAGTCGCCAAAGGCCTATGTGCTGCTGCGCAAGACCCTGGAGGCCACGGACCGCACTGCGATCGTGCGTTTCACCCTGCGTCAGAAGACCCGGCTCGCGGCCCTGCGCGTGCGCGGCGATGTGCTCGTGCTGCAGACGCTGCTCTGGGCCGACGAGGTGCGCGAAGCCGACTTTCCCATCCTGCAGGAGGAGGTCACGGTCTCCGACAAGGAGCTCGAACTGTCGGCGTCGCTCGTCGAGGGCTTCTCCGCCGACTTCGACCCGAACGCGTTCGTCGACGAGTACCAGGTCGAACTGCGCACGCTCATCGACGCCAAGATCGAGAAGGGCGAGGCGTTCGAGACGGAAGAGACGTTCGCGCCCGCCGAGAAGGGCGGTGAGGTCATCGACCTCATGGAGGCGCTGCGGGCGAGCGTCGAGAAGTCGAAGGCCGCGCGTGCGGCGGCCTCCGAGAAGGGCGATGCGGACGGAGCCGCCCGCGACGCCGGCTGAGCTCGGCTCAGATCTCCGGCTCGACGGCCGGGATCCCCGCGGCGGACTCCTTCTTCGCCTTGCGGCGCTCGTTGAAGTAGTGCCAGGCGGTGACGGCGAGCGTGAGCGCGACGACGCCGAGCAGGATCACGTCGATGTACTTCGTCACGAGGTCGGCGACCCAGGGGATGTAGGCGATCAGGAAGCCGACGTAGGTGAGGCCGAAGCCCCAGATCAGGGCGCCGATGAGGTTGTACAGGCTGTACTTGCGCCACGGCATGTGCCCGACGCCGGCGGCGACGGGCGCGAAGGTGCGCACGACCGGCACGAAGCGCGCCAGGATCACCGTGAGACCGCCGAAGCGCTCGAAGAAGTGGTTCGTGCGCTCGACGTTCTTGCGGCTGAACAGACCGGACTCCTTGCGCTCGAAGACCGCAGGGCCGCCCTTGTGCCCGATCAGATAGCCGACCTCGCCGCCCAGGAACGCCGCCAGTGCGATCAGCAGGCCAACCGCCCAGATGTCCAGCCCGAAGACGTGGTTGGTGTGGGTCAGCAGGCCCGAGATGATCAACAGCGTGTCGCCCGGAAGCAGGAACCCGATGAGCAGACCTGTCTCGGCGAAGATGATGAACAGCACCACGGCGAGCGCCCAAGGGCCGGCACCGTTGATGATGACGTTCGGGTCGAGCCAGGGGATGAGGGCGGCGTGGTGCACAGGTGAGTCCCGTCCGTGGAGTCGTCGCTGGAGTGTTCGCCGAGATGCCGGCTTCTGTGAAGTCTAGAGCGGGCAGGTCTCGCTCGGCTGGGAGAGCGACGCGCGGAATCGGCGCTGGTGGGGTGACCTCGGGTCACCCCACCAGCAATGCCGTGCGGAAGGTGGGACTTGATTCCCTCTGGGCCCTCTCCACACGTCGCATGCGCGACGCGCGGAGCCTCTGGCCAGTGGGGCCCGGGGTTAAGGGGGCCCCGCTTCGAACGAAAAGCGCTGACGGGACGACCTCCGGCCGCCCCGTCAGCGCTTTCGTGCGGAAGGTGGGACTTGAACCCACACGCCCGGAGGCACAGGAACCTAAATCCTGCGTGTCTGCCAATTTCACCACTCCCGCGGGTGGACCCAGTCTACTGAGGCCGGATCCACCCCATTCCTCTGCCGATCAGCCGTGGAACTCGTGCGGGTGCGGTCCCGTGCGGCGGTCGCGGTCGAGGGCGTCGATCGCGGCGAGCTCGGCGGCGTCGAGGTCGAAGCCGAACACGTCGAAGTTCTCCGCGATGCGGCTCGGCGTCACCGACTTCGGGATGACCACGCGGCCCTGCTGCAGATGCCAGCGCAGCACCACCTGGGCCGGAGTGCGGCCGTGCCGGGCGGCGATGGCCGTGATGGCGGGATCCTGCAGCACCGCGCCCTGGGCGAGCGGGCTCCAGGCCTCCGTGGTCACGCCGGCCGCGGCGTCTGCGGCGATCACTGCGCGGTTCTGGAACGCGGGGTGCAGTTCCACCTGATTGACCGCGGGGACGACGGATCCGGTCTTGAGGATCCGCGCGAGGTGCACGGGCTCGAAGTTCGAGACGCCGATCGCGCGCATCCGGCCGTCGGCGTAGAGCGACTCGAGGCCGCGCCAGGTGCCGGCGTAGTCGCCGTCACCGAGCTCGGGCCAGTGGATCAGGTAGAGGTCGAGGGCGTCCAGGCCCAGCTTCTCGAGGCTCTCGTCGTACGCGCGGAGGGTCGCGTCGTAGCCCTGCTCGGCGTTCCACGCCTTCGAGGTGATGAAGAGCTCGTCGCGGGGGATGCCGGATTCGGCGATCGCGCGGCCGACACCCCGCTCGTTGCCGTAGATCGCCGCGGTGTCGATGCTGCGGTATCCGGTCCGCAGCGCGCTCGCGACGGCGGCCGTGGTCTCGCCGTCCGGGACCTGGAAGACCCCGAAGCCCAGCTGGGGCATGGCCACGCCGTTGTTCAGCGTGATGGTGGTGTTCGGGGTGATGGTGGGAACGGTCATGTCGTTCATCCTTCTGTGCGTGTTGCGAAGAGGGTGTCGTCGGGGGCGGAGCCGGGGATCAGCGCGCCGCGCCCGCGGGGACCGGAGTCGTGGTCGTCGGAGTGTGCGCTGCGCCTGGACGTGCGGTGCCGCGACGGGCGGTGAGCGCGGCGACCACCATCACGACGAGAGCGAGTGCGGTGATGCCGGCGCCGATCCAGATGGGGGAGGTGTATCCGAGGCCCGCGGCGATGCCGACGCCGCCGGCCCAGGCCCCGAGCGCGTTGCCCACGTTGAACGCGCCGATGTTCGCGCCGGATGCGAGCGTCGGGGCCGACGACGCGTATCCCATGATCCGGGACTGCAGCCCGGGTACGGTGCCGAATCCGAACCCGCCCATGAGGAAGAGGGCGACGACGGCGGCCGGACCGCTCGACGCGAAGAGCGCGAATCCGATGAGCACGACGATGAGGGCCGCGACGAAGACGATGAGCGTCACGTCGATGGATCGGTCCGCTGCCTTGCCACCGGCCCAGTTGCCGAGGAAGAGGCCCACGCCGAACAGCACGAGCAGCCACGGCACCATCGTGGAGGCGAAACCGCTGACCTCGGTGAGCGTGTAGGCGATGTAGGTGAACGCGCCGAACATGCCGCCGTACGCGAGCACGGTCACGATGAGCGAGAGCCACACCTGGCCGGAGCGGAAGGCGCCGAGCTCGTCGCGCAGGCGGGTGGGCGGGATGTCGTGCGTCGCCGGCACGAGCAGGGCGATCCCCACGAACGCGACGACCCCGATGATCGCGATCGCCCAGAACGTGGCGCGCCAGCCCAGCTGCTGGCCGAGGAAGGTGCCGAACGGGACGCCGAGCACGTTGGCCGCGGTGAGGCCGGTGAACATGATCGCGATCGCTCCGGCCTTCTTCGCGGCGGGGACGAGCGAGGCGGCCAGAACCGATCCGATGCCGAAGAACGCCCCGTGCGTGAGCGCGGCGATGATGCGGCCCACCATGGCGAGGCCGTAGCCCGGGGCGAGCGCGGTGACCGCGTTGCCGATGATGAAGAGCACGATGAGGCCGAGCAGCACGGGCTTGCGCGGAAGGCGAGTGGTGGCGGCGGTCAGGAACAGCGCGCCGACCACGACGCTCAGCGCGTAGCCGGAGATGAGCCATCCGGCGGCGGCCTCGGTGACGCCGAAGTCGGCGGCCACCTCGGGCAGCAGGCCCATGATGACGAATTCGGTGAGGCCGATTCCGAAGGCGCCGAGGGCGAGGGCGATCAGGCCGAGAGGCATGGGGGAACTCCTGATACAGTGAGATAGTTGCAGACGCGGGTTTTTGCGTCGGTGACCACAATACTTGCACGTGCAAATAGAAAGCGCAAGCAACTACTTTTGGAGGATCCATGGGCATCGCCGATGACGCCGTCGAGATCCGCGCCCGCGGATGGCGCACGATGGCCGCTCTGCACGCCATGATCGAGGCCGAGCTGGAGCGTGCGCTGTCGACCGAGGCAGGGCTCTCCGTGGTCGAGTACACCGTGCTGGAGGCGCTGAGCCGGCAGGACGGCTGGCACATGCGCATGCAGCAGCTGGCCCGTGCCGCGGCGCTCAGCCCGAGCGCGACCACCCGGTTGGTGAACCGGCTCGAGGACCGGGGGCTGCTCACCCGGATTCTCTGCGCCGACGACCGTCGCGGGATCTACACCGAGCTCACCCCGAGCGGGCAGAAGCTGTACGAGCGCGCACGTCCGGTGCATGACGAGACGCTGGAGCGGGTGCTCGCCGATGCGGCCGAGCAGCCGGAGCTGCTGCCGATGGTGGAAGCTCTGCACGACGTCGCGCGCGTCGGCTGACATACCTCCCGCGCCGTGCAGGGGCGGGTCTGTGGATAACTTCCGAGGCCGGCCCTCGGTTCCTGCGACGATGCAGGGGTGAGCCTGTCGACCGCTGCCGTCACCGAGAGGGTGCGCGCCCGGCTGCGTGCCGAGCGGACGGATCCTTCGGTCCATCCGGATGAGGCGCGGCGGATCGCCCAGTTCGAGGTGCGCCGTCACAACGATCAGGCGCTGGCTCGCGGCACGGCCACGATCGACGACGAGGCGGCGTGCGTGAGGGACATCCTCGCGGGGGTTGCCGGATACGGTCCGCTGCAGCCGCTGCTCGAGGATGACACGATCGAGGAGATCTGGCTGAACGGCCCCTCCCGCGTGTTCATCGCCCGAGAGGGGCGCAGTGAGCGCGTGCCGATCACCCTGACCGAGGCGCAGCTGCGCGATGTCGTGGAGCGCATGCTGCACTCCACGGGCCGGCGTGTGGACATCGGACAGCCGTTCGTGGATGCGTCCCTTCCGGACGGCTCCCGTTTGCACGTCGCGATCGCGGACGTGGTGCGGGGCTCGTGGGCGGTGAACATCAGGAAGTTCGTGCCGCGGTATCGGAGTCTGGAGTCGCTGGTCGCGCAGGGGATGGTGCCCACTCCGGTCGCGGCGATGCTCTCCGACGCCATGCGCGCGGGGCGCAGCGTCGTCGTATCGGGGCCGACGCATGCGGGCAAGACCACGCTGTTGGCGGCCTTGGTCGCCGAATGCGGCGAGCAGCGCGTGATCACGGTGGAGGAGACCTTCGAGCTGGGCGTGCAGGCACCGGATCTCGTGGCACTGCAGGGGCGTCAGGCGAGCCTCGAGGGGACGGGTGAGATCACGCTGCGCCGTCTCGTCAAAGAGGCGCTGCGCATGCGGCCGGATCGGCTGGTGGTCGGCGAGGTGCGCGATGCCGAAGCGCTCGACCTCGTGCTGGCGCTGAACACCGGCATCCCCGGTGCGGCGACGGTGCATGCGAACTCGGCGGCGGAGGCGCTGGACAAGCTGACCATGCTGCCGCTGCTCGCCGGCCGCAACATCGATCGTGCGTTCATCGCGCCGGCGCTCGCGGCATCGGTCGATCTCGTCGTGCACTGCCGTCGGGAGTCCGATGGAAGCCGGCTCGTCGCCGAGGTGATCGAGCCGCTCGGCGTCGATGCGGACGGACGCATCACCCACCGGGTGCTGCATGCGGAGTCGGCCCCGTATTCCGTTTCGCGCATGGTCGCCGAAGGGGACCTCGCATGACGGTGCTGATGGGGGCGCTGCTCGCCGCGGGCATGGTTCTGGCGGCGTCACCGTGGCTGTGGCCCGCCGGGAGCCGCGTGGTGCGCACTCCTCGCACCGGAGCGGCGACCCGGCTGCTGCGCGAGGCCGGGTTCCGTGCGGATGCGCGTGTGCTCGGGGTGAGCATGGTCGCGGGTGGTCTCGTCGCGGGTTCGGTGGCGTGGCTGACGACGGCGACCGCGGCGTTCGCGCTCGTGATCGCGGTGACGGGGGCCGCGATACCGCTGGTGTTCCTGCGGTCGCGGCGACAGCGCCTGCTGCGGCTGCGGCGCGGTCTGTGGCCCGATGTGTGCGATCTCCTGATCGCGTCGATCAGGGTCGGCATGCCGCTGCCCGACGCGGTCGCCGGCTTGGAGGAGGCTGCGCCTGCTCCGCTCCGCCCGGCGTTCGCCGCCTTCGCGCGTGATCTGCATGCGACGGGGCGGTTCGATGCGGCGGCGGTGAAGCTCAAGGAGGCGCTCGCGGATCCGGTCGGGGATCGGATCGTGGAGACGCTGCGCATGGCGCGGGAGGTCGGCGGCACCGAGCTCAGCACCGTGCTGCGGGCGCTCTCGAGCTCCGTGCGGGCGGAGGCCGCGCTGCGTGCCGAGGTGGAGGCGCGGCAGTCCTGGATTCGTGGCGCGGCCGTGCTCGGCGCGATCGCGCCGTGGGTGATCCTGGCCCTGCTCCTGCTGCGTCCCGAGGGAGTCGAGGCGTACTCCAGTCCCGAGGGCGTGGCGCTCATCCTGGGCGGCGCCGCAGTGTCGTTCGTCGCCTTCCGGGTCATGCTGCGCATCGGCCGGCTGCCGGAGCCGCGGAGATGGTTCCGATGAGCGCGCTGTCGGACGTCGCCGTCGCCGTGCTGCTCGGCGGGCTGCTGGCCGCGGGTCTGCTGCTCGTCCTGGCCGCCTTCCCGCGCTGGCGCTGGGCGAACCTCAGCACCCGCATCGCCCCGCACGTCCGCGATGTCGCCGATCTCACGGATCCGGCCGAGCGCCTGCCGTGGCGGATGCCGGCCGGCGGATCCTGGGCCGCGCGTGTCAAGGGCGCGTTCGGATTGTTCGGCGGCGGCGACGCCGGAGTCGCTTTGCGGATGACGCAGGCGGGCTTGCCGGGCGGACCCGGCGCCTTCCGCAGTCGCCAGCTGGTCTGGGTTCTCGTCGGACTGGGCGTCGGTGCTGCGGCCACGGTCGCGCTCGTGATCGCCGGACGCATGTCCGCGCCGGTCGCGCTGCTGCCCGTACTCGCCGCGATCACGGCGGGCGTCGCCTGCGATGTCCTGCTCGGCGCCCGGGCGAAGGCGCGCGTCGGGCGGCTCACCGAGGAGCTGCCGACGGTGCTGGAGTTCCTCGCCCTGTGTCTGTCCGCAGGGGAGGGCTTGCCGGATGCGCTGCGCCGGGTCGGGCAGGCCGGATCCGGCGAGCTCAGCGGGGAGCTGCGCGGCGTGATTCTCGCGGTGAACACCGGATCGTCTCTCGCCGATGCGCTCGGCGACTGCGCGCAGCGGCTGCAGATCCCCCCGCTGACACGCGCCGTGGATCAGATCATCGCCGCACTCGAGCGGGGAGCCCCGCTGGCGGCGGTGTTGCAGGCGCAGGCGTCGGACGCCCGCGAGGAGACCAAGCGCGGCCTGATCGAACAGGCCGGACGCAAGGAGATCCTCATGCTGCTCCCGCTGGTGTTCCTGATCCTGCCGCTCTCCGTCCTGTTCGCCGTGTTTCCCGGCGTGTTCATCCTGCGGCTCGGCATCGGCTGACCGCGCTTCCTGCTTCGGCCTCCACGAAAGGAACCCACATGTTCAGCGATCGCACCTCCGCTCGGCTCGAGCCGCCCCTCTTCGACGACCTCGACGATCCGGAACGTGGTGACGTCCCCGGCTGGGTGCTGATCACGCTCATGACGGCCGGACTGGTGGTGCTGATCTGGGCCGTCGCCGGACCCGCCCTCACGAACCTGTTCGAGCAGGCGATCGCGCGCGTGAGCGGACTCTGACGCGACCATGGGCGGCGTGCGGCGGCTGAGCGACGTGCTCGAAGACGACCGAGGGTCCAGCCCGGTCGAGTTCGTGCTCGTCGGTGCGCTGCTGACGGCGCTCACGCTCGGCGTGCTGCAGTTCGCATTGGCGGTCTATGTGCGCAACGTCGTGCACGATGCGGCTGTCGAGGGCGCGCACGTCGCGGCCCTCGCCGACACCGAGCCCGGCGAGGGCGTGCAGCGCACTGTGCTCGTGATCGGGCGTGCCGTCGGTGCCGACTACGCGAAGGACGTGACCGTGCACGAGACGGCCGCACTGGGCGTGCCGACCATGGAGATCACCGTGCAGACGACGCTGCCGCTCATCGGCCTGCTCGGGGTGCCGTCGGGGTTGGAGGTGACCGGCCGTGCTCCCGTGGAGTCGTTCACCGAGCGCTGACCGCATCGACTGTCCGGCGCCTGACGTCGGGATGTCGGGTGAGACCGGATCCGCAGCGCTCGAGTTCATCGGTCTCGGCGTGATCCTGCTGGTGCCGGTGGTCTATCTCGTGCTCGCGCTCGGCGCGATCCAGTCTCAGATGCTCGGCGTCGAGTCGGCGGCGCGGCACACGGCCCGCACGATGAGCGCGGCGATGGATGGCGCCGATGCGAGCGCCCGTGCCGACGCCGCGGTGCAGTCCGCGATCGAGGAGTACGGGATGGATCCGGCCACCGTCGACGTCGACATCCAGTGCGCGCCGCTCGGCGCGGAGTGTCCGTCGGCCGGTGCGACCGTCGTGGTCACGGTCACCGCGAAGGTCGCGCTTCCGTTCGTGCCGCCCGTGTTCGGACTCGATCGCGTCGGCAGCATGCCGGTGCAGGCGTCTTCGGCGTACAAGGTCTCGCGCACCTGGACCGGCGGATGAGCGCGATGCGGAGCAGGGGCCGAGTCGGCGAACCCGGCGAACTCCGAGGAATCGGTGGACTGGGCGAGCCCCGCGGACGGCGCACCCCGCTGCTCGACGACGAACACGGCAGCACGATGCCGCTCATTCTGGGATATGTCGTGCTCGCGATCGCGCTCATCTATGTGTGCGTCTGCGCGACGGATCTCTACATCGCGCAGAAGCGCCTGGACTCGGTGGCCGACGCCGCGGCGCTGGCCGGAGCCGACGGCTTCCGGGTGCAGATCGACGGCGAAGCGATCCGTGCCGAGCTCGACGACGTGGAGATCGCCGACCAGGCGCGCGCCGTGATCGGGATCATCGACGACCGCACGGAGCTGGTCTCGGCCGGCAGCCCCGACGGGCTCTCGGCCCGCGTGACGGTGCGTGCGTCCTGGGCGCCTCCGCTGCTCAGCGACTTCGTGCCGACGATGCTCACGATCCAGTCCACGGGAACCAGCCGCACCGCGCTCGAGTAGTGGCCTTCAGCCGTCGGCCCGCACCCGATAGACCGTCAGCGCCCGCCGCACGGCTTTCATCCGCAGCACGTCGCTCGCCTCGCCGACCTCGCCGTCGCGGGTGATGCGCTCCGGCCCGTTCGGGAGGGTGATCTCGAGCTCGGGGGCCGCGACCTCGTGATACTGCTTCACCCGTTGCAGCTGACCGGTGAGTGTCGCGAGCAGGACCACGAAGCGCGACCAGCGGTTCGACACGTCGAGGATCCGGACGTCGAGCAGCCCGTCCTGGAGATCTTCACGCGCACTCGGGGCGAAGCCGTGCGGTTCGTACTGACCGTTGCCGATGAACAGCAGACTCGAATCCCGGGTCGTGCCGTCGACGGTGATGGAGACGGTGCGATCCTTCTTCATCGTCCGCCACCCGGCGACGAGCGCCGCCAACGGCTTCCCGATCCGCTTCTCCAGGCCCTCGCGGATGCGCACGAAGTCCGTGTAGGCACCTACGCTCGCCGTGTTGAGGAAGATCCTGTCGTTCAGGTAGGCGACGTCCACCTTGTCGGCGGTGCCCCGCCTGATCGCCTGGACGGTGCGTTTTGCCCGATCAGCGCCGATGGTCCGGGCGAAGTGGTTGAAGGTGCCGGCCGGGAACACCGCCAAGGGCACGCCCCTCTCGACGGCGGCGTGCGCGGCCGCCGCCACGGTTCCGTCCCCGCCGGCGACGGCCAGCACGTCAGCCTTGGCCGCCGCTGCGCGCATCACCGCATCGACATCGTCGCTCTCTTTCAGCTCGACGATCCGCATCTCCGGCAGGACCCTGCGGAGACTTCTGGAGAGGGTAGCGCCGCGCCCGCTGTGCGACGCCGGATTGACGACCAGGGTCACTCCTCGGCCCCGAGGGCGGGGCGGCAGCTGGTCGAGCTCTCGCGGTTCCGACACGGCAGGCGGCGGCACGGGAGGTACGAGGCGGCGTCCGATCGCCGCCACCGTGCTGCCCAGGACGAGCCCGGCAGCCACATCGGACGGGTAGTGCGCTCCCGTAGCGACGCGGGAGAAGCCGACGAGCCCGGCGAGCACGTGCAGCGGGACGCTCGCGGCAGGGAGTTCGGCGGAGACACCCGCGGCGAAGGCCGCCGCACTCGCGGAATGCCCGCTGGGAAACGATGAGGAGAGCGGAGTCCTGCGCGAGAGCCGGCCGATCGGGACAAGGGCGCGGATCGGGCGCTCTCGGTGGTGCAGGCGTTTGGCGAGCTGGTTCGCGATGAGGCTCGTGGCACCCAGCGTCACGACGCCGCGCAGCGCTCCGCGGCGGGCACGACTGCGGCCGGTGAAGTACAGCCCGCTGGCGATCAGGAGCCAGAGCGCGGAGTGGTCCGCCGCATTCGTGAGCCTCGGCATCCACCGGTCCAGGACCGGGCTCGGCGTCGTCGCGACGGCCGAGAAGACGGCAGTGTCCAGGGCGTACACCTGCTCGCGGACCTCGGAGGCCGCGGCGCGGATCCCGCTCTCGTGCTTTCTGCGTGCCATCGGGCACCTCCCTCGCTCTCCACGTTAGTGATGCGACGCGGAAGCGGAGTGCGGGCTGCGTCGGGGCGGAGGACGTGATAGGGGATCGGCCGTGCCGGGCGATGACCGTCTGCGGTGGCTCTACGGCGTTGTGCGCCGCGGCACGAACCGGGGGATCCACCGCAGGAACCCGACCGCGCCCAGCACGCCGATCGCGCCCATGGCTGCGGCGCCGATCGCGAGGGAGCTGATCGCCGCGATGCCCGAGAACAGCAGGGGAGCGATCGCCCCGCCGGCGTCGGTGAGCGTGCGCCAGGAGCCGAGGAAGGCGGCCGGCTCCGACTGCGGAGCGACATCGGCGCCGAGCGTCAGCAGGATGCCGCTGGACAATCCGTTCCCCACGCCCAGCACGGCCGCGATCATGCCGAACCAGAGCACGTTCGTGGCCGCGTCGTGCGTGAGCGAGAGCACGAGGAAGCCCGCGCCCATCAGCACCATCGCGGGCAGCGCCGCCCAGAGCCGTCCGAACCGATCCATGACCTGACCGCTCGCATAGAACAGGGCGAAGTCGATCGCGCCGGACACGCCGACCACCAGGGCGATCGAGGAGGCGTCCAGCCCGATCGAGACGCCCCACAGCGGCAGCACCACCTGGCGGGCCGAGCGCACGGCCGACAGACTCGCCGCGGCGAGTCCCAAGCGCCCCAGCACGCCACGGTTGCGCCACATCGTGCGGAACACCCCCGCGCGCTCGATGGTGGGGATCGACCCGCTGACGGCCTCGCCGGTGTCCTCGACAGCGCCCTCGTGCTCCGCCGCGGACGACTGCGCCTGCGCCTCCGGATCCGGTCCGAACAGCACGAGCAGGATCAGTGCGACCAGCAGGACCGCGAAGAACCACAGTGCAGCGTTCTCGGTGCGGAAGAGGGCGAGCAGCGCGGCTGCGAGGAATGGGCCCACGAACATTCCGGCGCGGAAGGATCCGCCGAGCAGTGAGAGCGCCCGAGCGCGGAACTCGACCGGCACCCGTGTGGTCATGAACGCGTGCCGGGCGAGCCCGAAGGCCGCCGCCGACATCCCGACCACGAAGACCGCGATGGTGAACACGACCAGGCTCGGCGCCAGGGCTCCCGCGACCACGCCGATGAGGGACAGGGCACCCGCGACCACCATCGTGAACCGCTCGCCGACCTTCGCGACCAGCCAGCCCGCGGGGATGTTGCCGCACAGCTGGCCGACCACCAGCGCCGAGGCGATGAGACCGGCGGAGGCGAGCGTCGCCCCGCGGCTTGCGGCGATCACCGGGATGAGCGGCAGGACCGCGCCCTCACCGAGCGAGAACAGCAGCGTGGGCAGGTACACCATCGGTCCGAACTTCCACAGCACTGCCGACGCTCGAACCATCACAGCTCCACGGTAGTCTGGTACCGCCATGCTCGAACTTGATCTCTCCGCCGAAATCGCGGCCCTCCGTCAGACCTTCGGCGACATCCGCGAGGTCGCCGATGTCGACTCACTCCGCGCCGACATCGAACGCCTCAGCGAGGAGGCCGGCGCGCCCGACCTCTGGGACGACCCCGAGAAGGCGCAGAAGGTGACGAGCGCGCTCAGCCACCGCCAGTCGGAGCTCAAGCGCGTCACCGAGGTCGAGCAGCGCCTCGACGACCTCGAGGTGCTCATCGAGCTCGCCAACGAGATGGAGGACGAGGACTCCGCCGCCGAGGCGCGCGCCGAACTCGCCTCCCTCACCGAGACCGTGAACCAGCTCGAGGTGCAGACCCTGCTGGACGGCGAGTACGACGAGCGCGCTGCGATCATCACGATCCGCTCCGGCGCGGGCGGCGACGACGCCACCGACTTCGCCGAGATGCTGCTGCGCATGTACCTGCGCTACGCCGAGCGCCACAAGTTCCCCGTCAAGGTCATGGACACGTCCTACGCCGAGGGCGCGGGCATCAAGTCCACGACGTTCGAGGTCGACGCCCCCTACGCGTTCGGCACGCTCTCGGTCGAGGCAGGCACGCATCGCCTCGCCCGGATCAGCCCGTTCGGATCCGCGGACAAGCGCCAGACGTCCTTCGCGGCCGTCGAGGTCATCCCGCTCATGGAGGAGGCGACCGAGGTCGACATCCCCGAGGGCGACATCCGCGTCGACGTGTTCCGCTCGTCGGGACCCGGCGGCCAGTCGGTCAACACGACCGACTCCGCCGTGCGCATCACGCACCTCCCGACCGGCATCGTCGTCTCGATGCAGAACGAGAAGTCGCAGATCCAGAACCGCGCCGCCGCCATGCGCGTGCTGCAGACCCGCCTGCTGCTGCTGCAGAAGGAGGAGGAGGCTGCGAAGAAGAAGGAGCTCGCCGGCAACATCACCGCGAGCTGGGGCGACCAGATGCGCTCCTACTTCCTCTACGGCCAGCAGCTCGTGAAGGATCTGCGCACCGGCCACGAGTCCGGCAACCCCGCGACGGTGTTCGACGGCGACCTGGACGGCTTCATATCCGCGGGGATCCGGTGGCGCAAGCGCAAGGACGACGACGACTGATCGTCCGTCGCCCGACGGCTCAGGGACTTTCCAGGGTGCCGCGGCCGTGATTGTCGTAGGGTGGTGACCCGATGACTGTGACACGGAGAATCCCGATGACTGTGACACGGAAGACGGCAGCCGGCTGCGCGATCGCGGCCCTGATCGTCCCGGTGGCGGCGACGGCGGCGTACGCCTTCTCGCCGGGAGCGCCCGCGCCCGCGGCGCACACGGTGTCGCTCGTCGTGGCCCCGCAGACCTACACGGTCGCCTCCGCAGCGCTGGAGCCCAGCGCGAGCCGTGCCAGCTTCGACGTGCTGTACACGCCGCCGGCACCGGTCGTCGCCCCGGATCCGGCGCCCGCCGCCGCATCCGCGACCCCGGCGGCCGCGGCGCCGCAGAACTACTCCGGCGAGGCGATCGTCGCGTACGCCCAGACGTTCGTCGGCGTCGTGCCCTACGGCTGGGGCGCCGACCCGAGCGACTCCTTCGGCTGCGACGGACTCGTGCAGTACGTGTTCGGGCACTTCGGCGTCAGCCTGCCCCGCGGCGCCGACAACCAGGCTGCGCTCGGCACCGTGATCTCGGCCGACGAGGCGCGAGCGGGCGACCTGGTCTGGTGGCCCGGACGGCACATCGGCATCTGGGACGGCGCCGGCGGCATCATCGACTCGCCCGATTGGGGTCGCTACGTCGAGCACCACGCCCCGTGGGCGAGCTCCGGTCCGCCGATTTTCATCCGGCTCTGAACGCGAGCTCCTGGTGGCCGCCCCGCCGACGGCAGTAGAATCGAAGGCTCTCCAGGGCGGCAGAGGAGGTGCGCGGGATGAGCGCGACCAGGGCATGGCGTGCGGTCGGCGTGACGGCAGCGGGGCTGGCGCTGCTCGGTGCGATCGTGACGTTCCTCGCATTCGTCATCGGCAACGAGCCGTCCTGACGATCCCAGCCACCTCATAGCGGGGAACCCGCCGCGGTGGGGTGTCGCTCGCGGACTGGGCGCGCCGCCCGCTTAGGCTCGATTCGCCATGATCCGATTCGAGAACGTCACCAAGCGCTATCGCGGCACCAAGCGTCCCGCGCTCTCCGGGGTCGATTTCGAGGTGCAGCGAGGCGAGTTCGTCTTCCTCGTCGGCGCGTCGGGATCCGGGAAGAGCTCCTGTCTCCAGCTGATCCTCCGCGAGGAGTCGCCCACGTCCGGCCGCGTCGCCGTGCTCGGACGCGACCTGAAGTCCATCGCGAACCGTAAGGTCCCCTATTTCCGGCGCAGCATCGGATCCGTCTTCCAGGACTTCCGCCTGCTGCCTTCCAAGACCGTCTACCAGAACGTCGCATTCACGCTCCAGGTGACCGGCGCCTCCCGCGGCTTCATCCAGCAGGCGGTGCCCGAGGCGCTGGCCCTCGTCGGCCTGAGCGGCAAGGAGAAGCGCCTGCCGCACGAGCTGTCCGGAGGCGAGCAGCAGCGCGTGGCCATCGCCCGCGCCATCGTGAACCGTCCGCAGATCGTGCTCGCCGACGAGCCGACCGGAAACCTCGACCCCGGCACCTCAGTCGACATCATGCAGCTGCTCTCACGGATCAACGCCGGCGGCACCACCGTGGTCATGGCCACGCACGAGGCCGCTTTCGTCGACCAGATGCAGCGCCGCGTGATCGAGCTGCGCGACGGTGAGATGGTGCGCGACGAGGTCGGCGGCGGGTACGGCGACACCTCGAACGTCCCGCGTCTGACGCCCGAGGCGATCCGCGGGGCCGCGGCCACGGCCGCACTGCAGACCGTGCGCGAGGTGCACCGCGAAACCGAGGCCGCGATCGCGGATCCGGTTCCGGCCCCCTCCGAGGCCCGCGACGAGACTCCCGCCTCGGCGTCCGCGCTTCAGCAGCCGACGGTCAAACCGTCGGACGATGCGCGGCCCGCCACGCGCCCCATCACCGTGCCGACCGTCGACCTCGCCGAACTCGGGGTCGCCGACCGGCTCGGACTCGATACCGGCGACGACGAGGAAGTGGGTCCGACGTCATGAGGTTCGGACTCATCCTCGGCGAGGCGCTCACGGGCCTGCGCCGCAACGCCTCCATGGTCATCTCGGTCGTGCTGGTCACCTTCGTCTCGCTCACCTTCGTGGGTGCCGCGATCCTGATGCAGGCGCAGATCGGCACGATGCGCGCCTACTGGCAGGATCGCGCCCAGGTCGCGATCTACATGTGCTCGTCGGTGTCGACGTCGCCGGGCTGCATCGGCGGCACCGCGACCGAGGACCAGATCAAGGCCGTGCAGGCCGAGCTCGACGGTGACACGCTCAAGCCGCTGATCGCCAAGAGCAGCTTCCAGACCGCGGACGAGGCCTACCAGGAGACCCTGAAGCTCGTCGGCACGGACTACGCCGGTGTGCTCACCGCCGACCAGGTCAACGCGGTGTTCAAGGTGAACCTGAAGGACCAGACCCAGTCCGCCGTCATCGCCGAGGCCTTCAGCGGCATCAAGGGCGTGGATGAGGTGAAGGATCAGCTGGAGTATCTGGATCCGCTCTTCAACGCGCTCACCGTCGCGACGTACATCGCCGTCGGGATCGCCGTGCTGATGCTCATCGCCGCCGTGCTGCTGATCGGCACGACGATCCGGTTGTCGGCGTATGCGAGACGGCGGGAGATCGGGATCATGCGGCTCGTCGGCGCCTCGAACAGGTTCATCCAGACGCCGTTCGTGCTCGAGGGCGTGTTCGCCGCGGTCATCGGATCGGTGCTCGCGAGCGCCGCCGTGCTGCTGGGCGTGCACTTCGGCGTGCAGGAGTACCTCACGAAGCGGGTGGCCTTCATCACGACCTGGGTCGGGTGGCAGGACGCACTGCTCGTGGTTCCGGTGCTCATCGGCATCGGAGTGATCCTCGCCGCGCTCAGCGCCGGGTTCGCGATACGTCGCTGGCTGCGAGCCTGATAGGCTGACAGGCTGCCGTGCGCCCGCACGGCACAGATCCAGGAGACAACCATGCCCAGGGAACGCGGGGAGAAGGTCATCGCGACCAATCGTCGCGCACGTCACGACTACAACCTCGAGAAGTCGTACGAGGCGGGACTCGTGCTCACCGGCACCGAGGTGAAGTCGCTGCGCCAGGGACGTGCGAACCTGACGGACGGCTATGCGTTCATCAAGGGCAACGAGGCGTTCCTCGACGCCGTGCACATCCCGGAGTACTCGCAGGGGCACTGGACGAACCACTCCGCCAAGCGGATCCGCAAGCTCCTGCTGCACAAGGAGGAGATCGCGAAGCTCTCGCACGCCGTCTCCGCAGGCGGCTACACGCTGATCCCGCTGCGACTGTACTTCTCCGACGGACGCGCCAAGGTCGAGATCGCCCTCGCCAAGGGCAAGCGCGAGTACGACAAGCGGCAGGCCCTGCGCGAGCGTCAGGACACTCGCGAGGCGGAGCGCGCGATGCGCAGCCGCAACCGCCTGGGGGAGTAGCCGGGTTCAGGCTCGGCTGCCAGTTCTCACGGCACCGAGTCGAACCCGAACACACCGCCCAGGAATCGCAGTTCCGCCTCGGCGGCGGCGACGATCGTGTCCGCCTGCCGGAAGCCGTGCCCCTCGCCCTCGAACAGCACGTACTCGTGCGGCACTCCGCGGGCGGCGAGTGCGTCGCGGATCGCCTCGGATTGCGATGGCGGCACGACCGCGTCTTCCGAGCCCTGCAGGATCAGCACCGGCACGTCGATGCGATCCGCGTGCGTGAGCGGGGAACGGTCGATGTAGGTCTGCTCCGCCTCCGGCAGCGGGCCGACAAGACCGTCGAGGTAGTAGCGCTCGAAGTCGTGCGTCTCCTCGGCCAGAAGCCGCAGATCCACGACGCCGTACCGGTCGAGGCCGGCGGCGAACACCCCGCCGCGCACCAGGGCCGACAGCACCGTCCATCCGCCGGCCGAACCCCCGCGGATCGCGATGCGGGTCGGATCCGCGACGCCCGCATCGGCGAGGCCCTGCGCGGCAGCCAGCACATCGTCCACGTCGACGACGCCCCATTGGCCGTCGAGGCGCTCCCGGTACGCGCGCCCGTACCCGGTCGAGCCGCCGTAGTTCACCTCGAGCACGCCGATGCCGCGGCTCGTGAAGTACGTGATCCAGCCCGCCTGCGCGCCGGACGTGTGGGCGGTGGGTCCGCCGTGCACGTGCACGACGTAGGGCGGCAGCGCGCGCGGATCCGCGTCGACATCGGGGTTCGCCGGGGCGTGGTCGAACGCGTGCACGGGGCCGTGCGGCCCGTCGAAGGTCACGGGACGCGCCCCGGGCACCCAGGCCGGATCCACGGGGTCTCCGCCGCGGATCGCGTGCACGGTGCCTGCATCGACGTCCAGCTCCCACAGGCCGGGTGCGACCTGCGCGCCCTGTCCGGTGACCAGCGCGCGGGAACCGAGGGAGTCCTCCAGGCTCAGGTCGCCGCTGAACGGCACGTCGAGCTCGCGGAGGAGCGTGCCGTCGGCATCGAGCAGCACGAGCGCATCGGATCCGTTCGTGCGGACGGCGAGGATCCTGCCGTCATCGAGCACCCGGAACCAGCGCTGCCCGAGCACCCACAGGCCGCCGCCGGTGTCGGCGTCGACGAAGGGCGAGTCCTCCCTGATGGCGGGAGGCGTCGGGATCGGGGGCGCCGGCTGCACGGGGATCCGCGCGCGGTGAAGATTCCAGCGACCGCTCGCATCGTCGGCGAACAGCACCTCGTCGTCGGAGAGCCACTCGGGCTGCAGGGCGGCGCGCGCGGGAATCGTGGAGCGGGCTCCCGTCGCGAGGTCCACCGCGAAGGCGATCGCGCGCTCCCACGGCATCTTGCGCTCGTCCCAGGCGACGAACGCGAGCCGCGCACCGTCGGGGGAGAGCGCCGGGTGCGCGAAGAAGCCGTTGCCGCTGAGGACCGTGGTGACGGCCGCGTCGTCCGCCGCGGATCCGTCCAGCGGGATCTCCACGATCGCGCGCTGGTGCGGGTCGGGGCGCAGGTCCTCGCGCACCGCGAACAGGCGGCCCTGCTGCACCAGGAGCCCTCCGTAGCGCGGCCCCGCCGCGGTCAGCGGCACAGGCGCCGTCGCGCCGAGATCCAGGCGGTGCACACGCTGGTCCTCGCCGTCGACGAAGAGCAGGGTTCCGTCCTCGGCCACCGTCCACGCGCCGCCGCCGTATTCGTGCACGCGCGAACGGGCGTTCCACGGCGCGCGCAGCACCTCGTGCACGGCGCCAGCGGCGTCCCGGTGCATCACACGCATCCGTCCGCGCTCCTGCGGCACCGACTCGCTCCACCAGATCCCGCCCGCGGCGTACCGGGCGCCGTCGATCTTCGTGCCGGCGACGGCGAGGCCGGCGGCGGACAGCGGAGAGGGCCAGGATCCGTGCGGAGTGCTCATGACCCGAGCCTAGAAGAGCGCGAGCCGACACATGGTGAAACACAGCATGCGTCGCATCGCGGCGCCGCCTAGCGTGGGGTGACCGCCCCGACCCTGGAGAGAGATGTCCTTCGACGCGCCGCCGTTCGCCCCCGCCGGGGTCGCTCAGCCGCGCGTGCCGCTCTCCTTCGAGCTGTATCCGCCGCGCACTACCGCCCCGATCGAGGCGCTGCACGAGACGATCCAGCAGCTGGCCACGGCCGCGCCGAGGTTCATCTCCGTGACCTACGGCGCCGGCGGGTCCGTCGGGGGACGTTCGCTCGACGTGCTGCGCTACATCCGCGAGCACACCTCGGTCGAGCCGCTCGCGCATCTCACCTGCGTCGGCAACACGTATGCCGGAGCCTCGCGGCTGATCCGGGAGTTCCTCGACGCCGGGATCCTCAGTTTCCTCGCCCTGCGCGGCGACCCGCCGCTCGACGAGAGCGAGCCGTTCCTCGGGGATCTGGAGAGCTCGGCGCAGCTCGTGCAGCTCATCGACCGGGCGCAGGCCGAGCGCGCGCCGTACCAGGAGCGACCGATCCCCGGCGTTCCGCGAGCCGTGCAGGTGACGCCGCGACGCAAGGTGAGCATCGCCGTGGCCGCCTACCCCAACGGGCATCCGCGTTCGACCTATCGCAACCAGGACATCGACGCGCTGCTGGCCAAGCAGGCCGCGGGGGCGACCCTCGCGATCACGCAGCTGTTCTTCCACCCCGACGACTACTTCGCGTTCGTGGAGCGCGCACGTCGCGCCGGGGTCACGATCCCGATCCTGCCGGGCATCATGCCGATCACCTCGCCCGCGCGCCTGCGCCGTGTGCTGGAGCTCAGCGGCGAGGAGCTTCCCGCCGAACTGTCCATCGCCCTCGAGGTCGAGCCGACGGCCGAGGGCCGCACCGAGATCGGCGTCGCGCATGCGGGGTCGCTCGTGCGAGAGCTGGTGGACGGCGGCGCGCCGGGCGTGCACCTGTACGCGTTCAACCAGCACCGCACCGTGCTGGATGTGCTCGAGGGGGCCGGCGTGCTGCCCGAGCGTAGCGCCGTCTCTCCGCAGGGCATCCCGCAGTTCGCAGATTCCCGCGGCGCGCACTAGGCCGCTTCCTTCCCCCTTCCGTCAGAGAGGACCGTCATGACCGCATTCCCCGAGGGCACCATCCTGGGCTACCCGCGCATCGGCCGCCGCCGTGAGCTCAAAAAGGCCGTCGAGGCGTTCTGGGCCGGACGGATCGATGAGGCCGAGCTCGAGCGCACCACCGCTGAGCTGCGCGCGACGACGCGCGAGCGCCTCGCCGAGCAGGGCCTGGGTCGCGCCGACTCGGCGATCCCCGAGTCCTTCTCGTACTACGACCAGGTGCTCGATGCCGCCGTCACCGTGGGCGCGATCCCCGCTCGTTTCGAAGACCTTCGGTCCGCCGACGGCACGATCGGCCTGCCGGCGTACTTCACCATCGCCCGCGGCGAGGGAGAGCGTGCGCCGCTCGAGATGACCAAGTGGTTCGACACGAACTACCACTACCTCGTACCCGAGATCGGACCGGACACCGCCTTCTCGCTCTCCAGCGGCCGCATCGTGCGTCAGGTGCAGGAAGCGGCGCAGGCCGGCTTCCGCACCCGCCCCGTGATCGTCGGCCCCGTCACCTTCCTCGCGCTCGCCAAGGCGGCTGACGAGGCCCCGGAGGGCTTCGACCCGCTGTCCCGCCTGGACGACCTGGTCCCGGTCTACGCCGAGCTGCTCGGTGCGCTCAAGGCCGCCGGTGCCGAGTGGGTGCAGCTGGACGAGCCCGCCCTGGTGAGCGAGTCGCTGCCGTCGTCCGTCGCCGAACTCGGCGCCGCCGCCTCGCGCGCCTACGCGGTTCTCGGCGGCCTCGCCGAGCGTCCGGCGATCTTCGTCGCCGCGCCCTACGCCGCGCTCGACGCGAACCTCGCCGTCCTCGCCGCGGCTCCGATCGAGGCCATCGGTCTCGACCTCGTGCGCGGCACCGTGCCCGCCGCTGTCCCGGGACTCGCCGACAAGGTTCTGGTCGGAGGCGTGATCGACGGGCACAACATCTGGCGGGGCGACCTGGCCGCAGCCTTCGACACGCTCGAGGCACTGCGCGACCTCGGTGCGGCCGGTGTGTCCGCGTCGACCTCCACGTCGCTGCAGCACGTGCCGCACGACGTCGAGGACGAGTCGAAGCTCGACGCCCGCCTGGTGAACTGGCTCGCCTTCGCCGACCAGAAGGTCGCGCAGGTCACCACCCTCGCGAAGGGTCTCTCCGAGGGTCGCGCCGCGATCGCCGTGGAGCTCGACGCCGCCTCCGCCGCTCTGACCGACCGGCTCGGCGCGCCCGGCGTGCGCGTGGACGCCGTCCGTGCCCGCACCGCCGCACTGACCGCCACGGACTTCGACCGCGGCGACTACGACGCCCGGGTGGCTGCGCAGTCGATCGCGCTCGATTTGCCCGCGCTTCCGCTCACCACGATCGGGTCCTTCCCGCAGACCGGCGAGATCCGCCGCGCCCGCGCGCAGTTCACCAAGGGCGAGATCACGGCGGATGAGTACGACGGCTTCCTCCGCGAGGAGATCGGCCGCGTCGTGACGCTGCAGGAGGAACTGGGCCTGGACGTGCTCGTGCACGGCGAGCCCGAGCGCAACGACATGGTGCAGTACTTCGCCGAGAACCTCGACGGCTTCGACGTCACCGAGAACGGCTGGGTGCAGTCCTACGGATCCCGTGCCACCCGCCCGTCGATCCTCTGGGGCGATGTCTCGCGGCCGGCCCCGATCACGGTCGAGTGGTCGCAGTACGCGCAGTCGCTCACGGCGAAGCCCATGAAGGGGATGCTGACGGGTCCGGTGACGATCCTGGCCTGGTCGTTCGTCCGCGACGACCAGCCGCTCGCCGAGACCGCCAACCAGGTGGCTCTTGCGCTGCGCGACGAGATCGCGGACCTGGAGGCCGCCGGCATCGGCGTCATCCAGGTCGACGAGCCGGCGCTGCGCGAGCTCCTGCCTCTCAAGAAGGCCGACCAGCCCGCGTACCTGGACTGGTCCGTCGCCTCCTTCCGCCTCTCCACCGCGGGCGCCGAGACGGCGACGCAGGTGCACACCCACCTCTGCTACTCGGAGTTCGGCGTCGTCATCGACGCGATCAAGGCGCTGGACGCCGACGTGACCTCGATCGAGGCCGCGCGCAGCCGCATGGAGGTCGTCACCGACATCGCTGCGTCGGGCTTCGACCACGGCATCGGACCGGGCGTTTACGACATCCACTCGCCGCGCGTCCCCGACGCGTCCGAGGTGGAGACGCTCCTGCGCCGTGCCGTCGAGGAGATCCCCACGCGGCAGCTCTGGGTCAACCCGGACTGCGGTCTGAAGACCCGCGGCTACGAGGAGACCAACGCCTCGCTGCGCAACATCGTCGAGGCCACGCGCCGCGTCCGCGAGGACGTGTCGGTCGCGGTCTGATCTTCCCGCACCGGGCGTCTTCGTCGAGGCCCCCTCGCAGCACCGAGGCCCCCTCCCAGATACGGGTCTGAGAGGGGGCCTCGGTACGCAGAAGGGGCTTCGACGTGGAAGGGGCGGGAATCAGACCGCGCGCAGCACCGCCACGACCTTGCCGAGCACCGTCGCATCGTCGCCGAGGATCGGTTCGAATGCGCTGTTGCGGGGGAGCAGCCACACGTGGCCATCGCGACGGCGGAACGTCTTCACCGTGGCTTCGCCGTCGAGCATCGCGGCGACGATCTCGCCGTTCTCCGCCGTGCCCTGAGAGCGCACGACGACCCAGTCGCCGTCGCAGATGGCCGCGTCGATCATCGACTCGCCAGAGACCTTCAGCATGAACAGATCGCCCTTGCCGACGAGCTGACGGGGGAGCGGGAAGATCTCCTCGACCTGCTGCTCGGCGGTGATCGGCACACCGGCGGCGATCCGGCCCACGAGGGGCACGAGTGCCGCGTCGCCGACGGACGGGGCCGTATCGGCGGGATTCTCGGTGGATGTGCCGGGAAGGTCGATCAGGACCTCCATGGCCCGGGTCTTGCCGGCATCGCGACGCAGATAGCCGCTGAGCTCGAGCTGGCCGAGCTGATGCGTCACGCTGCTGAGGGACTTGAGGCCGACGGCGTCGCCGATCTCGCGCATGCTCGGCGGGTAGCCGTGCCGCGCGATCGAGGTCTGGATGACCTCGAGGATCGCCATCTGCTTCGCACTGAGGCTCTTGCGGCGCCGTGTCCGCGGGGCCTCGGGGCCGGGGGTCGCACCGTCGCTCATGCCATCTCCTTCGTGTGCGTCGTGCCCTCGCGGATCGGTGGGATCGGCATGGATTCGCGGGCGGCGATTCGAATGTCGGTGGTCCGTGATGGGGTCTTCGTATCGAAACCGTATCCGAGATCGGACCGAAATCGATAGATCTGTTCGAGCGTGTCGGCAAGTTTTCGGAACCGATATTCGAAGAAGGCTTGACAGATGTTCGAACTCGAAAGTAGTTTCGGTACGTAGGTTCGCCTCTCCAGAGGCCCGGATTCGAAGATTCTCATCAGAGGATGCGCATCCGGGGAGAGGCGGACCGACACAGACACTGAGGAGAAGCACCATGAGCAGCATCACCTTCGCCGGTCAGGTACCCGCCACGCGACTGCGGATCACCGCACGCGGCCGGCGCGTGCTCGCGGCGCTGGTCGCGCTCCCGGTGGCCGGAACGATCGCGTTCGCGGCGCTGAGCAGCGGATCCGCGCTCGCCTCCGGGGAGCAGACGACGGGCAACACCTTCGCGACCGTCACGGTGCAGCCCGGCGACACCCTGTGGTCGATCGCGGGCGAGATCGCGCCGAATGCCGACCCGCGCGACGTGGTCGCCGAGATCTCGAAGCTGAACCTCGTCGACGGAGGTGTGATCGAGGTCGGACAGCACCTGGCGATCCCGGCACGGTACGGATCGACCGGGCGCTGATCCCGTACTTCGGCGTCGCTCAGCAACCGTACTTCGGCGTCGCTCAGCAACCGCGGTCATCTGTGCCACGCACCACAGCGCGGCCGCCTAGCATGGCAGGGTGACTGTCTCGCTCGACGATTTACCCCTTCGCGACGATCTCCGTGGGCTGCGGCCCTATGGCGCCCCGCAGGCTCCGCTGCCCGTGGCGCTGAACGTGAACGAGAACACGCATCCGGTGCCGGAGCAGGTCGCGAGCGACATCCTCGACGACATCGCCGTGGCGCTGCGTGACGTCAACCGCTATCCGGATCGTGAGTTCACAGAGCTCCGTGAGGCGTTCGCCGGCTACCTCGGCCATGACCTCACCGCCGCGAACATCTGGGCCGGTAACGGCTCGAACGAGGTGCTGCAGCACATCCTGCAGGCGTTCGCCGGTCCCGGTCGCACCGTGTTCGGGTTCGCCCCGACCTATTCCATGTACCCGCTGCTCACTCAGGGCACGGGGGCTTCCTGGATCGCCGGTACCCGCCACCCCGACTACGAGCTCACCGTCGACGAGGCGGTGGCACAGGTCGTGGAGCACGACCCCGACGTCATCCTGCTGTGCGCGCCGAACAACCCCACCGGCACTCCGCTCCGGCTCGACGTGATCGAGGCGGTGTACGAGGCGGCGCGCGGCATCGTGATCGTGGACGAGGCCTACCAGGAGTTCGCCCCGAAGGATTCGCCGTCGGCGCTGACGCTGCTGCAGGGACGTCCGCGGCTCGCCGTCTCCCGCACCATGAGCAAGGCCTTCGCCTTCGCCGGAGCGCGGGTCGGCTACCTCGCGGCGGATCCGGCATTCATCGACGCACTGCGTCTCGTGCGCCTGCCGTACCACCTGAGCGCCCTCACCCAGGCGGCGGCGGTCGCGGCCCTGCGCAATGCGCCGATCATGCTCGCGATGGTCGACGAGATCGTCGCGCAGCGCGATCGGATCTCGGCCACGCTCGAGGCCCTCGGCTACACGCCGCACCCGTCCTGGTCGAACTTCGTGCTGTTCGGCGGCGTCGCGGACCCGGCGGCAACGTGGCGCGCTCTGTATGACAAGGGCGTGTTGATCCGCGATGTCGGCATCCCGAACCACCTGCGCGTCACGGCCGGCACAGAGGCCGAGACCACCGCATTCCTGGACGCCCTCGCCTCGATAGGATCGGCCTCATGACCGCTGAGACCCCTGCTGCGGCCCGGACCGCGCGTCGCACCCGCTCCACGTCCGAGTCGACGATCGAGCTCGAGCTCAACCTCGACGGCACGGGTCAGAGCCACATCGACACCTCGGTCCCGTTCTTCGACCACCTGCTGACGGCGTTCGCGAAGCACTCGCTGACGGATCTTACGGTGCGCGCCTCGGGCGACATCCACATCGATGCGCACCACACGGTGGAGGACGTCGCGATCGTGCTCGGTCAGGCGATCCGCGAGGCGCTGGGCGACAAGAGCGGCATCTCCCGCTACGGCGACGCTCTCGTGCCCCTCGACGAAGCGCTCGTGCAGGCGGTCGTCGACATCTCGGGTCGGCCCTATCTCGTTCACGAGGGTGAGCCGGCGGGCTACGAGCACCACCTGATCGGCGGCCACTTCACGGGATCCCTCGTCCGTCACGTCTTCGAAGCGATCGCGTACAACGCGGCGCTCACCGTGCACGTGCGCGTGATCAGCGGTCGCGACCCGCACCACATCGCCGAAGCCGAGTTCAAGGCGTTCGCGCGCGCGTTCCGTCAGGCCAAGTCGCTGGACCCGCTGGTGGTCGGCGTGCCCTCCACCAAGGGCGCGCTGTGACCGCCCAGGCAGAGGGTCGCCGTCCGACCGTCGCGGTCTTCGACTACGGATCCGGCAATGTGCACTCCGCCGTGAAGGCGCTGATCCGCGCCGGCGCGGACGCGGAGCTCACCGGCGATCGCACCGCGGCGCTCGAGGCCGACGGGCTCGTCGTCCCGGGCGTCGGCGCGTTCGCGGCCGTCCGCGAGGCGCTGGCCGCGCACGGCGGTGACGAGATCATCGAACGGCGCCTGGCCGGCGGTCGTCCTGTTCTGGGCATCTGCGTGGGCATGCAGGTGCTGTTCGCCGGCGGTGTCGAGCGCGGCGCCGAGGTCGACGGCCTCGGGGAGTGGCCCGGCATCGTCACCGAGCTGGACGCGCCGGTGCTGCCGCACATGGGCTGGAACACCGTGGAGCCCGACCCGGACAGCGTCCTGTTCCGGGGGATCGAGCACGAACGCTTCTACTTCGTGCACTCGTTCGCCGCGCAGACGTGGGAGCTCGACGTCATGCCGCCGTTCCCGCAGCCGCGGCTCACCTGGGCCGAGCATGGCTCGCGATTCCTCGCCGCGGTCGAGAACGGACCGCTGTCCGCGACCCAGTTCCACCCGGAGAAGTCCGGCGAGGCCGGCATCCAGCTGCTGCGCAACTGGATCTCCACGCTCTGACCCCCTCCTCGGAGTGTGACGGCGGGGGATTGGTGCCCCGCACGCACCCGGACTACTCTCTTCTCGTGCCGCGCCCGAAGAGCGCAGCGCACCGTGACCCGAAGGACGACATGAACGAGTTCGCGCAGTCCCCCTCCCTGACCCTGCTCCCGGCGGTGGACGTCGCCGGCGGCCAGGCCGTGCGCCTGACGCAGGGCGAGGCCGGAAGCGAGACCAGCTACGGCGATCCGCTCGATGCCGCCGCCGAGTGGGTGGACCAGGGCGCCGAGTGGATCCACCTCGTCGACCTCGATGCCGCGTTCGGCCGCGGCAGCAACACGGCGATCCTGCGCCGCGTGATCAAGCAGTTCCGCAGCGTCAACGTGGAGCTCTCCGGCGGGATCCGCGACGACGCGAGCCTCGAGGCGGCGCTGGAGTCGGGCGCGTCACGTATCAATCTCGGCACCGCGGCGCTGGAGAACCCCGAGTGGGCCGCCGACGTCATCGCGCGCTATGGCGATGCCGTGGCAGTGGGCCTGGACGTGCGCGGCACAACACTTGCCGCCCGTGGCTGGACCAAGGAGGGCGGAGACCTCTGGACGGTGCTCGACCGCCTCGAGGACGCCGGCTGCAGCCGCTACGTCGTCACCGACGTCACCAAGGACGGCACGCTCAAGGGGCCGAACCTCGACCTGCTCCGCGAGATCACCGCGCGCACCCCGAAGCCCGTGGTGGCATCCGGCGGTATCGCGAACCTCGATGACATCGCCGCGCTCCGCGAGCTCGTGCCGCTCGGCGTCGAGGGCGCGATCGTCGGCAAGGCGCTGTACGCCGGCGCGTTCACCCTGGCCGAGGCGCTGGATGTCGCCGGATCCTGACGGTGCCGTGTCTGGTGCTGCCGGATGCGATCACGATCACGGCGCGCATCCCAGCACGGGCGACTCCGCAGGAGTTCCCTGGGCGGGGCGTTCGTTCGAGGAGAACACCCGCGCGGGTGATGACGGCTCTGCGGACCCGGCTCTCTGGGACGCGCTGACCCGGTTCCGCGCCGGTGCCGGGTCGCAGGCCGAGGTCGTCGACGCGTTCCGCGCCGCGCGCGTGCTCGTGCCGCTCGTCGCGGAGAAGGGCGAGGAGGGCGTGGCACCGTCGGGCCTGACGGTGGACAAGACCCAGGAGCTCTCGCTCGTCACCGTCGCCGCGCCCGACGGACGCACGGTGCAGCCGGCGTTCACGAGCGTCGACACGATGCGCGCGTGGGATCCGATCGCGCGCCCCATCCCTGTCGAGGCCGCCCGCGTGGCGCTGTCCGCCTCTTCGGGGGACGCGGAGCTCATCGTGCTGGACCCCGGATCCGAGACCGAGTTCGTGCTGCGCCGTCCCGCGGTGTGGGCGATCGCGCAGGGGCAGCAGTGGGAGCCGAGCTTCCTCTCGCCCGAGGTCTACGCGGGCCTTCTGGAGAGCGTCGGCAGCGAGCTCGCCGTGATCGATGTCGCCGTCTCCGCAGGCGACCCGGACGCGCGCCTGCGCGGCCCGGAGCTCGTCGTCACGCTCGAGCTCGTCGAGGGACTGGACCGGGAGACGCTCGATGCGGTGCTCGCGCGTCTCGCTCAGCGCTGGGCCGCAGACGACCGCATCGCCGTGCTCGTCGACTCGCTCACGGTGAAGCTGCGCGCCAGCGTCTGAGGGTGCGGGCGAGCCCGGTCAGTTGACCGGGCCGGTCCACTTCTCGCCGGGCCCCTGCCCGATCGGATCCGGGATGACGGACGCCTCTCGGAACGCGAGCTGCACGGAGCGCAGCCCGTCGCGCAGCGAGCGTGCGTGCATGTCGCTGATCTCGGGGGCGGCGGCCGTGATGAGGCCGGCCAGGGCGTTGATGAGCTTGCGGGCCTCGTCCAGATCCTTCTGCGTCTCGGGGTCATCGGCCAGGCCGACCTTGACCGCGGCGGCGCTGAGCAGATGCACGGCGGCGGTGGTGATCACCTCGACGGCGGCGACGTCGGCGATGTCCCGGGCGGCGCCCGTCGCGGTGTCATCCAGCGTGGAGGTGGAGGGGGAGACGTGCTCGTGGCCGTCGGGCGCGGGAGTGCTCACAGTGCCGGCTTTCCGAAGGTCTTGCCTTCTGATAGACTTCTGCGGGCTCCGGGGCTTATGTCCCGGCACGAAAGAGGATTCACTTCCCACCCGCGCTTGCCGCTCAAGGCTACCGGGTCCAGCACTCCGCCGATTCACATCGGTAGCCGCCGTGCAGCGACAGCTGTGCAGCGGGTCAGGGTGTCGCCGGCGTCTGACTGCCGGCGGGTGGGACGATTCTGATTTCGCCCGTGATCCGTCCGGATCACGGTGGCCGAAACCATCGTCTAAGGAGTCCGCATCAGCGATCCCCGCACCAATGAGCGCATCCGCGTCCCCGAGGTCCGCCTCGTCGGCCCCGCGGGTGAGCAGATCGGCGTCGTCCGCATCGAGGCCGCACTGCGTCTTGCGCAGGAAGCCGACCTCGATCTCGTCGAGGTGGCCCCGAACTCGAAGCCTCCCGTGGTCAAGATCATGGACTACGGCAAGTTCAAGTACGAGGCCGCGCAGAAGGCGAAGGAAGCTCGCCGCAACCAGGCGAACACCATCCTGAAGGAGGTGCGCTTCCGTCTGAAGATCGAGGCGCACGACTACACGACCAAGCTCAAGCGTGCCGAGGGCTTCCTGAAGGCCGGCGACAAGGTGAAGGCGATGATCCTGTTCCGCGGTCGGGAGCAGTCCCGTCCCGAGCAGGGCGTGCGGCTCCTCCGCAAGTTCGCCGAGGACGTGGCCGAGTTCGGCACGGTGGAGTCCAACCCCACCATCGACGGACGCAACATGGTCATGGTCGTCGCCCCGCTGAAGAACAAGTCCGAGGCGAAGGCCGAGCAGAACGCGGTGCGCGACGCGCAGCGCGCGGCCAACAAGCAGGCGGCCCGCGACGCCAAGGCGCCGGGCGCGCCGGCAGAGCCCGCAGAATCGGCTGCTCCCGCCTCGACCACGGAGTGATCCGGTCGGAGCGATAAGCCCCACACAGACCTCCCGCAATGCGCGGGCAGAACCCTGTCGCCCAGCTGGGCGCCATACGAAGGAAGAGAAGATGCCGAAGCAGAAGACCCACTCGGGTGCCAAGAAGCGCTTCAAGATCACCGGCAGCGGCAAGCTGAAGAAGCAGCAGGCCGGGATGCGTCACAACCTCGAGCACAAGTCGAGCCGCCGCACCCGCCGCCTCAACCAGGACCAGGTGATGTCGAAGGCTGACACCAAGGTCGCCAAGAAGCTCCTCGGCCGCTGACGCGCCCGATCTCACGAACAGGAACACACGAAAATGGCTAGAGTCAAGCGCGCCGTCAACGCTCACAAGAAGCGTCGCGTCATCCTCGAGCGCGCCTCGGGTTACCGTGGCCAGCGCTCGCGCCTGTACCGCAAGGCGAAGGAGCAGGTCACCCACTCCCTCGTCTACGCGTACCGCGACCGTCGCAAGCGCAAGGGCGACTTCCGTCGTCTGTGGATCCAGCGCATCAACGCCGCTGCCCGCCAGAACGGCATCACGTACAACCGCTTCATCCAGGGCCTCGGTCTCGCCGGCGTCCAGGTCGACCGCCGCATGCTCGCCGAGCTCGCCGTCAACGAGCCGGCGACGTTCGCCGCGCTGGTCGAGACGGCCCGCAAGGCTCTGCCGGCGGACGTCAACGCGCCCAAGTCGGCTGCGTAAGCACGAAGTCGGCTGCGTAAGCATCTGAATCACGAAGGGGCGTCGTCCATGAGGGCGGCGCCCCTTCGGTGTCCCTAGACTGTGATCGTGCTGGAGAACCCCCGATCCCCGCGCGTGCGCGCCGTCGCCAAGCTCACCAAGCGCAGCGCCCGCACCGAGACAGGCCTGTTCCTGCTGGAGGGCCCGCAGGCGGTCCGCGAAGCGCTGTCCTATCGGCCCGAGGCCATCGTCGAGCTCTTCGCGACGCCGACCGCATGGGACAAGCACGGCGACCTGCGTCAGGCGGCGGCCGACGCGGACGTGCGCTTCGAGTACGTGACCGAGTTCGTGCTCGCGGCGATGGCCGACACCGTCACGCCGCAGGGCGTGGTCGCGGTGGCCCGGCAGACGCCCACGTCCGTGCGGGACATCTTCGCCGCCGCTCCGCGCCTCGTCGCGATCTGCGAGGAGGTGCGCGACCCCGGCAACCTCGGCACCATCATCCGCGCCGCCGACGCGACGGGCGCCGACGCGGTCGTGCTCACCGGACGCACGGTCGACCTGTACAACCCGAAGGTCGTGCGCTCGACCACCGGATCCCTCTTCCATCTGCCGGTCTCGGTCGGCGGCGATCTCGCCGATGTCATCGAGCGCGCGCACGCTGCCGGCCTGCAGGTCGTCGCCGCGGACGTGAAGGGCGATGACCTGCTCGCGGCCCGTGCCGAAGGCGTGCTCGCCCGGCCCACGGCGTGGTTGTTCGGCAACGAGGCGCACGGGCTGGAGGAGCCGGCGCTGGAGCTGGCCGATCGGGCGCTCCGGCTGCCGATCTTCGGCCGGGCCGAGTCGCTGAACCTCGCCACCGCCGCCAGTGTCTGCCTCTACGAGAGCGCGTTCGCCCAGCGCGCCTGAGTATGAAGATCCTCATCGTCGAAGACGACGAACGCGTGGCCGACGCCCTCGCCGGGTTCCTCGGCCGTGCCGGCTATGCGGTGGAGCGTGCGGGCGACGGACGGGGCGCTCTCGACATGCTCGGCACCGACACGGAGGCCGTGATCCTCGATCTCGGCCTTCCAGACATCGACGGCATCGACCTCTGCCGCCGCATCCGCGCGGTCAGCGGGGTCCCGATCCTCATCGCCACCGCGCGCAGCCAGGTGCACGAGCGCATACGGGGACTGCGCGCCGGGGCCGACGACTTCCTGGTCAAGCCCTATGACGTGCAGGAGCTGCTCGCCCGCATCGAGGCGGTCACCCGCCGCAGCCATGCGATCGCCGGCGAGGTCGGGCCGGTCGGCATCGACATCGACGGTGTGCGGATCGACCTCGTCGCGCGCCGGGTGCTCGTGGACGGCGAGCCCGTGGAGCTGACCCGCAAGGAGTTCGACATCGTCGCGGTGTTGGCCAGGTATCCGGGTGTCGCCGTGCCGCGCGAGCGACTCATCCGCGAGGTGTGGAACACCGATTGGCAGAGTTTCGCCCGCTCGCTCGAGGTGCACGTCGCCTCGATCCGGCGCAAGCTGGGGCGGCCGGCGCTCATCGAGACGGTCCGCGGCGTGGGCTACCGGCTGACGGGACTGTGACCCGTGCGGAAGCGGTTGTTCATCGTGTTCCTGGTGCCGCTCGCGGCGGTGCTGCTGCTGCTCGGCGGCGCATACGGCTGGGCGGCCTCCCGCAGCGTGCAGCAGGGCTTCTACACGCAGCAGGTCGGTGACATCGGCACGTTCGTGACGAGCGCGCGGCAGGCGCTGCTGTCTGGAAGCTCCGAAGTGCTGGACGGCGAACTGCAGCGGTACCACGATCTGTACGGCACGCGCGTGATCGTGGTCGACCGGTCCGGCCGACCCTGGTCACCGCAGCAGGGCGAGTCCCCGGTGCTCGACGACGCCACCGTGAACAAGGTGCAGCTCGCTCTCTCCGGGCGGCGCAGCGACCTGCCGGAGCCCGTCCTGCTGCCGTGGCAGTTCGCCGAGCAGTCGCTGGTGGAGCCGATCTTCGATCAGGGCGACGTCATCGGCGCCGTGGTCATGTCCGCGAGCGTGGAGGCGCCGCGTGCCGAGATCGTGCGGCAGTGGATCCTGCTCGGCATCGTCAGCGTGGTCGCGATCGGCATCGGCCTGCTCGTGGTGCTGGGCCTCGCGCGCTGGGTGCTCAAGCCGGTGCACCGCGTGGACGAGGCGATGGAGGCCATCGAGCGCGGTGACATGGAGGCGCGCATCGCCGACGACACCGGACCCCCGGAGCTGCACCGCATGATCCTGCTCTTCAACCGGATGGCGGAGGAGATCGAGCGCGTGGTGTCGCGTCAGCAGGAGTTCGCCCTCAACGCGTCGCACGAACTGCGCAATCCGCTGAGCGCTCTGCTGCTGCGGGTGGAATCGCTCGCGACGGGCCTGGACCGCAGCTGGGACGACGAGGTCGAGGCGACGCGCGAAGAGGGCCGGCGGATGTCGAGGATCCTGGAGACCCTTCTGTCGTTCGCGCGCGGATCCGATCCCGCGCCGCTGCGCGATCCGGTCGATCTCGCCGATCTCGCCGAGCGCCGCGTGGTGGCCTGGCAGGACGCGGCGGCCGCGAAAGGCGTCGCACTGGCTCTGCACGTCCACGCACCGGTGCGCTCCACCACGGATGAGACCATCGCCGAGAGCGCGCTGGACGCCGTGATCGACAACGCCGTGAAGTTCTCGCCGGCGGGCACGGTGGTCGACATCACAGTGGCGCGCGCGGAGGCCGCTTGCGAGCTGTCGGTGCGCGATCACGGTCCGGGCCTTGCGGAGGACGAGCTCGCGCACGCGACCGACCGGCACTGGCGCAGTCACCGGACGCGCGCGATCCCCGGCACGGGCCTGGGCCTCGCGATCGCCACGGATCTGCTGGCCACGGTCGATGCAGGGGTGCGTCTGGAGGCACCGGAGGACGGTGGGCTCCGGGTGGTCCTGGTGCTCCCCGCCGCGGAGGCGCGATGACCGTGCAGAGCAGCCAGGGGCGGCCCCGGCGCACCGCGCCGAGCGGTGGCGCGACGCGGTCGGGGTGGAGGACGGCGCGGATGCTGGTCGCGCTGCTGCTCTGCGTGCTGAGCGTGTCGAGCCTCGCCTCGTGCGCACCGGAGGACCGCAGCTGGGCGGACAAGCCGCAGACGATCGCCGGCGGGGGAGCGACCGGGGTCTACTACGGCTACGGCCAGCAGTACGCCGCGGCTCTCGCCACCCGCCTCGGCGTCCGGTTCACCGCGCAGCAGACCAATGGATCCGTCGACAACCTGGAGCGGATCGGATCCGGCCGGGCGGTGCTCGGCTTCGCGCAGGGCGATGCGGTCGCGGACGCCGTGGCGGGCACGGGCGCGTTCGAAGAGGCGATCCCGATCGTCGCCGTCGCTCGGCTGTACGACGAGTACGTGCACATCGTGGTCAGGGACGGATCCGATGTGCACGACCTGCGCGACCTCGCAGGGCGCAGGGTCTCGCTGGGCGCGCGCGGCTCCGGGGTGGAACTCGTCGCCCGACGCGTGCTCGCGGCCGCCGACGTGGACGCCGCCGCGATCAGCAATCCGGAGCTGGGCCTCGAGGGGTCGATCGCGGCTCTGCGCAAGGGGGAGATCGACGCGTTCTTCTGGGTGGGCGGGTTGCCGACACCGGGCATCGCGACGCTCGCGGCCGGCACTCCGATCCGGTTGCTGTCGATTCCGCCGGCTGTCGTCGAGGCCGTCAACGCGGCGCATGCCGGTGCCTACCGGCAGGCCGACTTCCCGATCGGCGGCTATGGCATCGACAGCTCGACGGTGACGATGACGGTGCCGAACTACCTGATCGCCCGCGCCGATGCGCCGGAGGCGCTCATCCACGACGCGACGGCGGTGCTTTTCGACGAGCGCGCGACGATCGCCCGGGTTGCACCCGCGGCGGCGCTGCTCGATCGCAGGCAGGCGATCTTCACCGACCCGATCCCGTTGCACACCGGTGCCGCACGGTACTACCGGGAGACGCACGACTGAGGGTGCGGCGCATCCTGTGGAACACCGCTGTCGCGTGCGGGAAACCGCCCGGAAACGGGAGCGACGAAACCCTCAAGGAATCCTCAAGCGCAGTGCTCCGGGAGCGGGCGAACCAATAGCGTCATCGTCACCCCGCGGTTCCATCCGCCTCGCTCGTCCTCACGGAGTTCCGACATGCCCGAATCCCGCCCTGCCTCCGTCGGCGCACCCCTGGTCGTGGTCGACCACGTGCAGAAGCACTATGGCGACTTCCAGGCGCTGACCGACATCGACCTCACCGTGCACAAGGGCGAGGTGGTCGTCATCATCGGACCGTCCGGATCCGGCAAGTCGACCCTCTGCCGCACCATCAACCGTCTGGAGACCATCACCAGCGGCTCGATCACGATCGACGGCAAGGAGCTTCCTGCCGAGGGCAAGGGCCTGGCCCAGCTGCGCGCCGACGTCGGCATGGTGTTCCAGTCGTTCAACCTGTTCGCGCATCTGACGATCCTCGAGAACGTCACGCTGGGGCCGATCAAGGTGCGCGGCCTCAAGAAAGCGGATGCGGAGAAGGAGGCCATGCAGCTGCTCGAGCGCGTGGGCGTGGCCCAGCAGGCCTCCAAGCTCCCCGCACAGCTCTCCGGCGGGCAGCAGCAGCGCGTCGCGATCGCCCGGGCACTGGCGATGCACCCCAAGGTGATGCTCTTCGACGAGCCGACCAGCGCGCTGGATCCGGAGATGATCACCGAAGTCCTCGACGTCATGATCGAGCTGGCCGCGAGCGGGATGACGATGATCGTCGTCACGCACGAGATGGGCTTCGCCCGCAAGGCGGCGAACCGCGTCGTGTTCATGGCCGACGGCCGGATCCTCGAGGAGGCCGGTCCCGAGGAGTTCTTCACCAACCCGCAGTCGGACCGTGCCAAGGACTTCCTGTCCAAGCTGCTCACCCACTGACCTGATCCCGCACCACAGCACCCTGCACTGAAGGAGAAGCACATGCGAAAGTCACGGATCCTCACCGGCATCGGCATCGCCGCCGTCGCCCTGATCGCCCTCACCGGCTGCAACAGCGGCAGCCCGACCAGCCCCGGATCCACGGGGGAGGGCCTGAGCCCGACCAGCGACAAGCCGCTGTTCGAGGTCGCCAAGGACGTCAAGCTCGAAGGCAGCCCGACGTTCGACCGCATCACCAAGAACGGCAAGATCACCATCGGCGTCAAGGAGGACCAGCCTGGCCTCGGCTTCAAGGACGCGACCACGGGTGAGCGGAGCGGCTTCGACATCGACATCGCGCGCTGGATCGCGGCGTCGCTCGGCTACAGCGAGGACAAGATCGAGTTCAAGCCGATCCCGTCGGCCAACCGCGAGCAGTCCATCGTGAACGGCGACATCGACTATTACGTCGGCACCTACTCGATCACCGACAAGCGCAAGGCCGTGATCGACTTCGCCGGCCCGTACTTCGTCACCGGCCAGGGCCTGCTGGTCCGCAAGAGCGAGGACACGATCAAGAGCGAGAAGGATCTCGCCGGCAAGACGGTCTGCTCCGCGACCGGATCCACGCCCCTGCAGAACATCCAGGCGAACTTCCCCGACACCAAGACGGTCGGTCTCGACCTGTACTCCGCGTGTGTGGACCAGCTGATCAGCAAGCAGGTCGATGCCGTGACGACGGACCAGGCCATCCTGATCGGCTACGCCTCGCAGGATCCAGAAGAGCTCAAAGTCGTCGGCGAGCCCTTCACGACGGAGAAGTACGGCGTGGGCCTGGCCAAGGGCGACGCGGCACTGCAGACGTTCATCAACACGATGTTCACCGAAGGCGGCGACACCTGGAAGGCGATCTTCGAGAAGAACCTCGGCGCCAGCGGCATGAAGGTCACCCAGCCCGCGGTCGAGAAGTGATCCGGGGCGGCCGGCGGGGCTGACCCCGCCGGCCGCTTCTTCCCCGACGTCCTCGGACGTCCCCGAACCCGAACCGGAAGGAGAGAGCGCGTGGACGCACTCCTGGGCAATCTCGACCTGTGGGGGCAGGCGACCCTGAACACGGTCCTGCTCTTCCTCGGCGGCGGCGCGCTGGCGCTCGTGCTGGGCACCATCGTCGGCGCCATGCGGGTCTCGCCGGTGCCGATCGCCCGCGGCGTGGGCACGGTGTACGTGAACCTGGTGCGCAACACCCCGCTCACCCTGGTGTTCTTCTTCTTCGTCTTCGGATATCCGAAGCTCGATCTTCCGGAGATCCCGTTCATGCCGCTGGGCATCATCGCCCTCGGCATCTACACCGCGACCTATGTCGCGGAAGTCCTCCGTGCCGGCATCAACACCGTGCCCGTGGGGCAGGCCGAGGCCGCCCGCGCGATCGGCCTCACCTTCGGGCAGGTGATGACGCTTGTCGTCATGCCGCAGGCGTTCCGATCGGTGGTGCCGCCCATGATGAGCGTGTTCATCGCGCTGCTGAAGAACACGACGGTGGCGGCCGGCTTCTCCATCGCCGAGCTCGCCGCGCTGCGCGCCACCGTCGCCGATTCCGCGAACCGGCCGGGCACTGTCATGGAGATCCTGTTGTGGGTCGCCGTGGTGTTCATCGTCCTGGTGTTCCTGCTGAGCCTCGTGCAGCGGCACTTCGAGAAGAAGTGGAGGATCGTCCGATGAGCGGCGCATCCGTTCTCTACGATGTCCCCGGCCCCAAGGCCGTCCGGCGCAACCTCCTCCTCGGCATCGTGACCGTCCTGGTCGTGGTCGCCGCGGTCGGTTTCGTCGTCTATAGATTCGCGGTGACCGGCCAGTTCGACGCCGCGCGGTGGAACCTCTTCACCTACTCGCTCGTCTGGCAGGGGATGGCCCAGGCGCTGTGGGCGACCGTGAGCGCCTTCCTCGCCGCCGCGGTCGGCAGCATCCTGCTCGGCTTCGTGCTGGCGATCGGGCGGCTCTCCGACCACGCCTGGGTGCGGGTGCCGGTCACCGTCGTGATCGAACTGCTGCGCGCCGTGCCGGTGCTGGTCATGATGATGATCTTCTTCTACGGCGTGAACTCGATCCCCGGATCCACCTTCCGGATGTCGGCGTACGCGGCCGTCGTGATCGGCCTCGTGCTCTACAACGGTTCCGTGCTCGCCGAGGCGCTGCGCGCCGGTGTCGAGGCGCTGCCGAAGGGGCAGAAGGAGGCCGGTTACGCGATCGGCCTGCGCAAGTCCGGCGTCATGGTTTTCATCCTGCTGCCGCAGGCGATCCGGGCGATGCTGCCGGTCATCGTGGCTCAGCTCGTGGTGACGCTCAAGGACACGGCGCTCGGCTTCATCATCACCTACCCCGAACTCATCTACTACGCCAAGTACCTCAGCGGGCAGCCCGGCCGCCCGCTGCTGCAGGCGGGTCTCATCGTCGCGGTCATCTACATCTCCATGTGCCTGATCCTCTCCGGTATCGCGAAGTGGCTCGAGGTGCGCACCCGGCGCTCGCCGAAGGTGCTCCACCACGTCGGCAACTCCGCCGCGGACGACGAGTCGACCCTGACCGAGGTCATCGCGCTGCAGGGCCGCGCCGGCAACCTCGACGCCGGCGGCGGGCCGCGCTGACCCCGGCGCGCTCAGCGGGGGGCTTGAGCGCGCCGGTCCCCACCACGCCGACCGAGGCGCCCTGTAGCCTCGCGGTCATGGTGCACGTCGAACCGGTCTCCGCGTACCCGCCCGCATCGAGCCGCACGCTCGCACAGTGGCTCGACCCGGAGCTGGGGAAGCAGTACGCACCGGAGTTCTCCACCCGGCTGCGGGAGATCGCGGATGCGCGGGCTGCGGCGGCCGGCATGTGGGCGGCGCTTCTGAGCGTGGGCATCTCGGCCGTTCTGTTCGCAGGGGTGATGGTCGCCGTCACCGGCCGAACGCTGTCGACCATGCCATGGATGATCGTCGGCCTTGTCCTCGCGGCGGCCGGCGGATGGTTCCTGCAGCGCGTGCGGCGTTGGGTGCCGAGGCCGGGGACCTCCCTGTCCGTCCGCGGCCCGGGGAGTCTGCGGAGCGGGCTGTGGGCGGCCGGAGGGATCCTGTGCGTCTTCACGGTGTTCCTCGCGATCGGCGCCCTGACGAGCGGCCGGGTGCTGGTGCCGGTGCTCGTCGAACTCGGCATGGTGCTCCTGCTCGTCTCGGTCTTCGTCGTGCCGCCCTCGATCGTCGGCCGCAGCAGGCAGATCCTGCGACGGCAGACGCAGAGGAATCCTCGCCTCGCAGCGACCCTGGAGCGCGAGCGTCTGTCGTGGGCGCCGACAGAGCGCACGGAGATGTTCGGGCCGCTCTGAGCGATCGGTGGCGGGCGGGGCGGATGCCGCCGCGCCGGTAGACTCGGTTCTCGTGTCCGACAACGCACAGACTTCCCCTCGCGCTTCCGAAGCAGCACAGATCACCCCCGAGGCGGTGGAGACCGCCGTCGAGGCCGCGCTCGCCGCGATCGGGTCCGCGGCCGACACCGCCGAGCTGAAGGCCGCACGCGCTGCGCACGTCGCCGAGGGGTCGCCGCTCGCGATCCTCAACGCGTCCATGCGCCAGGTCGCTCCCGAGCACAAGGCCGCCTTCGGCAAGCTCATCGGCCAGGGCCGCGGGCGCGTCACGCAGGCGCTCGCCGCCAAGGAGGCGGAGCTGGCCGAGGCCGAGACCGCCGCGCGGCTCGAGGCCGAGCGCGTCGACATCACCGCGGTCGCCTCGCGTACCCGGGTCGGCGCCCGGCACCCGCTCACGCTGCTGCAGGAGCAGATCAGCGACGTGTTCGTCGGCATGGGCTGGGAGATCGCCGAAGGCCCCGAGCTCGAGCACGAGTGGTTCAACTTCGACGCGCTGAACTTCGACGTCGACCACCCCGCACGTCAGGAGCAGGACACGTTCTACGTGGATCCGCCCTCGCGTCACCTCGTGATGCGCACGCACACCAGCCCCGTGCAGGTGCGCTCGATGCTCGACCGCGAAGTGCCCATCTACGTGCTGTGCCCCGGGCGCGTCTACCGCACCGACGAGTTCGACGCCACCCACCTGCCGGTGTTCACCCAGTTCGAGGGCCTCGTCGTCGACAAGGGCATCTCGATGGCGCACCTCAAGGGCACGCTCGACCACGTCGCGCGTCAGCTCTTCGGCCCGGAGGCGAAGACCCGCTTCCGCACGAACTTCTTCCCCTTCACGGAGCCCTCCGCCGAACTCGACCTGTGGCACCCGACCTTCAAGGGCGGCGCGCGGTGGATCGAGTGGGGCGGCTGCGGCATGGTCAACCCCAACGTGCTGCGCGCGGCGGGGATCGACCCCGATGTGTACAGCGGCTTCGCGTTCGGCATGGGCGTCGAGCGCGCCTTGATGTTCCGCAGCGATGTGCAGGACATGCGTGACATGGCCGAGGGCGATGTCCGTTTCAGCGAGCAGTTCGGGATGGTGGTGTGATGCGCGTCCCGCTTTCGTGGCTGCGTGAGTACGTGGATGTGGCCGAGACGGTCACGCCGGACGACGTCTTCGCGGCGCTCGTCTCCGTGGGCTTCGAGGAGGAGGAGCTGCACGGCTTCGACATCTCCGGCCCGGTCGTCGTCGGGCAGGTGCTCTCCTTCGAGGAGGAGCCGCAGTCCAACGGCAAGACCATCCGCTGGTGCCAGGTCGACGTGGGCGAGGCGAACGGCGGCGTCCGCGGCATCGTCTGCGGCGCGAGCAACTTCGCAGTGGGGGACAAGGTCGTCGTGACCCTGCCCGGCGCCGTGCTGCCCGGGCCTTTCCCGATCGCCGCGCGCAAGACCTACGGGCATGTCTCCGACGGCATGATCGCCTCGGCCCGCGAGCTCGGTCTCGGCGATGAGCACAACGGGATCCTGATCCTCTCCGAACTCGGCATCGACGCCCCTGTCGGCACCGACGCGATCGCCCTCCTCGGACTCGACGACGTCGCCGTCGACGTGAACGTCACGCCCGACCGCGGCTACGCGTTCTCGCTCCGCGGCATCGCCCGCGAGTACGCGCACGCGACCGGAGCCGCCTTCCGCGACCCCGCCGACCGCGACTTCGCCGAGCTGCAGCCCGGCAGCGGCCGCACCGCGGTCGTCGAGGACACGGCTCCCATTCGCGGCGCCACCGGCGCGACCGAGTTCGTCACCCGCGTGGTGCGCGGCGTGGATCCGTCCCGTCCCACTCCGCCGTGGATGATCGCGCGCCTCACCCTCGCGGGTATGCGCTCGCTCGGCGTGCTCATCGACATCACCAACTACGTGATGCTCGAGCTCGGCAACCCCGTGCACGGCTACGACCTGGACAAGCTCGACGGGAACATCGTGGTCCGCCGTGCTGCGCAGGGCGAGACCATGGTCACGCTCGACGGCCAGAAGCGGATCCTGCACGCCGAGGACCTCCTGATCACCGACGGCTCGGGTCCGATCGGCCTCGCCGGCGTCATGGGCGGCGGCACGACCGAGATGAGCGGCACCACGCGCAACGTGCTCATCGAGGCGGCGACGTTCGACCCCATCACGATCGCGCGCTCCGCCCGCCGGCACAAGCTGCCCAGCGAGGCGTCCAAGCGCTTCGAGCGCGGAGTGGATCCGCTCATCCCGTTCGCTGCCGCGCGTCGCGTCGCCGATCTCATGGTCGAACTCGCCGGCGGCACCCTGACGGAGGAGGGCGGCGCGCTCTTCGCCGAGGTCTACATCGAGGGCATCGACCTTCCGGCCGGCTTCGTGCAGGGCCTGATCGGGGTGGACTACACCGACGACGAGGTCACGGGCGCGCTCGAGACGATCGGCGCCGAGGTCACGGCGGACGACCCTTCGACAGGCTCAGCGACCGGGTGGGTAGTGATCCCGCCGAGCTGGCGCCCCGACCTCACCGACAAATGGTCGCTGGCCGAAGAGGTCGCGCGCATCCACGGACTGGACCGGATCCCGTCCGTGCTGCCGACCCCGCCGTCCGGTCGCGGACTGACCGACTTGCAGCAGGGCCGGCGCCGCGTCGCGAACGCCCTGGCCGCCGCAGGACTCGTGGAGACCCCGGCGTTCCCGTTCACCACTCAGGAGCAGAACGACCTGCACGGCTCCGCCTCCGGGGAGAGCCTTCCCGGTGTGCGCCTCGCGAACCCGCTCGACGGGCAGACGCCGTTCCTGCGGCGCTCCCTGCTCCCCGGGCTGCTGCAGATCGCGCATCGCAACATCGCGCGCGGCCTCGTGGATCTGGCGATCTTCGAGACCGGCGTCGTGTTCCTGCCGGAGCCGGGCGTGGTCTACGGCACCGACGAGGTGCCGCCGCTGGGTGTCCGGCCCTCGGACGAGAAGCTCGCCGAGCTGGACGCCTCGATCCCGCCGCAGGCCCGCCTCGTCGCCGCCCTGTTCACCGGGCACGTCACCCCGCGCCAGCCGGGGCGTGCGGCCGAGGAGTACGGCCTCAGCGAGGCGCTCGACGCCGTGCGCGTGATCGCGGATGCCGCGGGCGTCGAGATCGACGTCGTGCAGGGCAGCCGTGCGTCCCTTCACCCGGGACGCGCCGGTGTGCTGCAGGTGCGCGGCACCGAGGTCGGCTACGTCGGCGAGCTGCACCCCCAGGTGTCGGCCGACGCAGACCTGCCCGGACGCGCGGTGGTGCTCGAGCTCGACCTCGACGGCGTGCTGGCGCTGGCGGGGGAGCGCGTGGTCGCGGCATCGCTGTCGACCTACCCCGCCGCGACGCAGGACGTGTCGCTCGTGCTCGACGCCGGGATCCCCGCGGCCGATGTGAGCGCCGCCCTGTCCGAGGGCGCGGGAGCGCTCCTCGAGTCGGTCCGCCTCGTCGACGACTACCGTGGCGAGGGCGTTCCGGACGGATCCAAGAGCCTGACCTTCGCGCTGCGCTTCCGGGCCGATGATCGCACGCTGACCGCCGCGGAGGCGACGGAGGCGAAGCTCGCCGGCGTCGCCGTCGCGACCGAGCGGTTCGGAGCTCAGATCCGCGACTGACGCGGACACGCGCTCGGTTAGTGTGGGCGCATGGACACAGCACGAGGGGGACGAGGGGGACGTTCCGGCGGGACCGCCCGCAGGAGACGGGCGGTGGCCGTCGTGGCGACGGCGGGCGCAGCGATCGTGGCGCTGATCGTGAGCGCGTGCACGCCGACCGCGGACCACGGCGGCAGCGGAAGCACCAGCGGATCCTCCTTCGAGAACGACGGGTGCACGCACGTCGCGGTCGCGACGTCGTCGGAGAAGGTCAACATGCTGGACGCACTGGCCGCTGCGTTCAAGGACTCCGCCGAGAGCAAGGGCCTGAAGACGTGCGCGACGGTGCGCCCGGTCAACGTGTCATCGGGCAACGCTGCGGCATATCTCACCCAGGGCGGAGACTGGCCGACCAAGGATCGCGACCTGTGGCCGACGCTCTGGTCACCGGCGTCGACGGTGTGGACCGATCGCGTCGCTGCGGCGTCCTCGGCCTCCCTCGTCGGAGAGCCGGCGTCGTTCGCGCGCACGCCGATCGTGTTCGGCATGCCGGAGACGATGGCCAAGGCGCTGGGCTGGCCGGACAAGAAGCTGGGCATCGCCGATCTCGCGAACCTGTGCAAGAACCCGGACGGCTGGGGCAGCGTCGGCAAGCCGATCTGGGGATCCTTCAAGATCTCCAAGACCAACCCGAACACGTCCACGACCGGTCTCTCCACGATCCTGATGCAGGCCTACGCCGCGAGCGGGAAGTCGAGCGACCTGACACCCGCGGACGTGGACGCCGCCGCCGACTTCTCCCGGGTATTCGAGGAGTGCGTGATCCACTACGGCGACACCACCGGCAATGTGCTGTCCCGCCTGTACGAAGAGACGCAGCACGGTGCGAAAGGCTCGGGTTACGTCTCGGCCGTGGCGCTGGAGGAGACCTCGCTGATCAACTACAACCTGGGCAACCCCGACTCGCACACCGTGCAGCCGGGGGAGAAGCTCACCCCGCCCAAGGACAGGCTCGTGGCGATCTACCCGTCCGGTGGATCGCTGTGGTCCGACGACCCGATCACCGTGCTCGGAGCGGACTGGGTCACCGACGCCCAGCGCGCGGCGGGGACGGCGTTCGCCGCGTTCCTGCAGACACCCGCGGCGCAGAAGCTGCTGCCGGCCTACGGCTTCCGCCCGCTGGACGAGAAGGCCGACCTCGGCGACCTGTTCACGAGGCAGAACGGCATCGATCCTGCCCAGCCCGCTATCTCGCTGCCCAAGCCGGACGTGAGCACGATCTCTGCGGCTCTGGACCAGTGGGCACAGGTGCGAAAGCCGTCCTCGGTGATGGAGCTCATCGACATCTCCGGATCCATGGACGACTCGATCGGCGATGGAAGAAGTCGTCTGGACGGCGCGATCGACGGCGCGCAGCAGAACCTGCAGCATTTCCGCGGCACGGACGAGGTGGGGGTGTGGGCGTTCACCACGGAGGTGCAGTCGTCGGCCGGTAAGAACGTGCTCGCCGTGCGCGACATCTCGCCGCTCGGCTCCGACCGGGAGTCGTTGAGCGGCTCCCTCAACGATCTGCATTACGCGCACCGCGCCGGCACGCCGTTGTACGACGCCGTGCTCACGGCGTACAAGGCGATGAGCGCGCGCGCCGAACCCGGCCGCATCAATGCGATCGTGCTGCTCTCCGATGGTCAGGACACCGACTCCGACACCTCGCTGGACTCTCTGGTGGCGCAGCTCGGCAAGGACGCGAAGGAGGGCGGTGACCAGTCCCTGGTGCGCGTGTTCGCGATCGCGTACGGCGCGGACGCGGACAAGACCGCCCTGAAGCGGATCGCCGAGGCGACCGGCGGGCAGATGTTCGACGCCTCGGATCCGCAGCGCATCGATCTCGTGTTCGCCTCGGTGATCAACAACTTCTGAGTGAGGCGCGCATGACCGAGCACACGGGCGCCGGAGCGGCCGCGGATCCGTCCGGCGGCTGGCTGGATGACGCTGCGAGCCATCTGCAGCAGGGGGCTGTCTACGTCTCGCCGGATGTCGCGAATGCGAGCGGACTGCAGACGCAGCTGGCGAAACTGGTACCGTCCGACGGCTCCATCGCGGTGGTCGTGCTACCCGACCAGGCCTACCTGGACTCGAAGCCGTACCCTACGTACCTGCTCGACAAGCTCTTCGACGGAACGCACTACGGCTCCCTCGTGGTCGCGATAGGCACCGACCTGCAGGCCACGTCGCGCACGATCCCGAAGGATGAGGCGATGTCGATCGCGAACGAGGCGGAGATCAGCGCGAACGGGAACACCGCGAACGCGCTCACCGCGGCGGTGCAGCGAATCGAGGCGTCGGTGCCGGAAGGCGAATCGACCTCGGGAGGCGCGGGCCCGGCGGTGGCATGGTTGCTGCCTGTCGGGATCGTCGCCGCGCTCGTCGCTGCGGGAATCGTGACGGCGATCACCGTGCTGCGTCGACGCCGCGGACGCCGAGCGGAACCCGCCGCGATCCCGTCGTCCGTCAATGACAGGCTCACCCGATTGAGCGCCCTGCAGCAGGACTATGCGCGACTGGGCGCCGGGGACGCGATCGCCGCGCGGACGGCGACCACGATCGGCTCCCTCGTCGGCACCGTGTCGCAGCTGTTCCCACGGCTGGATGCGAGAGCCGCGGATGATCAGCGCGGTCTCGCCGAGGTCGAGTACACCGACAAGCTCGGCCGCCTGGTTGCGGCGCTGGATCGCGACTACCTGCTGGACATCTTGCAGAATCCGCAGCTGTGGGAGGACCCGGACGAGCGGATCCAGGAGGTGCAGGAGGCCCTGGACGCCGTATCCCAGCAGGCGCTGGACAACGTCAAGCAGGTGAACGCCCGCAAAGCCCTTCATTTCCAAGTCTCACTGGACTCATTGGTCGGCCGCGATGAGCTGCGCGATTGGGAGCGCGAGTTCACACGCAACTCGAAGCCGACCGACTCGGGCGAGGACCAGACGGACCGCAAGTGACGGGGGCGCCGGCGGAGGGACCGGGAACCGGGCCGAATCCGTAACACGGCGGAAACACGTTCGACCTCGAGCCGATACCCCGGGAGGCTTAGAGTCTCGATGTTCCCTGACATCGGAGGCCCTGCATGCACGTGAGTCCGGCTGAGACCGAGAAGCTCCTGCTGGCCGTCGCGGGCATGGTGGCGAGGGACCGCCTGGCGCGAGGAGTGCGGCTCAACTACCCGGAGACCGTGGCGCTGCTCAGCACCTGGGTGATCGAGCGGGCGCGCGAGGGCGCACTCGTCGAAGATCTCATGCAGCAGGGGCGCGAGGTGCTGACCGCCGACGAGGTTCTGCCCGGGGTCGCGATGATGCTGCACGATGTGCAGATCGAGGCCACGTTCCCGGACGGGCGCAAGCTGGTGACGGTGCACCACCCGATTCAGGAGCCGCCCACCGCGCGGTCGGACGAACAGGCCGTTCCGGCGGAGGCGCCCGGTGCGTACCGCATCGTGCCGGGATCGATCGAACTGAACGCGCGCAGCTCGGCGGATGCGGCGAAGAGCCTGGTCTTCCTGAACACCGGCGACCGGCCCATCCAGGTCGGCTCGCACGTGCACCTGCCGGACGTCAACACCGCCCTCGCCTTCGACCGTGCCGCGGCGCATAGCTTCCGACTGGACATCCCGTCGGGCACGTCGCAACGGTTCGAGCCGGGGGCGTCTCGCGAACTGGCGATCGTCGCCCTCGCGGGGATGCGCCGAGTGCCAGGCCTGCAACGGGGGAACACGGACGAACCGGCGCTCGACGCCGAGATGGGGAGGGGCGCCTGATGCGTCTGGACCGCGAGCGCTATGCGTCCATGTACGGCCCCACCGCGGGCGATCAGGTGCGCCTCGGCGACACCGATCTGTGGATCGAGATCGAGCGGGACCTCACCGCCGGCGGCGAGGAGGCCGTGTTCGGAGGCGGCAAGTCGATCCGCGAGTCCATGGCGCAGTCGATCGCTACCCGGGCCGAGGGCGCGCTCGACACCGTGATCACCAACGCGATCGTGCTCGACTGGTGGGGCATCGTGCGCGCCGACGTGGGCCTGCGCGACGGCCGGATCGTCGCGCTGGGGCGCTCGGGCAACCCGGACATCGCCGATGGCGTGCATCCCGATCTCGTGATCGGGCCTTCGACCGACGTGATCTCGGGCGAAGGGAGGATCCTCACCGCCGGTGGGATCGACTCGCACGTGCACCTGCTCTCACCGTCGCAGATCCACGAAGCTCTCGCAGCGGGGATCACCACGATCGTCGGCGGCGGCACCGGCCCCTCCGAGGCATCCAAGGCGACGACCGTCACCCCGGGGGCGTGGCACCTCGAGACGATGCACCGGTCGCTGGACCGCTTCCCGGTCAATGTGCTGCTGCTCGGCAAGGGCAGCACGGTCTCCCAGGAGGCGCTGCGCGAGCAGGCGCTCGCCGGTGCCGCCGGATACAAGATCCACGAGGACTGGGGGGCCACGCCGGCCGCGATCGACGCGGCGCTGACGGCCGCCGAGGAGTGGGGCCTGCAGGTCGCGCTGCACTCCGACTCGCTCAACGAGACGGGCTATGTGCAGTCCACCATCGACGCCATCGGCGGGCGCGGCATCCATGCGTTTCACGTCGAGGGCGCCGGCGGCGGTCATGCTCCGGACATCCTCGCGATCGCGTCGCTGCCCAACGTGCTGCCCGGATCGACCAACCCGACGCTGCCGCACACCGTGAACACCGTGGCCGAGCACCTCGACATGCTCATGGTGTGCCACCATCTCAATCCGGCCGTGCCGGAGGATCTGGCGTTTGCGGAATCCCGGATCCGGGCCACGACGATCGCCGCCGAGGACATCCTGCACGATATGGGGGCGCTCTCGGTCACGTCCTCCGACGCCCAGGCGATGGGGCGGATCGGCGAGGTCATCACCCGCACCTGGCAGGTCGCGCACGTCATGAAGCACCGTCGCGGGCGGCTGAGCGAGAGCCTGCCCGCCGACAACGAGCGGGCCCGGCGATACGTCGCCAAGTACACGATCAACCCGGCCATCGGGCACGGGATCGATCACGAGGTCGGATCCGTCGAGGTCGGCAAGCTCGCCGATCTCGTGCTGTGGGATCCGCGCTTCTTCGGCGTGCGCCCCGAGGTCGTCATCAAGGGCGGCGGCCTGGTCTGGGGCGCGCTGGGGGATCCGAACGCGTCCATCCCGACGCCGCAGCCGGTCCTGATGCGCCCCGCCTTCCTGGACGCGATCGGCGCCGATCTGTCCGTGACGTTCGTCTCGCCCGCCGCGCTCGCCGACGGTCTCCAGGAGCGTCTGGGCCTGCGCCGCCGGCTCGCCGCTGTGCGGAGCACCCGGGCGGTCACGAAGGCGGATCTGAAGAACAACGACGCCCTCCCGCGGATCGACATCCGTCCCGACACGTTCGCGATCTCGATCGACGGCGAGTCCGTGGTACCCGCCCCTGTGGATCGGCTTCCGCTCGCCCAGCTGTACGCGATGTTCTGATCATGACCGCTCCGGCACTCCTGTCGACGCGCCCCGCGTCGCTCACCGTCGCGATGCTGCTCGCCGACGGCCGGCTGCCGTCGGGCGGGCACGCGCATTCGGCCGGTCTCGAGCCCGCACTTCTCGCGGGCATGTCCGCGGAGGAGGTACCGGCGTACCTCGTCGGGCGGGCGCGGACCACGAGCCTCCTGGAAGCCGGGACGGCGGTCGTCGCACGGCACCGGCTGCGTGACGCCTCGTCTGATCCGGGGCTCGACGAGATCGTCGATCACTGGGCGGCGCGCACCCCCAGCGCGGCGCAGCGTGAGGCGTCCCGGCTCCTCGGACGAGGTGTTCTGCGCCTGGCTGCACGGCTCTGGCCCGATGCCGAGGCCGTGCGGGCATGCGTCGAGCTGACAGCCCCGCCGAGGCCGGTGGTCGTCGGCGCGATCGCCGCGGTGACCGACATGGATCCGCGTGACCTGGTCCGGGTCTTCGTCTACGAGGACGCGCAGACCGCCGCAGCGGCTCTGCTCAAGCTCGCCCCAACCGACCCCGCGGTGCCCGTCGGCTGGGTCCTCGCTGCGTGCACCGCAGTCGAGGAGTTCGTCGACGCCGTCGCCGAACTGACCGATCCCGCCGGCATCCCCGCCGGCAGTGCCCCTCACTCCGAGGGCTGGGCGGAAGCCCACGCCCTCACGAACCGGAGGTTGTTCCGTGCCTGATTCCCTCGTTCCCCGTGCCCTCCGCCTCGGCATCGCCGGCCCCGTCGGGGTGGGCAAGTCCACCCTCATCGCAACGGCGTGCCGCGCTCTCGCGGACGAGATCGCGCTCGGCGTGATCACGAACGACATCTACACCGACGAGGATGCGCGCTTCCTCCGCTCCGCCGGCGTGCTGGATCCGGACCGGATCCGCGCGGTGGAGACCGGCGCCTGCCCGCACACTGCGATCCGCGACGACGTGACGGCGAACCTGCTCGCCGTCGAGGACATCGAGCGCGACTTCGCGCCGCTGGATGTCGTGATCATCGAGTCCGGCGGTGACAACCTGACGGCGACCTTCTCGCCGGCGCTCGTGGATGCGCAGATCTTCGTGCTCGACGTCGCCGGGGGCGGGGATGTCGCGCGCAAGGGCGGCCCGGGGATCGCCCGCGCCGACCTGCTCGTGGTGAACAAGACCGACCTCGCCCCGTATGTCGGCGTCGACGTGGCGCAGATGGTGCATGACGCGTCGGACGCCCGGGATGGCAGAGAGGTGCTCGCGCTCTCGCGCACCGACCCGGACTCCGTGGCGCGGCTCAAGGGCTGGGTCCTGGATATGCTCGCCGCGTACCGCTCCGGCGCGCATGAGCCCCAGGATCCGGGCCCGATGGCGCCGCATTTCCACGCCGACGACAGCGAGGCCGGCGGATACGTGCACAGCCACGATGACGGTGCGGTGCACGTGCACGCGCACGCGGAATCCCGGTGACGGACGCCGTCACCGCATCGACCACGGTCGTCCAGGTCGCAGCCGGTGCCGATCGTGCCCGCGTCGTGCTGCGCTCCGGCGCGATCGCCGCACGCATCCTGGAACGCCGGCCGCGCTACGCCCGCGTCGGGCTCGTCGCCGCGGGAGCGCTCCTGCTCGGGGGCGATGCCGTCGACCTGCGCATCTCGGTCGGCGCGGACTGCACGCTCGAGCTGGAGGACATCGGCGGCACCGTCGCCTATGACGGTGAGGGCAGACGCGCCTCGTGGACGGCGCGCATCGAGATCGGCGACCGCGGGATCTGCACGTGGCACGGCCAGCCCTTCGTCATCGCCGACGGCGCCGACGTCGACCGTCGCACGGACGCGGAACTCGGCGACGGTGCGGCGCTGCTGCTGCGCGAGACGCTCATCCTGGGCCGTGTCGGGGAGCGCGGGGGCGCGATCCGGGCGCGCACCGGGGTCACCGTGCAGGGCACGCCCGCGCTGATCGAACACCTGGACGTGGATGGGCGGTCTCCGATCCCCGGGGTCCTCGGCTCCGATCGCGTGCTCGACAGCGTGGTCCTGATCGGGCGCGAGCCCGCGGAGCAGGATCCCCCCTGGCGCACGAGCGGGATCGCTGTGCTGCGCCCCGAGCGCGGTGGGCTGGTGGTGCGATCGGTCGTCGACGCTGCCCATCTCGGCGATCTCGCGACCAGGTGGGGCGCGCTGCGGGAGGAGCTGATCCATGAGGCCTAGCCCGGCCGCGTACGTCGTCGGTGCGCTGCACGTTCTCGGATGGGGTGCGCTGCTGCTGTCCGCGGGATCTCCGCTCGGCATCGGGCTGGGGGTCACCGCGTATCTGCTCGGACTCCGGCATGCGTTCGACGCCGACCACATCGCTGCGATCGACAACACGACGCGGCAGCTCCTCGGGCGCGGGCGTCCGGCGCGAGGCGTGGGTCTGTGGTTCTCCCTCGGTCACGCGAGCGTCGTCTCGGTCCTCTGCGTGCTGCTGGCGTTCGGTGTCGGCGCGCTCGCCGCGGGAATCTCGGATCCGGACTCGCCGCTGCAGGTCTGGACGGGCGTCATCGGTCCGGTCGTGTCGGGCGTCTTCCTGCTCGTCATCGCGGGGGCGAACATCCTCGCCCTGCGCCGCCGTCGCCGGCCCGGCGATCATCGGCACGGCGGTCCCGCATGGGCGCTGATGGGCCGGCTCAACGCGGTGATCGACCGACCGTCGCGGATGTACGTCGTGGGCCTGCTGTTCGGCCTGGGCTTCGACACGGCGACGGAGATCGGTCTGCTGGCCCTGGCGGGCTCCGCAGCGTCCCGTGCCGTGCCGTGGTGGATGATCCTGATCCTCCCGGTGCTGTTCGCCGCGGGCATGTCGCTGCTGGACTCCGCTCAGGGGGCGATGTCGCGGCGCGCATACTCGTGGGGCTCGACCGGACGCGAGCGGGCGATGCGGCGCTACGACCTGCTGGTGACGGGCGTGTCGATCGTCGTGGCGCTCGTGATCGGCGTCGCCGAGCTCGCGGGGGTGGCGCTGCGGAGCCTGCCGCACCCGAGTGGCTTCGCGCGCGCCGTGGGCGAGCTCGATCTGAACGCGCTCGGGTTCGTCCTGACCGGGCTGCTGATCGTCTTCTGGGCGGCCGCCGCAGCGTGGGCCGGGGTCGTGAACGGACAGCGGTCCGCAGAGCGGTCCCCGCTGGACTGACCGCGCCTTCGCCGCGCGCGAGGCGTGCGAGGCGAAGGCGCCTGGCTAGACTGGCCCGCAGTGACACGGGGTGCCGCATCCGCGGCTGAGATCACACCCGTCGAACCTGATCTAGGTCGTACTAGCGAAGGGATGTCGCGATGAACGCGCGTCTGGAATTGTCGTCCGAGTCCACGGTGGAATCCGCCGCGGACCTTCTCACGCAGCTGCGGGCGGAGCCCCCGCTCGTGCAGTGCATCACGAATTCGGTCGTGACCGGCTTCACGGCGAACGTGCTGCTCGCGCTCGGCGCGGCTCCCGCGATGGTGGACATCACGGGCGAAGCCGGCATGTTCGCCGCGATCTCGTCCGGGCTCCTGGTCAACCTCGGCACGCCCACGCCCGAGCAGCGCTCGGCGAGCCTCGAGGCCGTCGGCGGTGCGCGCACGGCGGGGACGCCGTGGGTGCTGGATCCGGTCGCGGTCGGCGTGCTGCCGGTGCGCACCGCGCTGGCGCAGGACCTGCTCGCGCTGCGTCCCACCCTCATCCGCGGCAACGCGTCGGAGATCCTCGCCCTCGCCGGCCGCAGCCTGGGCGGACGCGGCGTGGATGCACTGGACGGCACCGAGGCGGCGGGTGGCGCAGCCCGCGAACTGGCCCGGAGCACTGGGGGAGCGGTGGCCGTATCGGGCCCCGTCGACCTCCTCGTCGACGCCGAGCACGAGATCCGGATCGCGAACGGTGATGCCCTGCTCACCCGTGTCACAGGGGGCGGCTGCGCGCTGGGTGCGGTGATGGCCGCCTTCCTCGGGGCTGCGCGGCAGACCGGCGACAGCCCTCTGGTCGCCGCCTCCGCGGCCACCCTCGTCTACACGCTGGCCGCCGAGGACGCCGCCTCCCGATCCGACGGTCCCGGATCCTTCGCCGTCGCCCTGCTCGACGCGCTCGCGGCGATCCGGCCGGAGTCCCTCACGGCGCGCGCACGCGTCGAGGCCGTGGCGATCGAGACGGCGGAGGCCACGGCATGACGCTCGCAGACGTCGCCACCGCGCCGCGCCACGCCGGCACCCGCGAGGCGACCTCGCGGCGAAGGCTGACGGCGGAAGACCTTGCGCTCTACCTCGTCACGGACCCCGTGCTGAGCGGTGCACGCGGAGTGCCCGCCGTGGTCGACGCCGCCGTGGCGGGCGGTGTCCGGATCGTGCAGCTGCGCGACAAGGACGCCGATGACGCCGCGATCGTGGAGCAGCTCGTCGAGCTCTCCGAGGTCATCGCGGGGCGGGCGCTGCTCGTCGTCGATGATCGGCTCGACGCCGTCGTGAAGGCGCGGCGCCGCGGCGCGCGCGTGGACGGCATCCACATCGGCCAGTCGGACGTGTCGCCCCTCGTCGCCCGTTCGGTGCTCGGCCCCGATGCGATCGTCGGCCTCACGGCGAACCAGCCGGCGCACCTCGAAGCCGCGACGGTGCTGCCGGCCGGCACCGTCGACTACCTGGGTGTGGGAGTGATCCACCCCACGACCACCAAGCGCAACCACCCGCCGGAGCTGGGCGTGGCCGGATTCGCCGCGTTCGCCGCGGCCAGCTCGTTGCCGTGCGTCGCGATCGGCGGCATCAGCCGTGAGGATGTGGCCGCCCTGCGTGCGGCGGGCGCGGCCGGCGTCGCCGTGGTGTCCGCATTGTGCGCGGCCCCGGATCCTCGGGACGCGGCGCGCACGCTGCTGCGGGCCTGGGGTGCGGGCGGCGTGCCGCGGGTGCTCTCGATCGCCGGCAGCGACCCCTCCGGGGGCGCGGGAATCCAGGCGGATCTCAAGGCGATCGCCGCGAACGGCGGTTACGGCATGGCCGCGATCACCGCTCTGACCGCGCAGAACACCCGCGGCGTCCGGGCCGTGCACGTCCCGCCCGCCGCATTCCTGCGCGCCCAGCTCGACGCGATCGGCGACGACGTGCGGGTCGACGCCGTGAAGATCGGAATGCTCGCAGAGGCCGCGGTCATCGCGGAGGTCGAATCGTGGCTGCGAGCGCACCGCCCGCCCACGGTCGTGCTGGATCCGGTCATGGTCGCCACCAGCGGGGACCGGCTGCTGGACACCGAAGCGGAGCAGGCCCTGCGCGCGCTGCTGCCGCTGGCCGACCTCCTCACTCCGAACCTCCCCGAACTGGCCGTCCTCGTACGGGAGCCTGCGGCGACGAGCTGGACGGGCGCCCTCGGCCAGGCGCAGCGGCTCGCGGCGGCGACCGGTGCGCTGGTGCTCGTGAAGGGCGGGCATCTCGGCGGCGACGAGGCGCCCGACGCGCTCGTCGGTCCCTCGGGGCCGGTACGCGAGTATCCCGGCTCCCGCATTCGCACCGCGAGCACCCACGGCACAGGATGCTCGCTCTCCGCCGGGCTCGCGACCCGCCGGGCTGCCGATCTCGACTGGCGCGATGCGGTGGCCGAGGTGCGGTCGTGGCTGCGCGAATCGATCGCCGCCGGCGCCGGGCTGCAGGTCGGATCCGGTCACGGTCCGATCAGCCACTTCGCCGGGCTGTGGCGGCGCGGGGGACTGGCCGCCGTCCCTGAGGCGGAGACCGTCGCCTCGGACTGGTGGGAGGCGATCGCGCCCATCCGGGACGCGATCGACGAGCTGCCGTTCCTGCGCCGGATGGTGGACGGATCCCTCTCGGCGGCCGCGTTCCGCTGGTATCTGGCGCAGGACGCGTTGTACCTGCGCGAGTACGCGCGCACCCTGGCCGAGGCGGCCCGCCTTGCGCCGACTCCTGAGGAGCAGGCGTTCTGGGCGCACTCGGCAGAGCAGGCGGTGATCGTGGAGCTTGAGCTGCACGCGAGCAGGATCTCTCCCGACGGGGTGGGGGTCGACACGTTCCGGGCCGAGCCCGCCCCGGCGACCGTCGCCTATCTCGACCACCTCCGCGGTGCCGCGTTCGATGCCGACTACGGCGTGCTGATCGCGGCCCTGCTGCCCTGCTTCTGGCTGTACTCCGACGTGGGCGCCAGACTGCACGCCGCTGCCAGCAGCGACCCGTCGCGCCCCTTCGCCGAGCACCCCTTCAAGGACTGGCTCGACGAGTACGCGGATCCGGGGTTCGCCGACGCGACGGCGAGGGCGATCCGGTTCGTCACCGCGCGCGCGGCCGCCGCGGATGCGGCCACGCGCGAGCGGATGCGGGTCGCTTTCGTGCGCTCGAGCGAGCACGAGCGGGCCTTCTTCGCCGCGGCCGCTCTCTGAGCGAGCGCAGCGCGACGGGTGGCGGCGGCCGGGTGTCGCCGCCACCCGCGACCGGGCTCGATGACGCACGAAGGCGCCCTCGATTTGGAGGAGAGCGCCACCCCGCGCTATCGTCGCCGCATGCTTCCGGCTCCGCACACGACCACCCTCACGGGTGCGGTCGTGGTGCGTCGACGCCGTTCGGGCGACCGCCGACTCTAGGCGACCCCGCGCTCCCGCGTCGTTCGCGGTCGAGTGCCGGCGTCGCCGCCTCCGGCCCCGCATCGCACTCCTGTCCCGCGCCGTCTTCTTGGGCGTCGCCGGCAGACCCGACCGTTAAGGTGGAAGCATGACGTATTCCGTCGCCGTCTCCGGCGCATCCGGTTATGCGGGCGGCGAGATCCTTCGCCTGCTCGCGAACCATCCCGACGTCGAGATCCGCACCGTCACGGCGCACTCGAACGCCGGACAGAAGCTCTCCGAGCATCAGCCGCATCTGCGCTCGCTCGCGCACCTCACCCTGCAGGACACGACGCCGGAGATCCTCGCCGGCCACGACATCGTGTTCCTCGCCCTGCCGCACGGCCAGTCCGGTCAGTACACCGACGCCCTCGGCGAGGTCCCGCTCGTGATCGATGCGGGAGCCGACCACAGACTCACCTCCGAGGCCGCGTGGGACGCGTTCTACGGCGGGGACTTCCACGAGCCGTGGGCCTACGGCGTCCCCGAGTTGCCGGTGAACGGCGTCAAGCAGCGCGAGCACCTCCGCGGCGCCAGCCGCATCGCGGCCCCCGGCTGCAACGCGTCCACGGTGAGCCTGAGCCTCGCCCCCGGCGTCGCGGCGGGCGTGATCGACCCGTCCGACATCGTGACCGTGCTCGCCGTCGGCCCATCCGGTGCCGGCAAGAGTCTCAAGACCCATCTGCTGGGCAGTGAGATCCTCGGATCCGCCAATCCGTACGCCGTCGGCGGCACGCACCGGCACATCCCCGAGATCCGTCAGGCTCTCGCCGCCGCGTCGGGCGTGGCGCCCGAGGGGATCCGGATCTCGTTCACCCCGGTCATCGTGCCGATGGCCCGCGGGATCCTCGCGACCTCGACGGCCCCGATCGTCCCAGGCGCCACCGACGCGCAGATCCGCGAGGCCTGGCAGAGCGCCTATGGCGACGAGGTCTTCGTGCAGCTGCTGCCGGAGGGATCCGTCCCTCGCACCGCCGACGTGCTCGGCGCCAACACGGCGCTCATCGGCCTCGCGATCGATCGCGCCGCGAACCGCGTCGTCGTCGTCACCGCCGTCGACAACCTCGTCAAGGGCACGGCGGGAGCCGCCATCCAGTCCATGAACATCGCGCTCGGTCTCGCCGAGACCACGGCGCTCAGCATCAACGGAGTCGCCCCATGAGCGTGACCGCACCCCAGGGATTCGAGGCGGCCGGCGTCGTCGCGGGTCTCAAGTCCACCGGAAAGCCCGATGTGGCCCTCGTCGTGAACCGCGGCCCGCGAAAGGTCGGCGCCGCGGTGTTCACCAGCAACCGCGCCAAGGCGAACCCGATCATCTGGTCGCAGGAGGTGGTGAAGGACGGCATCGTCGAGGCCGTCGTGCTGAACTCCGGTGGTGCGAACTGCTTCACGGGCCCGTTCGGGTTCCAGACCAGCCATCTCACGGCGGAGCGCGCCGCAGAGCTGCTGGGGGTGAGCGCCGGCGACGTGGTGGTCTGCTCCACCGGGCTGATCGGCACCGGGGACGAGGTCTTCCGCGGCAAGGTGCTCGCGGGCGTCGAGGCCGGCGTCGCGCAGCTGAGCGCCGACGGCGGACAGGCCGCCGCCGAGGCGATCATGACCACCGACACCGTCGCCAAGACGGTCGCGGTGAGCCGAGACGGCTGGACCATCGGCGGCATGGCGAAGGGCGCGGGCATGCTCGCTCCGGGTCTCGCGACGATGCTCGTGGTGCTCACGACCGATGCGGAGCTCGATGCGGCCGAGGCTCACGCCCTTCTGCGTCGCGCGACCGGCGCCACCTTCGACCGGCTCGACTCCGACGGGTGCATGTCCACGAATGACCAGGTGACGCTGCTCGCCAACGGCGCGAGCGGGATCCGGCCCGACCTGGACGACTTCGCGGCCGCGCTCACCGAGGTCTCGGACGAGCTGGCCCGCAAGCTGCAGGACGACGCCGAGGGCGCCAGTCACGCGATCTCGATCGAGGTCGTGCATGCCGCGAGCGAGCAGGACGCGGTCGAGGTGGGTCGCGCGGTCGCGCGCAACAACCTGTTCAAGGCGGCGATCTTCGGCAACGACCCGAACTGGGGGCGCGTGCTGGCCGCGATCGGCACCACCCGGGCCGCATTCGATCCCTACGACGTGGACGTCTGGATGAACGGGGTGCGGGTGTGCACCGCCGGCGGTCCCGACCGTCCGCGCGAGGAGGTCGATCTGGCCCCGCGCGCGACGCACGTGCTGATCGATCTCAAGGTCGGCGAGGCCGCGGCGACGATCCGCACCAACGACCTCACGCACGACTACGTGCACGAGAACAGCGCGTACTCCTCATGAGCGACCTTCAGGACACCGCGCCCGAGGAAGCCGCGATCAAGGCGCAGACGCTGATCGAGTCGCTGCCCTGGCTGAAGAGGTACCGCGATCAGATCGTCGTCGTGAAGTACGGCGGCAACGCGATGATCAGCGATGAGCTGCAGGAGGCGTTCGCGCAGGACATCGCCTACCTCCGCTACGTCGGCGTGCAGCCGGTCGTCGTGCACGGCGGAGGACCGCAGATCTCCGACATGCTGGAGCGGCTCGAGATCCCCAGCGAGTTCAAGGGCGGCTACCGGGTCACCAACACCGAAGCGATCAGCGTCGTGCGGATGGTGCTCACCGGCCAGGTCAACCCTCAGCTCGTCTCGAAGATCAACTCGCACGGACCGATCGCCACGGGTCTGAGCGGAGAGGACGCCGGGCTCTTCGGCGGACGTCGCCGCGGCGTGATCATCGACGGCGAAGAGGTCGACCTCGGCCGCGTCGGCGACGTCGTGCAGGTGGATCCGACGCCGGTCCATGACCATCTGGCCGCGGGACGGGTGCCGGTCGTCTCCAGCATCGCCCCGGATCTGGACCATCCTGGTCAGTCGCTGAACGTGAACGCGGACGCGGCGGCGGCGGCGCTGGCGACCGCGCTCGGCGCGGTCAAGCTCGTGATCCTCACCGACGTCGCTGGACTCTACGCCGACTGGCCGAACCGCGACTCGCTCGTCTCGCACCTGACCACGACGGAGCTGAAGACCATGCTCCCGTCGCTCGAGTCGGGCATGATCCCGAAGATGACCGCGTGCCTGGAGGCCGTGGAGTCGGGCGTGCATGCGGCGGCCATCATCGACGGACGGGTGCCGCATTCGGTGCTCGTCGAACTGTTCACCAGCAAGGGAATCGGAACGGAGGTGGTGGCGGGATGACCTCGCACGCCGCACAGACATCGGCACCGGCACAGGCCTGGCAGGGCGCGGCCGACCGCGACCTGATCCTGAACGCGGGCCCGCGGTTCGAGCTGCTCGTCCGCGGCGAGGGGTCGCACCTGTGGGACGGCGAGGGGCGACGCTACCTCGACTTCCTCGCGGGGATCGCGGTCACCGCTCTCGGGCACGCCCACCCCGTCTTCGTCGAGGCGGTCTCGCGCCAGGCCGCCACTCTCGCGCACGTGTCGAACTACTTCGCCACTCCTCCGCAGCTCGAGCTCGCGGCCCGGCTGAAGCGTCTCGCCGGTACCGGCGACGCGGGGAGGGTGTTCTTCGGGAACTCCGGCACGGAGGCCAACGAAGCGGCGTTCAAGCTCGCGCGCCTGCACGGTTTGTCTTCGGACCTGGGCACCGAGCGCCCACGGATCCTGTCCCTCGACAACGCGTTCCACGGCCGCACGATCGGCGCGCTCGCGCTGACCGCGAAGGCGTCCATGCGTGACCCGTTCCAGCCGCTGCCCGGGGGAGTGGAGCACATCCCCGCCACGATCGAGGCGCTCGAGGCGGCGATGGACGATCGCGTCGCGGCACTGTTCGTCGAGCCGATCCAGGGCGAGGCCGGCGTGCTCGAGCTGCCGGAGGGCTACCTCCGTGCCGCGCGCGAGCTCACCGCGAAGCACGGCGCGCTGCTCATCGTGGACGAGATCCAGACCGGCGCCGGCCGCACGGGCGACTGGTTCGCGTTCCAGCACGAGGGGATCGTGCCCGACGCGATCACCCTCGCGAAGGGGATCGGCGGCGGCTTCCCGATCGGCGCGCTCGTGGCGTTCGGGGACGCGGCGGCTCTGCTGCAGCCGGGCTCGCACGGCTCCACCTTCGGCGGCAACCCGCTCGCCACCGCGGTCAGCAACGCCGTGCTCGAGGAGATCGAGCAGGCGGGCCTCGTGCAGAACGCGCGCGAACGCGGTGCGCAGCTGCGCGAGGTCGTCGAGGGGATCGGATCCCCGCTCGTCGCCGGTGTGCGCGGCCGCGGTCTGCTCCTCGGCGTGGCGCTGGCCGTTCCCGTCGCGGGCGACGTCGTCGCCGCGGCGCAGCGTCTCGGGCTCGTCATCAACGCCGCGAACCCGTCCTCAGTGCGAATCGCTCCGGCGCTCACGATCGGCGACGCCGAGATCGCCGAGTTCACCGACCTGTTCACCGCCGCCCTTGCCGAGGTCGCGGCCACCGCTCTCACGGAGACGAACGCATGACCCGCCACCTGCTGCGCGACGACGACCTGACCACGGCCGAGCAGACCGAGATCCTCGATCTCGCCCTCGAGCTGAAGAAGGATCGCTGGGCCGACAAGACGCTCGCCGGTCCGCAGACGGTCGCGGTGATCTTCGACAAGTCCTCGACCCGCACGCGTGTGTCGTTCGCGGTCGGCATCGCGGATCTGGGCGGATCCCCGCTGATCATCTCGACCGCGAACAGCCAGCTCGGCGGCAAGGAGACTCCGGCGGACACGGCCAGGGTGCTCGAGCGTCAGGTCGCCGCGATCGTGTGGCGCACCTACGCGCAGGCGGGTCTCGAGGAGATGGCCGCGGGCACCAGGGTGCCGGTGATCAACGCGCTTTCCGACGACTTCCACCCGTGCCAGCTGCTCGCCGACCTGCTCACGATCCGCGAGCACAAGGGCGACTTGAAGGGTCTCACCCTCTCGTTCTTCGGTGACGGACGCAGCAACATGGCGCACTCCTACGTGCTGGCCGGCGTCACCGCGGGCATGCACGTGCGGGTGGCCTCTCCCGAGGCGTATGCACCCCGTGCGGACGTCGTCGCCGACGCTCACCGCCGCGCCGCGGAGACCGGCGGATCCCTGACCCTTCTCACGGATCCGGACCAGGCTGCGGCCGGTGCCGATGTGATCGTCACCGACACCTGGGTGTCGATGGGCAAGGAGGAGGAGAAGGCGCAGCGCCTGCGTGACCTCGGTGGCTACAAGGTCACGAGCGCGACCATGGCTCTCGCGACGCCCGAGGCGATCTTCATCCACTGCCTGCCCGCCGACCGCGGCTACGAGGTCGACTCCGAGGTCATCGACGGCCCGCAGAGCGTGGTCTGGGACGAGGCGGAGAACCGCCTGCACGCGCAGAAGGCGCTGCTGGTGTGGCTCATCGGGAAGTCTTCGGGGTCGTTGAGCGAGGAAACGAAGTGACTGAGACGAAACGCACCGCCGCGCACGGCACGAACCAGGGCGCGCTCTGGGGCGGCCGCTTCGCCGGAGGTCCCAGTCCCGAACTCGCCGAGCTCAGCCGGTCGACGCATTTCGACTGGATCCTCGCGCCCTATGACATCGCCGGCTCGCACGCCCACGCGACCGCGCTCGAGGCCGCCGGATACCTGGAGGCCGACGAGGCCGCGCGCATGCACGCGGGTCTCGACGCCCTCGCGACGAGGATCGCGGATGGCACACTGCTCCCGCAGCCCGGGGATGAGGACGTGCACGGCGCGCTCGAGGCGGCGCTCATCGCCGAGGTCGGCGCGGATCTGGGCGGGCGTCTGCGTGCCGGGCGCAGCCGCAACGACCAGATCGCGACGCTTGTGCGCATGTATCTGATCGACCACGCCCGTCTCATCGCGCGCGAGGTGCTCGGCCTCGTCGACGCGCTCGTCGCGCAGGCGCAGGCGCATGACAGTGCGATCCTGCCGGGGCGCACGCATCTGCAGCACGCGCAGCCCGTGCTCCTCGCGCACCACCTGCAGGCGCACGCCTGGCCGCTGGTGCGGGATCTCGAGCGGCTCGTCGACTGGCGCACGCGCGCCGGCGTGTCGCCGTACGGCGGGGGCGCGCTGGCCGGATCGACTCTGGGCCTGGACCCGGCGCTGGTCGCCCGTGAGCTCGGCCTCGACCGTCCTGCGGAGAACTCGCTGGACGGAACCGCTTCCCGCGACGTCGTCGCGGAGTTCGCGTTCATCACGGCGATGATCGGCGTCAACCTGTCCCGCTTCTCCGAGGAGATCATCCTCTGGAACACCCGCGAGTTCGGCTTCGTCACGCTCGACGACGGATACTCCACGGGATCCAGCATCATGCCGCAGAAGAAGAACCCGGACATCGCCGAGCTCGCGCGCGGCAAGTCCGGGCGCCTCATCGGCAACCTGTCCGGGCTCATGGCGACGCTCAAGGGTCTGCCGCTCGCGTACAACCGCGATCTGCAGGAGGACAAGGAGCCGGTGTTCGACTCGGTCCGCACGCTCGAGGTCGTGCTGCCGGCGTTCACCGGGATGGTGGCGACGCTGCGGTTCGACACCGAGCGCATGGCCGAGCTCGCTCCCCAGGGATTCTCGCTCGCGACCGACGTCGCTGAGTGGCTGGTGAAGAGCCGGGTGCCGTTCCGGGAGGCTCACGAGATCTCCGGATCCCTGGTGCGGGCGTGCGAGCAGCGCGGCATCGGTCTCGAGGATGCGGATGACGCGCTCCTCGCCGAGGTGTCGCCGCACCTGACCCCTGGGGTGCGCGAGGTGCTCACGATCGAGGGATCCGTCGCGAGCCGCGATGGCGTCGGCGGCACCGCTCCGGTGCGCGTCGCCGAGCAGCGCATCGAGCTCGTCGCCCGGGCGCAGTCCGCCGCCCACGCGCTCGGGATGTGACCTCTGCGGATGTCCATCGGCAGCCGCCCCGGACCCTTGAAACCCCCCTCTCGGCCCTCGCCGGGAGGGGGGTTTTCCCGTTCATCAGGTATTTCGCCGGTTGGATACCAGGTAGCGGGGGTGTGCGACACGCCCGGGCTGCGAGCCCGATTTGCCGGAACCCGGGGATCCGCGTAACTTATTACTTGTTCGCCCCAAGCGGTAGAGCGAAGGGCCGGAAGGCCTGACTCCCCAAGCGGCGAACAAACCCCGATCTCAACGAAGAACTTCCCTCGTGGAAGATCTTCTACTATGATTGGGAACTCCCACCTCAGGTTCGCCGCAAGGCGCAGCGAGGGGGAGTGAGATCTAGCCCTATTTGTGATGCCGCGAGGCTGAGCTGTAGGAGCATCCGATCCTTGAGAACTCAACAGCGTGCACTTGTCAAATGCCAATTTATTCCTCGTCCAGTCCTTTTTGGGCTGGTTGAGAAATTCCTTTGGATCAAAGACCAACCCTTTGGGGTTGGCATTCGGATGAAGTCAGCAATGATATGAT